>NZ_CBDDRA010000027.1:0-70422 GCF_965232925.1 Tumidithrix helvetica PCC 7403
TTGGAGTTTCTGGAAAATCATTATTGTCAATGTCAATTTTGGTTAATTGATCATTGCTCTTTTGGCAGTTTGTGCCAAGCACCTGCTGCCTTTTTTTCTTTTTCTAGTCCAAAGTCCAGTAAATCATCAGCCAGAAGCAAAGTACGGTTAACCCAACGAGCAAAAACAGATGGGGGAGATTACTCAACCACGATCGCTTCGTAATTCGCAATAGCGGATAGGGACTGAAGGCCAGCGCCGAGAGCAGCGTCACCCCTTGCAAAAATTGAGCTACATCCAAACTCCAAGTCAGCGTCGGCAAACCCGCACCGCTCAAGCCCAAAGTACGGGCAGAGATAGGCAGAATCCGACCCGCTTCCATAATAAAAGCGGGAATATAGTGAGCCAGATTTGCGGCAAGCGTCAAAGGCAGATAGGCATAGATAACCGTGAGATAATCGGGTTGCTCTGGATCGAAGAAACGGGCGATCGCATGGGTTGCATAGGTTAACAGGGCGGGAATACTGAGGAGTGTCAGCGCGATGGGGATACTTGTAAGTAAGCGATCGGCATTGACAGGAATGGAACCAAATCCCAACCATTCTAGAAGCACTTGGGAATGATGCATAAATACGCCACCCAACAACAGCAGCAACAGCGCCACCTCTGCCCAAAAGCCTTGGTGATTATCTAGCAAATCGGATGCGGGGAATCGTAAATTTAACTGCGCCGAGCGATTGGGACATGCCTTTAGACAGGTCATACATAGCATACAGTCTCGGTTATCCTGCAATTGCGCTGGATGGGAATAGAGCGGACATCCCTCCGTAGCCTGACCTTCGTTGGGAAGGGCATCGACAAAGGTGACTGTCGTGATACTACTGCCTTTATAGCAACCAAAAGTATTGCACTGACTCCCACAGACCTGTTGGGTCGATCGCAACTCTACCATTGATAGTTTGGCGAACATCCCATTCATACCCCCGATCGGACAGAGATAGCGACACCATAATCTTCGTTCGTAGATCAGGCTGAAAATCACCGCTCCAGCCGTAATCGCCAGTAACAGCCATGCAGATAGATAGGCATGATGTGGCAAGTCCCAGAGTTTTTCCCACAGGTAAATCGCTACGAAGCCTATGAACAAAATCCAAGCTCCCCATCGGTTCAACCATTGTGTATTCCAAGTCAGTTGCTGGCGTGGAAATAGCCAGAGAGAAATCCGTCGCAACCATTCAGCAGCAATCGTAAATGGGCAGACGGCACACCAGATCCGCCCTAAAAATGCAAATAGAAATAGATACCCAGGCCACCACCATGCCCAAAACAGATTTAGAGTGATACTGCTATCGCGATCTTGCGCCCCCACGAAGCCCAAGATCGTGACGGGGACAAAAATTACCATCATCACCATCCAGATTCCCTCTGGATACCAGCGGCTTAGCAATACTTGACGCAGCCAAGGCACATGGGTTAGCAGATCCAGCCGAAACGCATTTTTGTTGGACTGTACCGACCACAGAGCTTGTTCTGGCACGACCGCACAACCTGCTGGCGTCATGATTACAGCTCGGTGCAAAATCTCTGCCAGTTCCGCCAGATTGCCAGGGTATTCGTAGCTGAGCAGGCGGCGCAGATCGGACTGATCCAGTTGCAGCAACGGGCGATTCTGTTCGCGGCAAAATAGGTTCAAAAAGTAGCGGGCAAACTCTGGAATATCTGCCTTGCGCTGCGGTAGGGTAAAAAGTTTAATCGTAATGGCGTTCATATCGGGCAAATCCAGCTTGTTCGGCGATGCCAAAATCAGACGCACCCAAGATTGAATCGGCTGTGGCGGTTCCGTCGCTAGATCGGTTTTGCCCATAATGCCGTGATTGGGCAGAACCAATCCAGTCTTGAGGTAGTGGCATAAACGGGTGCGATCGCCCTCACTCAAGACCTGCACGTTATCCAGCAGTAGCGTTCCTCGTTCCAACAATTCGAGAATGCCCGATCGCTGACCAATTCGACCAAACAGGGCATCCGTATCCAGCCGACCATCCTCTCTACGGGGCAGATCGGCACAGTCCATTTCGGCAAAAGGTTGGGATGCCAGCCCAGAACGCGTATGGATTGAGCTTGCTAGGAATGTTTTCCCAGTGCCAGCCAGTGCCTGAAACACAACAGGATTAAGATTCGCGGCGGCAAGATCGATCTGTTCTGCCAGTTTTTGTGTGGCTTTACTACTGCCCAGAATCCTGATGTCGCTGGGGACTGGCTGGATATAGGACTGCAAACCTTGAATTCGCACCTGTTCCCAAGCAATGCGAGCCGCATACTCATTCAAATCCTGAGAGAGCAGGGAATGGATTGCCTGTTGCATCGATGGGTATTCAAGCATAAGTGCTTGAAATGCCGCCTGTGGGAGAAACCAAATTTCGCTAGCCGTGAGCGCGATCGCGCTGGTTTGATAGGTATCTGTCTTCGCTACCAGCGTATAGCCAAACAAATCCCCTGCATGGCGATCGCAAATCAGCGATTTGCCAATGGACGATCGCCGAAAGATTTCCACCGTTCCAACTTTGAGTAAATAAAGCCCAATTGGCGTTTGCCCCTCTTGGTAGATCGGCGTCTTGGGTTCTACGCAAAAGTATTGAAAAGACTGGGCGATCGCTTGCAATACCTCGGTTGGTAATTGACCCAAAAAACGATGAGAACTCAACCAATCTCTACATACATCAACAACTGCGCCATCGGTAGGAACATCATTCATTCCCTCTGCGATCGCTGGCAATGGCTGCTCCAGAACAGTAGTTCCCGCTTGACTCTCAATGGTTGCGAAGGTTACGGTGGAATCCATTTCAGCCCTCATGAATAATTTAAATCGGCTTCACAGCAACAAGCGTTCGATGACGCGGATCGCTGGCGACGGTTGTCTTATAGTCTAGTCCCACCTGTTGAATCGCACCTTCGATCTCGAAGGTATAGTATTCATCGCTCCAAGGCTCCGTACTTTTCATCAATAGAAATAGGGCTGGGGGTAAGCCTTGAATCACTGGAGAAGCGGGATTATTGTCCACAATTGCTAAAACCCCACCCGGACGTAAAATCCGCTTTGCTTCTCGAAAGATTTGACAGGATGGAAGCTGAGGCAGTTCGTGTAAAAGGAACTGAATCGCGATCAGATCGAAGGTGTTGTCGGGAAAGTCTGTCCTTTCAGCATTGCCATGCACCCAATTCGCAATCTCTTGTTTTTCATCCAATACCTTTGCTACCGACAGCATATAGGGTGACAAATCCAGCCCCATCGTCTGAATCGGTGCGGATTGCCGTTGTTGCAGATAGCGGTGGAGCGCGAGCGTCGAGATTCCCACGGAACAGCCAATATCTAAAACCTTTTCTAACCGATCGGGCAAATAGGCAGCGATCGCCTCATGAAAACAACCACGTAAGCGCTCGTGGGCTTCTTCCCAAGTTAAGGATTCATTTTTCCAAACCCGCAGGGCGATCGCATAGGTGGCAGAGGGAACTTCCAAGGCAGCTTGCCAACATAAATTGCCCTGCTCGTAGGCATGAAAGGGAACTTGATAATAATCGGGATAAGCGATCGCGGAATTCGTCACAGAGGCGAGTAGCGATTTTGCAGGACTATTCTCTAAGGCTTGATAGTTTTTGCGCCAAGCCACGCCTTTTTTCTCGGCGGTATCGATCATGATGCGACGCGCTTGCTGTTTCATCAGTTGATACAGCGGCTTGGTCTGAATTAAGAAATTCACGACATGAGAGAGGAAATCGGTTCCTGCCCAATCGGGTTTTAACTTTTCTACCATAACGATTTCAGTAAACGGTGGGCATGAGTGACGGTATAATTTGTATTTGTATTATTATATAACTATATAATTGTTAAAATCGCGATCTGTCATCAACTCCATAGGTCGAAGGCTAGCATGAAGGCGATCGCTCAAGACACTGTCTAATCGAACAATTTTTCCAAGCCTGCCGAATTCGTTGAGATTTGATACCATTTTCAAAAAGTGATGCAACGCATCTTTTTGAAAAGACCGCGCTCCACGCGGAACATAAAACCCGATCTGTCGCAATTTCAAGAGAAATTGGTATGATTTCACCTTTTGGTTGGCATGCAGGGCATCCACAGAGTTTGCGATCGTGCGCTTCAGGAAAATATCGTCAAGCCAAAACCTGCGGCAAAGAACGGATACGGTCGATTTCACCTACCTTAATTTTACGAGGAATAAAGATTTCGTATCCTTCAATTTTTGATTACAACCAGTTCCATTTCAATTTGCTTAGCAACATTATTAAATTGCTTGAGGATTTGCATGATTTCTGCACCTCCGACCTTACCAGAGATATATTGCGATCGCCAAGGTTCATCTAGGTAATAGCACCAGCGTACAAGTTCAAAATCAATATTGAGATACAAGCCCAGCAGTGAGTTTGCGACTTTATTGGCAATCCAATCGCGATTTTGGGCTTGCGAAAACAACATCAGCCCCTCTGGGGTAACTGCGCGGACATGACTGGGGTCGTTCATAAAATCATCATGACGCGGATGGGGAACGTTGATATGAATCCTTGCATAGGGCTTGCAAATGCGATAAAGCTCTTTAAAGACGCCCAAATAGATATCTGGTGTAGCACCAAGATGCTCGAGCACATGATTGAGCCTGACTTCACCCACACTATTGTCAGCCCATTGCCATGGGAAAACTTCTAGGTCAACGCGCAAATCTGGATTGCCAAACTTATCGACATTGATAAACCCTTCGAGATGCCTTTCTCCACAGCCCAAATTTAATTTTATATCGGTATCGTCAGGTAAAATATGAGCGATCTGCTTAGTATTGACAAAGCTGATTTTGCCCTGGTGTTGATAGGCTTTCGCAAGCTGCTTGAGAATTTCAGAACGAATTTCAGGTTGGGGTGATTGCATCAAAAGACAGTCATAAAAGCAGGCGATCGCTTCCTCAACTTGTCCAGCCTCCAAATGTAAATTGCCCAAACCAATTAGATTCTCTATATTTTCTGGGGCATTCGCCTGGATATGCTGGCGAATTAACCAAGATTTGGCGAAGTTTCCCTGAGATTCCCACTGTTTTGCCTCGACATCCAATGTCGCAATTAATTCAGAAGTCCATTGTTCCACTTGCTCGGGCGTTCCGTCTGAAATTGCAGAGAACCAGACCATTTGGGCATCCTCTTCTCTTTCGAGCAATAGCAAATTCAATCCTAAATGCCAATAATTAGACTTATTCTGCGGATCGTTGGCGATCGCTCGTTCGTAAATCTCTATCTCTGTTTCTAGTTTTTGCAGAGAATCTAGAATCGTTGCCTGTCGCTGCTCAGTCAATGCCATCAGCCATTTGCTCCATTCCGTCGCACGTACAGCCCAAATACAAGACTGATTGATGTAATCAACCTGTTGTCTCAACTGGGATGCAATCCCATGCGTTGGCTCGCCCTGCAAATCACTCAACAGGTTTCTGAGGAATTGGACTGTAGCATCCACAAACTGCTCTTTATAAACTGCCCAATCCCCTATCTCAATTAGCTCGGCAAAACCACGGGTTGTTTCAGGGAGTGCCCCTAAATTACTGGTAATTACCTTGCAGCCACTAGCGATCGCTTCCATAACCGCAATACAGGAAGTCTCGGCAAAGGTATTGGGATAGGCTAAAGCTGAAACAGATTTGAGCGCTTTGGCTAACTCAGGTTGAGGCAGCGAACCAATATATTCCACACCTTCTGTATTGTAACAGCGCTGATAAAGATTACCAAACTGCTCCTTATCCATTGCATCGGATGCTTGATAGACCTTCATGCTAGAGAAAATCTGCAATCTTGCATTGGGTATAGCTTGACGAATTTTGGGGAAGACATCTAAAAGAATCTCTAGACCCCGAAATGGAGTACTGGTATAGGCAAGGATTGGATCTCCAGATTTCTGACTGAGAATATTTGCATCCCGCTCGAAGAGATTGGTGAATGTAGGTGCGATCGCATTACGAAAAACAGCGATGCGATCGGATGGAATACCAAAGTAGCGACAATATTCTTGACGTTGCCATGCGCTCACGCAGGCGATCGCATCATAGATATCCTGTTCGGTGCGATCGAGCAAAGGCTGCATCGCAGGCTGGTCGATGTCATGCTGCGTCCAAAGTACAAAGCAAGTTTGTTCTCCTAGTTGCGATCGCAGGGTTTTACTATATCCCGTTGAGTTTAGCGTGATCGCAACATCTAGATTTTGCAAAATTTCACTCGGAACCTGATTTAAATTGAGGCAGGTAACCCCTCTGGAAATTCCTGTTTCTGCGGTTTGATTTAGTAAGAATACTTCATGGTTTTGCTGCGCCAAGGCTTCCGCTAGGTAACATAATGCTGATTGCGAACCTCCTAATGGTCTTTGGTAGGCACTTTCAATCCGATAGTCCCAATCAATCGTGTCTACAAAGGCAATTTTCATAAGGTACTAATGGTTAATCTTAATTTTTGAAAGGTTTGAGCTTTCTAAGGGTCTGGGAAAATTTAGGGGCGGTATCCATTCATATTACTGTAGGACGTGGAAATACCAAGCTGTAAGCAAGCAAGTACCAGTCTATAGCTACCCTATTTTATTTGTAATTTGCTGCATAAGCAGTCGGGGGCAATTCATGAATTGCCCCCGACGATTCCTAGCTGCATCTAGAAACTGCCATTTACCTAATTCACCATCCGTTCAGAAAATCAACCCTTAATGCAAACAACCTGCTTGAGTGTTGCCACAACCTCCACCAAATCTGCCTGATTTTGCATCACTTGGTCGATGGACTTGTAGGCAGATGGAATTTCATCAATCACACCTTCGTCTTTACGGCATTCCACACCCTGAGTCTGTTCGATCAGGTCATCTAGGGTAAATTGCAACTTCGCTTTATTGCGAGACATCAGCCGCCCCGCACCATGCGAGCAAGAACAGTAACTATCAGCATTTCCTTTTCCCTTGACAATGAAAGACTTTGCTCCCATTGAGCCAGGGATAATGCCATAGTCCTCCGTATGGGCGCGTACAGCCCCCTTACGGGTGACATAAACATCTTCGCCAAAATGGACTTCCTTTTCAGCATAGTTGTGATGACAATTGACTTCTAACAAAGGCTTGATTAATTTTCCACCCACAAGGTGCTTTTCCACCACCTTCTTAAAGCGAGCCATCATCACGTCACGGTTAAAACGGGCATAGTTTTGCGCCCATTGCAGATCGTGCCAGTAAGCATGAAATTTAGGAGATTGCGTCACAAAATATGCCAAATCTGGATCGGGCAAGTAAGTGTTGGTCAGCTTGGCTAAATCCTTAGCCGAGCCGATATGACACTGCGCCATGATATTGCCGATACCACGAGAGCCAGAGTGTAACATCAGCCATACCTGTCCCTCCGTATCAAGGCAAACTTCGATAAAGTGATTGCCACCACCCAGCGAACCGAGTTGACGCATGGCTTTGCCAAATTGATCTTGCACGCCAGGGTGAAGCTGTTTAAATTCGTTCCATCCCTGCCAATTCTGCACAGATTTTTCGACTTCCTTATTGTCGTTAAAACCTACGGGAATCGCAGCTTCTAGATCTAGACGAATCTTTTTGAGCTTCCCTTCTAGCTGTTCGGCTTTAAATGGAGTCTGGATCGCAGCCATGCCGCAACCAATGTCAACGCCTACCGCCGCAGGAATGATGGCATCTTTGGTCGCCACTACGGAACCAACCAACGCTCCCTTGCCTAAATGAACATCTGGCATGAGCGCAACGTGCTTGAAAACAAAGGGTAAAGAGGCAACATTCTTTGCCATCTTGACTTCTTCATGCCCTAGTTCATGATTTGCCCAAGACAGCACGGGACTAGGGGTAGATAATTCGAGCTGTTCGTAAGGCATCGCTTTGTCCTTGTAATTAATCTGTCGCGCTTATACTACAACATACTACAAGATTTAGCAAGACACCGATCTTGGATGAGTTCTGTGAAACTACTTACCAATCGTATTAGATAGACTCTTTTCTATGGGCATTCTGAATTTCTGATATTGAGATTTCAATACTGAGTGAATTAACTTTCTATAGCGAGATCGAAGGCAGCGCGATCGGGCAAGATCGTGAAAATCTTATCCATCTTTGTCATTTCTAGAATAATTTTAAGCTGATCGTTGAGCGAACAGAGATAAAGAGTAGCTCCTTTTGCACGTACTGCTTGGAGTGTGGCAACCATAGCACCAAGCCCCGAGCTGTCCATAAATGTAATATTTTGGAAGTCAAGCAAAATCGTTTCTATACCAGCATCAAGTAAATCGGCTACCTCTCGACGCAACTGATTACCACCTACGCTATCGATCATACCTTCGGGTTCTAATACTCTTACAGATGTACTCATGGTTTACTCCTCATTTGTAAATGAATCACAGATTTTATTTAGTTTCTTCTTTAGGTTGCCATACAGCGGCTTGAATTACAACAGATAGTAAGCAAAGGTTATAGATTGCCCAACTACTATTCAGTAAATGTACCCAAGGATCGGGGAGCGTTCCCATCGCAAAGCGAATCAGGCTAAATGCCATTCCGACGATCGTAAGAATCACAATCGTCAACTGGGGAGTAACTAATTTCAGATAGTTGCCTGATTGTCTTTGTTTGGGCGTAACTTGAAAATTAAGTGGTGTGCGTGAGAAAACGCTCCAAACAGATTGGATAAATAGTGGGAAGAGCGCGATCGCATATTGTTCCGATCGCCAGAGTTCGCGAGCTGGTATTCCCCAAGTTGCGGCGAGGAAGGTCAGACGGTTGATGATAAAGGCTGGGAAAAAATGGATTGCGAAATCCGAACCAAAAGCACTGACAGGAATGATACCCGTAAAGAAGAAAATAATGGGACAGATAATAAAAATGAGCGTGAAAAAGCCAGAGAAATAGCTATACATGGTTTGAAAGTATTGCAGTCTTTGCCAAAAGCTCAAACCTGACTTGGTTAACGGATTTTCTTGCAACAATACTTGAATAGTTCCTTGTGCCCAGCGCAAGCGTTGTTTGAGCGTGGAGGCAAGATCGTCGGGGGCAAGTCCCTCGGCTAGAAGTTCGTTGTGATAGACAGACTGCCAACCCGCACTATGTAAGCGCATGGCAGTGTTCATATCTTCAGTAATGCTACTACTCGACATCCCACCGATGAGGTGAAATTCATCAATCCGAGAGGCATCTTTATCTAAAGCATCCGAAAAGTATTGCAAACCGACATTCAGTAAGGCTTCGCGGCGCAAAATCGCATTGGTTCCCGTATAAAAAGCCGAGTTTAAGCCATCTTTTCCCTGTTGGATCGGGCCGTAAAATAGGTGGGCTGAATGTCCGTAAGGATCGCCTTCAGGTAGATTGTAAAAGTCTTGCGGCGTTTGCACGAAAGCAATGCGATTGCCTTCATATTTACCAGTCCACTGATTATAGGTATAAAAGTAGGGCAAGACGCGCTTGAGAAATTGCGGCTTGGGAATATGATCGGCGTCAAGGGTAAGAATAAACGAACCATTGGTCTCGCCTGAGAAGATGGCATGGTTAATGTTGCCTGCCTTGGCGTGATGCGGCTTACCTGGAACTTTGGTGCGGGCGATATAACGACAACGAGCTAGGTCGCTCGATTCTCTCTCTTTTTGTTGAATCGCTTTTTCAAGGCGTTTTTGTTCGGTGGCAAGGCGATCGCTGACGCTAACCCCAGATGAAGCATTACCATGAATCAAAACAAAGGAATCTCGAAGCGTCTGCAAAAATCTAACCGCAGGATGGGAGTCTGTGGGATTTTGCAGAAAGACCTCTGCCGCTTTGGTGTCGGGTAGAAGTGACTGTAATTGCTGTAGCCTTGTCTCTAGTTCGGCACGTTCGTTTTCAATACGTTCGGCTTCGGCTTGCATTTTGGGCGATCGCAAATCTTCGATCGCTAAGCTCTGCGACATCGCGCGCATGGCATCGGACTTGCCATCATCGAGAATATAGACGCGCAGCTTGTTTGTAGGATAGTCAATGGTAAGAGCGGCTCTTGCAGTTTCTTCAACCATCTCGGTCGGTTCGTTGTAGCAGGTGATAAACACATCGACGGTCGGATAATCGATCGCAGGTAAAGGCGGGCGCATTTGGTCGAGCGATCGCACTTCCCGTTCTAACGGTCGCCATAGCCCAATCGTAAACATGGCTCCCCCGATAAAACTGTAAATCTCGGCAAGCAGGAGGGGAATCGACAGCCACAGCGCGTTAAAGTTGATGGAACTTGTAATCCGCCAGCTTAAATACCATAAGCCTAAGATGAGATTAATCTCGGCAAGATAGCGAAATAACAACGTGCGTTGCTTGAGCCGCGATCGCAGATTGCCAATAAAGCTGGGTGAGTTCTCGATGATGGTGGTGGGTGAAGTCATAAACTACCTGTGCGACTAAGGAATTCTGTACGAAAGCGAAAGAGCAACTGCACGAAATTATTTTGGAACTTTTCCCATTGGGCTAGGTTTTGGGAGCGTTACTTGAGAAAAAGAATCTACAACTTGGGCGATCTCGCGCGGATCTGCATAGCCAAAGGCAGGATTCGCCACGATCGCTTTATAGCTTTCGGCTGCATTCTGACTTTGAGGATTTAAAGCCCAATCGCATTCTTTTTGAATGTTGAAGTAGAGAATTGCTTGTACAGCTGGAGCTTTAGCTAAATATCCATAGGATTCGTACAACCATTTTTCTTTAGCCAGATCGTTGGGATAGTTGGGAGTGCTGTAGCTGCTGGAAGCCATTTGAGTAATAAAAATCGGTTTGTCGGGTGCCATCTTTTGCATGCGATCGATATAGACACCATATCCTTCTTCGGGTCGATCCCATAGCCTTCTTTGGTTGAGAGAGCTATGACAATAACCCCAGTTATAGGAGCTAAACCCTACAATATCGACGCGAGCATCAGAGGGATAATAGTTCTCAAAATCGTGATTGCGTCCTCGACTAAAGCCATTGGGTGAAAATACCCAACGCACAGCTTGTGAGGAAACACCAGATTCTGCAAATATTTGCTGGATGCGTTTGTAGGAAAGTTTGAAGTTCTCAGGGTCGAGACTGTAGGATTCGCCTTCAATATTCATTTCTTGGAGAGGCGCAACAAACATCATGCGTCCATCTCCTTTGTTCGTCCAATCTGCCACCGCACTGGCAACTCTGCGCAAGTCACTGTCTAGATCGCCTCTAGCAATCTCGGCAGCTAAACGCGTAGATTTGAGATTGATGAAGGCGGTATAACCATTCTCTCGCAGGAGTTCCAAACGATGTCCGATATTGTAGGCAGGATTGTCCCCTTGGATATCCATAAATATGCCCACAATCGCGTGTTTTTTGCCAGACCATTCATCTACCTGATGCAGTTCGCGATCGATCGTACTTTGACTGCCTGCATAGCCATCAGTGTATAAACCAAGTAGTACGGGCGGTTTGGCAATTGGAGCCGTTTGGAGCAAAAGGCGATCGGGTGGTTTGGGAGAGAGAGGGTCTCGTTCGTTCGCAACTGCCATCAGATCGTGCCCGCTTGCGATCGCAAGAACGAATAAAAGCCCCAAAACAAACATTCCAACCCATAACAAAGTACGTTGTTTGACTCTGAATTTGCGAGTAGGATGCTTGTTTTTGCTTTTCATAAAACTGTCCATAAATTCTAAACGCTGGCTTGAAGTGATAAGAAGGCTCAATGAGAGCGAGCAATCAGGTCAAGAAACCAGAGTGATATTTCCCCTTGCTTTATACAGCAAGCTTTCCAAGATGATGCCGTTGGTGTTGACATCCATGACGCGGTTTACCCCAAGACCAGGATTCTCATATTGACCCGAAAAATAGCCCCGATCGCCATCTGCAAGATTAATCACGGTATTACGCAACGTAGAAGCATAGGGATCTTTTGCCATCAAAGCGCTCCAACCAAAGGCGGCTTTGGTACTGACGAATTTTAGGTCGGGATAGGATTTGCCAAAACTGTCGATCGCTTGCCAAGGTTGTCCGTTCACATAAACGCTGTAGTAGAGAAAGTAGGGCGATCGGTCGATCGAGTCTTCGTTAATACAGGTAACGATTTTGGTTTGCCCAAACCGCTGGGCTTGCAATCGATAGAGTGCCTCCGATTGACGCTTGCCTGCTTCATCCCAACCTATCTCTAACCCCCAGAGTACGTAGGGGTCGTTGGTGAGATGGTTGCTAGCCCCAGAAGTCGCCAGATCGCGTCGATCGACGTCGATCGCGATGCCATCGATTTTGATGTTTTGTACGGGGGGCTTAGACAGGGCATTGGTTGCTTCAAGGTTCCACAGCTTCAAACAATAGGCAGCATATTGCTCGTAGCCAAGTCGTCCTTCTTGCAAATATTGCAGGCGATCGCTGGCGTCTGGATGCCCCCCATACAGCCAACCGTCCTTAACCAATTTGGTCAGTTGCCAGCGCTTTACGATGCGCTCGACGCGATCGCGGTAGCTGGGATAGTGCGTTCGCAAAACATGCATCGCAGCCAAAAAACGCGCCGTATCAAGCGTCGACCAACCACTGATGCCTTCAGGATCGGGGGTATTGTCTAGCTGGTACATTGTTGCTGAGATCGTGCTGTATGCCTTATTAGGCAGACCATGTTGCGGTAAAGGTAAGGTTTCGAGCGTTCCTAGCAGCTTGGTGAGATGCTGTTGAAAGGTTTCAGCCGAGATTACGCCTAACTGATTGGCGGCATGTAGGCCAAACACCGCACTGCCCTGATCCCAAAGAGTCGTCCATTCGTAGCGATCGACTGCATTCACTAATCCTGTGGAGGCATTCCAATTACGCTCAAAATATTTCCAAGCTTTTTTTGCCACACCCTTATCCTCTTCCGATAAGGCGATCGGCATTATTTTCACAGGCTGTGTCACGACCGTCTGAGTCGGTTGCGGCTTTGGGGTTGGTTTTGATTGCGGCTTTATGGTCGGCTTTGTGGATGGTTGCGGAGTCGGTTGCGGGGTTGTTACTACTGTCTGAGTTGGTTGCGGCTTTGGTGTAGGTTTGACTTGGATCGGAGTTGGTTTGGGAGTTGGTTTAGGCGTTGGATTGGCAGCGATCGCAGGGGGTGTTGGTACGCTTGAGGTTTCGAGGCTCGACGATACCCAGTAAGTATCCGTTCCATCGGTGACAAATTTTGCTGTTTGTTGCTTTTGACTGGGCAGCCCTCTAGAGTTATCACCCGCACCGATCGCCTGCCACCAAGCAGAATTCATCGAGGCTGGACGCAACAGAGGTTGGCGATCGGTGGCACGATAGAGCAATGCTTGCAAAATCAGGCTATTGGTATTGGAAGTATGGTTGTTTTCTCTTTGTCCCGAAACTTCGTAAAAGCCTTCATAGTAGCCGAGTTGGGGATTATAGAGGTCGATAACAGATTGCAAGAGTTCGCGGCTGTAAGGCTCGTCAGGATAGAGGGCATAAAAGGCAAAAGCTACGCCCGTACTCACAAGACGCTCGCTGGCGGGCTTCCCTTCATCGTCGATCGCTGCCCAGGCTTTCCCATTGCCGACGACTGTACTGTGCAGGATATAGGGAGGGGCATTCACTGCTGCCGAGTTCGCTGCCGTAAACAACTTCGTGCGGCGGTAGCGATCGGCTTGCGCCTTAAAAATCGGCTCGGCGAGGGCTTTCATTTGCGGGTCGAAGCCAAATTCTAAGCCATAGAGCAAAAATGGTTCGCTGACGGTTACTTCATTCTCTTTGGTTTTACTCTCTTTCGTTTTTAAGACATCTTTACGCCTTATGGGAATCTCAAACCCGTCCAAATTAATCTTGTCGTACTGACCGCCGACGGCAACGCGATCGATATCAAAGCCCCATAACTGAAATCCGCGTGCGGCATATTCGCTATAACCTAGCCGAGTTTCAGGCACAGTTCTGGCTAGCGATCGCCCCGAATCGTCCCTGGCAACCGTGCCATTGTATAGGGTGCGATCGCGTACAGCTCGCAAATACGACCAGTCCAACAAGGTACGATCGACCGCATTGGTATATTCAGGATGGCAGGACTTTAAACCATACAAAGCAGCTAAAAGTCTGCCCAAATCGGCTGCCGACCAGCCCGTTCCCCCACTGATGGGATTGCCACCATAGTCTACGGGCTGCAAAGACCAAGGGTCGTAGCCTCGACTCGGCAGTTCGCCGCCAAACAAGGGGAGTTGCCGCACCGTACCGAGTAGCTGCCGAACGCGTTGATCGAAATCATTTTGTGGAATCAGCTCTAAGACTTTTGCCGATCGCAATGCCATCAAGTAATCGCCCAAACCCCACAGCGTTACTCCTTTAAAATCGCTACGATCGTTGATTAAGCCTGTTGCTTGGGTATTACTGCGAAAATATTGCCAAGCCGTTTGGGCATAGCGTTGCTCGACCAAAGACAGGGCTTGCGTTAATTTAGGGCAAGGCGTTGCTTCGGCAGTGACAGGTGCGATCGGGGCAGGGATTTCTACACTCGCGACCGTGTCACTACTCTCGATCAGGGGACGATTGCCCCGTGCCTTGTAATATAGAATCTCTAGAATTAAGCCGTTCGTATTGCCTGTAAGGGATTTATTCGGCTTCTTTGAGGCTTCGTACAGCCCTGCATAGAAGCCATCATTTTTGGGACTGCGCAAATCTTTGACCGCATCAAAGACCTTACGAGCGTAGGTGTTACTGGGATAGAGATAACGCCAGCCAAATGCTGCCTTGGTGCTGATACTGCGAAATTGTGGGATAGGTTTATTCTCATCAGTGATCGCCGCCCAAGGTACGCCATTGGAATAGACGGTGTTGTAGATAAAATAGGGCGCTTCGTCGATGTTGTCTTCGGTGACAGCAGTGAGTTGTCCAGTGAGCGAATAACGACGCCTTTGAGCCTCTAGGACTCTACCTGCATAGTCAGCTCCCTCAGCATCCCAACCAAACTCAATCCCATCCAGAATGTAGGATTCGCTAACCACATAGTTATTGGCGTTTGTAGTCTGATAGTCGCGCAGATCGGCAGGAATTTGGACGCCGTAAATATCGACAAATTTGAAGGGTTGGTAAGCTTTGGCTTTATCGGCTTTATAGCCCCAAAGTTCGTAACCGCGCACGGCATACTCTTCGTAGCCTAGGCGTCCCTCTTGTACTAGCAGGGTTTTGTTATCAGGCAAAACCGTTGCCCCATAAAGTTGGTCGTTGGCAAGGGATTTGGCGATTTGCCAGCTGTTAATAATTCCCTTCATCCAGTCGCCATACTTAGGGTGGCAGGTGCGAATAATATGAAAAGCCGCTAATAATCTGCCGATATCCAGTGCCGACCAACCAATACCGCGTGGGGTGGGCTGGTTGCCATAGTTCACCATGGCACCATTGGAAGTGTTGTAGACCTTGTTAGGTAAAGCGCCTTCAAAGAGTTTAAGCGAGCCGAAGGTAGCAAGAAATTTATTAAGTTTTTCGTCAAATTCTTTTTGGGGAATCAAATTGAGCCAACGGGCTGTATTGAGCGCTACCAGATAGTTGCCTTCATCCCAAAGGGTTGCCGATGGGTAGCCTCCCGTGGCATTCACAAAACCTGTGTTGGGTTGATAGTTTTTGACAAAATATTGCCACGCTGCTCTGGCATAGCCTTGTTCTTCAGACGTGAGCGGAGATGCGATCGCCGCGCAAGAATTAGACGAAGGCAACACGCGATTGCGCTGTGCAATCGCCGACTCTAGGCTCACCTGCGAGCACAAGAGCGAAAACATCACCCCCACAAGAAACAATGCCACCAGTTTGATCCAACGCGGATAAACGCTCAAGGTTGAATTCCTGCCCATACGGTTAAAGGCTGTCCCACTTTTTTGTAAAGTATACTTTCCAAAATCACCCCGTTATTGTTGGCTGTGAGGGCTTTATTCGGTTCGTTTAAAGACTCGTAAAAGCCGTTATACCAGCCCCATTCCGCTTTGAGCTTGCTGTTGACAAAATCATAGAGACTGCGCGTGTAGGGCGTACCATATAGCACGTACCAGCCGATCGCTGCCTTGGCACTGAGAAATCGTAGATTGTTGGCTGTTTTGCGCGAGTCGGTAATCGTTGCCCAGGCTTGACCGTTTACGAATAGCGTGTTGTAGACAAAATAGGGCTCGCGATCGAGGTTGTCTTCGGTCAAAGCGGTGAGTTGCTTGGTGGCTTGGTAGCGCTGCTCTTGGGCGGCAAGAATGCGATCGGCATAGGCTTTGGGTAACGTTTGAAACCCTGTTTCAATGCCATCTAAAAAATAGGGTTCGCTCAAGACATAATTATTTGCCTGTGAAGTCGCAAAGTCGCGCTTGTCATAGGGAACTCCCTGTCCGTAAAGCTCCACAAAGGCAACTTGCGATTTGATATCCATTGCTTGAGAGACATCTAACCCCCAAAGCTTTAAGCCATAGGCAGCATAGCTTTCGTAACCGAGTCTACCCTCTTGGTTATATTCTTCCTTACCTTTGACGACACTGGTTCCATACATCTGTCCGTTTTTGGTGAGACGAGCGACTTTCCAACTGCGCCATACGGCTTCGGTATCGTCTTTAAATTGAGGATATTTAGTACCAACAATTTTGAGCCAGATTGCCATTCTGCCAATATCGAGCGCCGACCAGCCAATTTCCTCGCGCTTGTCTAGTTGCCCGTAGTTAACTGGCATGAGTGTTTGCGAGTTGTAGACCTTGTTGGGCAATTCACCTTTGTAAAGGGGTAGTTTTGCTAGAGTTTGCAACATCCGCCGCATTTTTTGCTCGAATTCCGCTTCGCTGACAAAGCCTAATTCTTTGGCACTGACAAGGGCTGCGATCGCAGCCGCCTGATCCCATAGAGTTACAGAAGCGAATCCATCGGCAGAGTTGATCAAACCTGTTTCGGCGTTCCAGTTGCGCTCAAAATATCGCCATGCTTGCCTTGCGAGCGCGAGTTCCTCAGGGCTGAGATTGCCAAGTTGAGGCGCGACATAGGGTGGGTTGCTAATCTGCTGTTGCTCTGGTGGTACTGCTTTTCCAGTTGCTTTCACTGAGGCTGCATCTAGTTGGGCGATCGCCTCTGTATCCTTCTCTAACTGAGATTTGATAGGAGCAACGGTTGCTGGCGTTTTTATAACGGGTGGGGCACTGGCAGTCACAGGAGGCGATGAGGTTGATGACTGCTTGAGATAACTTGAAAGTTGTTCCATTCCAACAACGATCGCGATCGCAGTCGCAATCCCCCCTACGATTGCAAGAAAAGCCCATTTCTTAGGTGGTGGTTCAAAGTCAGAATTCATAACATTTAAGAATGACCGTTAAACAACTTACAGATAGCTATCTTTAGGGGCAGAGATTTTTGCCCATTTACAGATACGATACCATTGCTTTCCATCAGATTTTTATCTTTATTTCCGCATTTGACACCCTTATATCGTCGCGATATTGCCGCAACATATCGTTTAAAATTTTACGCGCAATTGCCCTGAGATGGCTTCACTCACAGAAGTAGCATCTGTCTCAGTTTTGCGGATGTTACTGTAGGTATACCCCAAGTCTGCCTCAATACTCGGTGAAACCTTGAGCGTACAGAGACTCTGAAAACTTCTTGCTGGTGAAAAAGCATCATTTCCTCTTTGCTCGCCCAAATTGGCTGCCAAGCGGCATTTTAAGATATCCAACACCTGTCCTTCCCAAGCAACTTCGCCGCTATAAACTAGAAAATCAGGTGGGGCAAAGTAGGTATTTCCTGTAGCTTCGCGATCGTAGAACCAAATAAACAAATTTCCAGCAACGGAAAACTGTCCGAATTTTCGTTCGATGCGGCTAAACGACTGTTGCTCGTTATTGCCGTCGTTATAGTTACCCCAACGATATAGCGAAAATAGGGTGGTGTAGGGGTCAAGCTGCCAGTAAATCGTGGGACCAAATCGACGCGTTTTGATTTGATTGTTCAACGAAGTAGCACTGGACTTGTAAGGCTTTTGTTCGAGAAAACCAAAGAGGGTCATTCCCGGTAATACAGACATACTGGTATTGACCTCAAAGTTTGCCGTTGTGGGCAAGCGATCGTAGACATCAATGCCTGCACGGGCGTCAAGGGCAATTGACCCCAATTTTGTGACAATACCAAATTGTAGAGGCACATTACGAACCGACTGTTTGCCCACCAAATCGAAAGAATTAAATCCTGTTTGAAAGCTAACTACCGTGCCGTCTTGAAAGCGCCACTGCCAAGTTGGCTCAATAATTTGATTGTGTTGTCCGCTGCTATCCGTAGAGTTTTGAAAGTTGAGCTTCAAGTTATCCAAGACGGCATAATCTATAACCGTTGGTTCTAGTTTAGAAGGTGCAGTAAAGTCTTGAACTGATAATGGCTCGGGAATACGATCGCGCAAACCAGGATTAAACCCATCAGGGGTTGCTAACAGCAATTGGCGATCGCCTTCCATCGATCTTTCTATTTCCTGAACTGTGGTAAATCGCGATCGGGAACCGACAAAAAGCGATCGCTTCTGGTTCTCTATGGTTTGGAATGTGGTTGACCTAACTTGATTGTCGTTATCCTGGCTATCTTTATTTCCCCTATCCTGCGCCCATACTGAAGCTGACTGACTGACAGTTAACCAGACTCCGATCGCGATCGCAGGCAGAATAAGGAGCTTGTCCAAACTTAACTCTTAATACTAAATTCCGAATAAGTCGTCTACACAAATATCCTAACCAAAACCATGCTTGAATATGCGAAACATCAAAAAGATTTTTGTATTCAGAATATATTCAGAATACAAAAAGCATTGTATTCTTACAACTAGGGAACTGTCCTAAAAGCTATAAATTCTAGTTCTTGCCAGAGCAGCTAGGATAACGATTGGGTCGCAGGGGCGCATTCGGGACGTAGGTGCAAGCCGATCGCCCCCCGCCTTGGTTTTCCTCCCAACTAGCAAAATGAAAGAAAGCTAGAAGGTAAGTCTAAAGTCCTAATATTGACGGCGATCGCTATACATGGATATTCAAAATATTAGAGAACAGTACGATCTGGGAAAAAGGAACTTTATTGGTCGAAGCTTAATTGGTATCGATCTGTCTAATGGCTGTTTTAACCACATAGATTTCTCTGGCTCGAATTTGATGGGGGCAAAACTAAATTATGCTGAGTTTTCTAAAGCGAATTTATCGGAAGCCTCATTGATCGTGAGTTCTGCGATGCAATCCGATTTCAAAGGAGCGGATTTTAGCAAAGCAGACTTGAGTGGAGCCACTTTTATAGACTCCAATCTAGCAGAAGCAAACTTTAGCGAAGCAATTTTGGTGGGAATCAATCTGAGTCTATCAAATCTTACCGAGGCTAATTTGAGTAAAGCCGATCTTAAGGGATGTTCGCTTTTATTGGGGGCGATCTTAGTAAAAGCCAATCTGAGTGGAGCTAACTTATGTGGGGCGGTTTTGAGTGGTAGCAACTTACATGGAGCTAACCTAAATGGAGCGAATTTAAGCGAAGCAAATTTAAATGGAGCCGATCTTAGCAATGCGAACCTATGCGACGCAAATTTACGTGGGGCCAAATTGGACAAAACGAATTTGCAAGGAACCAACCTAACTGGCACAAAAGGACTTCTTACTTAAGCCATTCCCTAAAATCGTAGGGGCAATTCATGAATTGCCCCTACGATTTAAATCAATTCAAATCAAATATGGTTCTGATTTTTTGTTAGAAGCTTCCCAATAGAAGTTTTCCGTTTGTTAACTACGATCTCTTGATACCCATGCCTAGTTTACCTAAAGTATCCTTTGACTTTCTCCAAGGGCCTTGGCGCTACGATCCGAACTCGGATGAAAAGCGTGACTTTCGGCTCGATTTTTTACGCGGAATTGCGATTTGCTCGATGGTGATCAACCATTTAGAGAGCCGTTCTTATTTTAATAACATTACCCAAGGACATATCTATGCCACGGCGGCGGAGGGATTTGTTTTCCTGTCCGGCTTTGTGTTGGGCATGGTCACCTTAAAGCGCATTGCCAAAGTGGGCTTGCAAGACGCCATGAAGAAATTACTGGAGCGATCGGGCATTCTCTATGCGACCAGCTTTATCCTGATGTCAGTTTTAGGATTGTTAAGTATCTTCGCACCAGGGTGGACGCTTCCCTGTTTCGATCGCGCTCCAGGATCTTGGTGGCAGATTTTACTCGCGGCTGCCACCTTTCACCTCGCGCCCCCTGTAATTGATATCTTGCAACTTTACGTGCTCTGTTTGCTGGCATCTCCTGCGATGTTTTGGTTGTTGAGACGACAGCTTTGGTTGCCTCTGCTGACAATATCTTGGTCGTTATGGGGGCTGAACCAATTGCATCCTCATGTGTTTAGTTTTTATCCCCTCGATCGCGATCGCCCCTACTTTACTTTCGCCACTTGGCAACTTCTCTACGTGCACGGTCTAGTGATGGGCTATCACAAAGATACCGTAGGCAAGATTTGGAATCGCATCCCTAAATTGCCATTCTTGTTCGTGATGGGGGCGATCGCGATCGCCTCGATGGTGGCGGCTCACTACGATTTGCAATTGGGGCTTTGGCCTGCCAATGTTTCCGATCGCGCCCTGTGGCTAAATCTGACCGATCGCAGCATTAACGGACCTGTGCGGTTAGTCACCCTATTTGCGCTGTTTTCTCTGCTGTTTTCCGCGATCGATGCCTGCTGGCAACCCCTCTATAAAACCCTCGGTAATTTACTGATTCCTCTAGGTCAAAACTCGCTTTACATCTACATTACCCATGTCGTCGTCGTGGTGATTTGGTTCCTGATTCCAGGTCTAGTCGATGGCAGTGCATGGTTGACCACCCTGTTACAAGCGATCGCGATCGGAGGCTTTTGGCTTGCGGTCAAATACAAAGTACTTTTCAATGTGATTCCTCGCTAACCTATGACAACTGTCCCTTCTTCTCCAATTCGACGTTTTTTGCCGTTCATTTTGAGTGCGATTATTCTTCTGATTGGCTGGGGAACTCATCAAGCTTTACTTTGGCAACAGAGTGCTACTCTTCCCACCCCAGTGTTACGGCGCATTCCCTTAGGTGCGGAAGAACGCAATCTCGCTAGATATGCATGGCGTTTTTTCGAGCTAAATCGTCAGCCTTCTGGCTTAGTCTCTTCCGCCGCCTCTTTTCCTGCGACGACGATGTGGGATATTGGCAGTCAGTTTGCAGGCATGACCGCTGCCCGCGAGTTGAACCTGCTTTCGGCTGAGGAGTTCGATCGTTGGATGGGGCAAGCTTTGACTTCCCTTTCCAAGATCCAGCTTTATAAAAACGAACTCCCCAATAAAGCCTACAATGCCGCCACCCTCATGCCTGTCAACTATGGCAAATTGGATGCCTATCAGGAAATTGGATTTTCGGCTTTAGATCTTGGACGACTGGCAATGTGGTTGGACCTGATTGCTGCCCGCTATCCCCAACATACTGCTGCCACCAAAGCTGTGTCCGCACGTTGGAACCTCACCCGACTCTCACGCCAAGGGCAACTGATGGGTGTCGATGCCCGAAGTGGCAAAGAAGACTGGCAGCAGGAAGGAAGACTGGGCTACGAGCAGTATGGGGCATATGGCTTAGCGAAGTTGGGACTGAATGTGGCTGTAGCCTTAAATCCCAAGACAGAGATGATGACAGTCGATGTCATGGGAGTTCCCGTTCCTGTCGATCGCCGCACGACTTATCACAACTATGTCACCAGCGAACCCTATATTCTGGACGGCTTAGAAAGTGGGTTTAAAGCCCTTCCTGCCGAGTTTGCTGCCCGCGTGCTGCAAGCCCAACAACGACGCTATTGGGCAACCAATCAACTAACGGCTTGGTCGGAAGACAACCTCGATAAAGCACCTTGGTTTGTCTACAACAGTATTTTTGTCGATGGTCAACCTTGGAAAACGTTAGATCCTTCGGGTAAAGATGCCGCCGCGTTTCGCGGGAGTAGTACCAAAGCTGCGGTAGGTTGGCATATGCTTTTTCGTACCGCCTATAGCGATCGCGTTTATAAAGGACTGCGATGGTTGGCAGATCCAGAACGTGGCGTATTTGCTGGCTATTATGAAGAAACCCAAGAACCAAATCGAGCCCTGACTGTAAACACAAATGGCATTATTCTAGAAGCTCTGCTCTATAGTCACGTTGGAAAACCATTGGAGGATTGGGCTCATGCGCCTCACTAGCTGGTTAAAAGGTTCGGTATTGGGATTGTTGGTCTGTCTGCTTTGCTGGCTGGGAAGCGTAGGTATGGGAACCTCCATGCCTGTGATAAATTCCCCAAATACTGAAATTGCCAGTAGTTCCACTCCTGTTATGAATCAAGCGCCTCCCAAAGTCGTGTTTTTTGGCTCTAGTACCACGGTCGGGCTATGGGCATCGAGAGGCGATCGGCGTTGGAGCACCCTACTGTCTCGCTATCTAGGTTGGCAGGAAATCAATGAAAGCCTATCAGGTTCGTCCCTATCCAAAGCGCCGCGCACTGACAAGTCCTGGCCGATTCCAGCGGCAGTACAACGGTGGAAGGAAATCGTGGGGCGACATCCCGATCGCATAGTGATGTTATACGGAGTCAATGATGCCTTCTGGAAATTGCCCTTGGGCGATCGAGCGAACCCTAAACCAGAAACCTTTCGTGGCGATCTAGAAGCCTTGCTTGCAGGGATAAAGACTGCGTTACCACCCGATCACCTGATCGTGGTCACCGCTCAACCCAATAAAGCGACCCAAGATCGGAGATTACCCTACGATCGGGCTTTGCAAGCAGGTGCTGAGAAAATTGGGGCTCATTTCATTGATGCGGGTCAAGAGGCTTTTCCTTTAGAAGAATTAGCCAATTATTCTGCCGATGGACTGCACTTAAATAACCTAGGACATGCGGCTCTAGCTTCCTACATGGCAGGGAAACTTGTCGATCTGGGGGTAGTGCCTGCCCCACCGATGGCAAAAGGAGGGCATCAACTGCCCGAAGCCCGCGAAACACTGTCGGGTGGATGGTTGCGAATTGATTCTGGGGCTCTGTCGTTTGGGGAAATTCGCAAGATTTCGGCGCGTTGGACTGCTTCGGGTCGGGCAAGATTTGCGGTCATGCGCCCCGATGGGCGAGGTGGCTATGAAGCACTTTATCGCACGCCCATTTTTTCTGTATCTGCGGGCATCACGGAAACAGAAGTGCCACGTTGGTGGGTACTGGAGGGCGATCGCTTAGCCGTATGGACAGATAGCAATTGTTTGGGTTCCCAGTCCACTGATGCGGGGAGCACCCAGCATCTGACCAGTAAGCTACAGGGAGATACGACAATTTCTGATGTCAGCCCTAATAGCATGAGTTCTGATTCTCGCAAACTAGCCGTTTGGACTTCATAGACTGTATGAGAACAAAGCTCTATAGGCAATGCATAGTTGTTGTTTTGGCGATCGCGATCGCCAGCCTAATTGCGATCTTTCAGTCATCCGCAGAAGTCACTTCTACCCATCTTCCATCCACGATCCCCTTGTCTGGTATGTGGGAATTTGCCCCAGAACTCCGCGATCGAGCTGATTTGCAGCTTGTGCTGAAGCCGACTCGATCTTTTCCCAACGATCTAGATCGCTATGACTGGCAAAAAATTAAGGTTCCGTCAAACTGGTATTTGCAAGGGCAAGATTTGAGCGGTGCTGTCTGGTATCGCTATCGCTTTCACGGCAAGCCGCAATTAAACAACAAGCTCGTCAGACTCGTATTTGAAGGCGTAGACTATGCTGCCGACGTCTGGCTCAATGGCGAATATTTGGGATTTCATGAAGGATATTTTCAGCCATTTTGGTTTTGGGTGTCGCAACAGTTGAAATTGGACAGTGAGAATACTTTGCTCGTGCGCGTCAATAGTCCCAAAGAGGATGAAAGCAAACCAGACTGGTCGCTACACAAACGGCTGATTAAAGGAATTTTTAGCCATCACGACACCAGACCTGGGGGGGCTTGGACGGATAGAGCCCAAGAAAAAAATACAGGCGGGATTTGGGCTCCTGTTTACTTACAGGTTTCCGAAAAGGTCGCGATCTCCGATGTCCTAGTAACTCCAGAATTAGAACTGGATCGGAATGAAGCGATCGCCCATATCGACCTTGAGCTTACCCATCCTCAAGCGATTTCCGAATCTGTAGAAATCAAGGCGCAACTGATTCCCCATAATTTCTCAGATGCCTCGAGTAAGACGCTAACAGTAACCAAACAACTCAAGGAAACTTGCGATCGCATCCAACTATCGATTGCCCAAGACAATCCCAAACTTTGGTGGAGTTGGGAACATGGCGATCCTAACCTCTATAAATTGCAGATTGAAGTCTCTCAGTCAGGACATTTGCTCGATCGCAAAGAAGTCGTGTTTGGGTTTCGTTCGATTCAATTAGAACCCAAGACAAAAACTTGGAAGCTGAATGGCAAACCGATTTTCCTCAGAGGAACGAACTATATTGCCACGCAGTGGCTCAGCGAAATGACGCCTGAGAAATATAGTTTTGACCTTGCCCTGATGAAACGCAGTAACATTAATGCGATTCGCGTCCACGCCCATATTACAGGAAGGGAATTCCATCGCCTCAGCGATGAGATGGGTTTCTTGATCTGGCAAGACTTTCCTTTGCAATGGGGATACGAAGAATCGCTGGAGTTTCGGACTGAGGCAACTAGGCAAGCCAAAGATATGGTGCGCTTGCTATACAACCATCCCGCGATTGTCGCTTGGTGCTTGCAAAACGAACCTCCTTGGGATGCCGATTGGATGAAATATAAATACCGTAACTACAACCCCAACCAAAACCGATCGCTAAATGCGGCGATGTATGACAGTGTTAAGCATATCGATTCAACCCGCTATTTACATCCATTTTCTTCAACGCGGGAACATCCTTGGCTAGGCTGGTACTTTGGCTCTTGGTTAGACTATGCCAAACCTGTTCATGAACCCATGATTACTGAATTTGGCGCTCAAGCCTTGCCCAATCTGACTTCTTTGCGGCGGATATTTACGGAAACCGAGCTGTTCCCTAATTCTGAACCTACATGGAAAAAATGGGAATACCATAACTTCCAGCGTCATGAGATGTTCGAATTGGCAAAGGTGTCGATGGGAAAGAATCCTCAGGAATTTGTAGAGAATACGCAAAAAAATCAGGCGCGATCGATCCAATTCACCGCAGAGGCTTTGCGGCGGCAGCGGTTTCGCCCAGTCACTTCGATTTTTCAATTTATGTTTGTGGAAGATTGGCCCTCACTTAATTGGGGCATTGTCGATTACTGGCGCAATCCCAAACCTGGCTATGAAGCCCTAAAAATAGCCTATCAGCCCGTACTGCCTAGCATTGCTTGGGTACAGGAGGAATGGAAACTAGGTGAGACAATCAATCTGGATTTATGGATTATCAATGACCTATGGCAACATTTTCCCAATGCCAAAATCAGCTATGCGATCGCACGTCACGGCTTCCTGCAATGGCAACAGCAGCAAAGCAGCGAAACAGAGGTAGATGTTTCGCCTAACAGTGGCTCTCTCGTCCAAACAGTCAAATACCAACCCAAACAACTTGGCAAACACGAAATTGTTGTAAAAATTCTCGATCGCGACGATAATCTTTTAGGACAGAACTCCTTTGCATTTGTGGTAAAGCCCCGTGAGAAAAAATCTCCTTCGTCTTCGTAAATTTGCTGCGCTATTTGTAGCTTGTTTGGGACTTGCCTTCCTACTTGTCTATATCCAGTGGAATGTTTATAGACCGTTAGATGCAAGTTCTTACGATCGCGATCGCCCTAAAATTTTGGTAAATCAGGTGGGTTATCTTCCCAAACAGACAAAAGTTGCTTTACTGGCAAATTTTAAAGGAAACGATGCTCAAACTGTTGAGTTGGTCGAGGTCACCACTCAGAAAGTGCTTTTGGCAGTTCCTGCTGCTATAGGAGTTCGCGATAAACTCAGTAACGAAGTGTTGCAAGCTGTCGATTTTAGCAATTTCGATCGCGAGGGAGAGTACATTCTGCGGATAGGGGACTTGAAATCCGTTCCTTTCCCCATTGGCAAGCAAGTCTATGAGAAACCTCTGGCAGTGCTATTGCGTTCCTATTACCTCCAACGTTGTGGCGTCGCGATCGCCGATCCTGTCACGGGTATTTCTCATCCGCCCTGTCATCTTAAAGATGCTGCCTTAGCCCATAGCGATTCCCAGCATAAAGAAGGTACGCAACTGCAATCCTTGGGGGGATGGCATGATGCGGGCGACTATGGAAAGTATGTGGCGACGGCAACCATTACCATTGGCAGACTGCTCCATCTCTACGAAAAGCATCCCAACCTATTCAGTGACGGTCAATTGCAGATTCCTGAAAGTGGCAATCGCGTTCCCGATCTGCTCGATGAAATGCAAGTGGGTTTAGACTGGTTGCTTACCATGCAACGAGCAGATGGAGCGGTTTATCGGAAACTCTCAGGGAAAAACTGGCCGATTGGCTTAGCTCCAGACAAAGATACGCAATCACGCTTTATTTACGGGGTCTCCACCCCCGAAACGGCTAAGTTTTCTGCAACCATGGCGATCGCGGCACGAGTGTATTTGCCTTTTCAAAAAGAGAGGGCAGCAATTTATTTAGCCGCTGCTAAGTTCGCTTGGCAATATCTAGAAACCCAGCCAGTAATGCAGATTGATAAGGTTGATGGTGATGATAGCGGCTCGGGAGGTTATCTCTATTCCGACATCGATAACGAAGCCAGCCTACTGACTGATACTGACGATCGTCTATGGGCTGCCGCAGAGTTATGGATTACAACAGAAGGAACTAAATTCCAGCAATACTTCACTGAGCATGTTGATGGTTTTGCCTATACGCTGTTTGAATGGAAAGATCCGTCACCCCTAGCATTGACAAGCATTCTAGAGCAGGAGAAAGCATTCATTTCTCCCGATATTAAAGACAAAATCAAACGCAAGATTTTGCACCGTGCCGAGGGATTGCTACAAAAAGTGAATAGCAGTGGCTATCGCCTTGCCAACCATCGCTTAATCTGGGGCTCCAACAAAATGGCAGCCGAGGAAGGAATCACCCTTGCCTATGCCTATCAATTGACCCAAAACCCTGCTTTCCGAAATGCCGCGATCGCACAACTCGATTATCTATTCGGGCGCAACCCTTTTAATCAAACCTTTGTTACGGGTATAGGGACGAATCCAGTTCGCAAAACCAATCATCTCTTTGCCCGTGCCACTGCGATCTATATCCCTGGTCTAGTCGTGGGTGGGCCCAATCGTGGCGCCCAGGATGGCATTGCACCCAAAGAACGCGGTTTATGGAGCTACATTGATGACGAGCGTTCCTATGCCACCAATGAATATGCGATCGACTACAATGCTTCTCTAGTTGTACTGATGGGGGAAGTATTATCCTTTATGCCCACTTAACTTTGAGACTGATATTCAACCAAGAGCTTGCCCAAAGAGAAAAGTGCAGTAGGTTAGTCACGTTTCTTTATCGTCTCTACGTTGCGATCGCGATCGCAGGTAAGCTATGTTAAATTGTGAAAATTTTTTCTTGGTTTTGGATAAACAAGGGAAATGTAGGCATGTCATCGGCTCTGCGAGAAGCACAGTTGAATATGATTCGTAGACCGATCAAACAGGGAGAAGTTAATTTTAATCATCCCTACTATTGGTCAGCGTTTGTTTTGATTGGGAATGGGTTGTAGTACGATGCATTTTTTCTGTTAGAACTCCTGTTCTTTATTAAACACTTCTTTCTTTTTGCGTGATTTTTATACTCTTTTTGTTCTCATGAATAATGTCGGACTAAGATCGCTTGTATTTTTTTGTGGTCTGGGATTGTATTGGTGCAGGGGGTGGTGGTAACACTGGTTCTACTGGGGGTGGGGGTGGTAATACTGCTGGTTCGGGACGTGTCATAGGTTCAGTTACAGATGGGGCAGGGGGCGGCGCGATCGCTTCAACAGGAATAGAAGTCGCAGACGGTGGCTCTGGAATTTTTACCTCTATCGCAGGCTTAATATTCACGGGTGAAGATTTAGGTGGCTCAGCTTCCAGCCGTTGGCGTTCCCGATCTAACACATTTTGCTGTTGCTGTTGTTCTACTTCTCGACGGCGGCGTTCCTCATTATTTCGTTGCTGAAATTGCGAGCCATTTTCCTCAAAGGTAACGCGAACTTTGACATCTGTGCGTCCACCCTCTGGGACAGTTTTTGGATTAAACTGCCATCTGCTCATCGCTTCCATGGTTTCGCGATCTGTTTGAGCATCTCCACTAGATTGACGTAGCCTAATATTGGTGACCTTACCATCGGGATCGATATCATAGGTGACTCTGGGGGTTCCCTCCTTACCTCGATATTGTGGCTTTGGACAACTCAAACACTCTAGTTTCAGGGGTGTATTGGTGATAGGTGGCGATGGGGGCGGGGTAGAATTTACGCCCGTACCATGGATTTTCCCGTTCAAAACACCCATTTGCACACCATCTTTTTTGCCATTCGGATTTCCAAATGGTTTGCCACCAAAGACAAAACCTGTAGGGTTCTTTGCATTTCCAAACCCCGAACCTGTTCCATCTTTATTTATTATAGAACCACCCCCAGACTGGATTTTTGTGTCGCTCGCACCTGTGGTCGCTAACGGCTTGAGATTGTCTGGTGCGGGGGCATCTTTTCCTTCTGGGAATGTTGTTGTGATTTCTGGGGCAAGTGCGATCGCGGCGGGTGCAACTTCTATCGACATATCTTGTGGGATTTGCTCGGGCTCCTTGACAATTTCTGGGGCTTTCTCTTCAAGTACAGGAGCTTTGTCGGGGTTCTCTACTACGACCTCTATGGTGTCATCTTTTTCTTTAGAAACTGATTTCCAAAGAGATGGAACTGGTGCAACCATTGCTGCTACATGAAGGCATGCTGAGCCTATAAAGCTAATAAATAGAATACTTACTAAGGTTCGGTTTTCTGTTTTTTGTCGAGTAGTTTGTTGAATGTTTTCCAAGTCAGAACTATTTTCAAATATCTTCATTGATTGTCTTCCTCATCAGTCTTCTTAACACCAATTGCAATAAAATTTACGTTGAATAGGAATTTGAGTTCTACGTTTTAGCTATGTTTAGCGTGCAACACTTGAAGCTAGAACTAACTGCTTTTGGTGGCGATCGCCATTTTGACGCGGGGAATCTGTCGTAATCGATCCATGATTTGGACGATATCCCCATGCTTTACGCTGCGATCGGCATTCAGAACTACGATCAAATCTTGATTGGGTTCTAATAATTGCTTAACGCGATCGCTAACCTCATGAATCTCGATCTTTTGCTTGTTTAAAAACACTTCAGCTTTCTCATTTACGCTGACCGTGGCTCTTGCTGCTGTTGTTTGCTGCGCTCCAGATTGAGCTTTCGGCAGGTCTACTGGCAACCCCTCCGTGCGGTTGAGAAATAAAGAGGAAAGTACAAAAAATGTGAGTAAAGCAAAGAGAACATCCAGAAGTGGAACAACGTTCTTAATTTCAAGCGGGTGATCCAACAGATCTTCGTCGTGGCGACGGCGAGTTCTTCTAGACATGAGCATTTACCTTTTGTCGGTGCGATCGCAAATGTTGCAGTTCCAATTGCGTACAGCATTCATCAAAATAGGCAACTTGTTGGGCATAGAGCGATCGGAACACACTTGCAGCAATCAATCCAATCACCGCTACAATCAACCCAGTCGCAGTACAAATTAGGGCTTCACTAATACCACCTGTGACATTGAGGGACTTAGAGCCGCCCACGTCGCCTAGGGTGAGCGAACCAAAAGAAGTAATCAAACCAATTACGGTTCCAATTAATCCGAGTAATGGAGCTAAGCCTACAATAATTTCAAAAATATTGTTAAAACGCTTGAGGCTGGGCATTTCGGCTTGCATTCTGGCATCAAGCGCCAGAGAGAACTCGGTGGGTGTGGCGTTGGGGATTGATAGCGCTTCTAAATAAATGCGGGCGATCGGTAAAACGGTATGTTTTTGTAGAAAATCTTCAGCTTGAGTGGGATCTTCTTGATAAATTTGCAGTGCTGTCCTGACGATTCGCTTTTGTTGTTTTCTGACTCGCGACCAAAAAATAGAGCGCTCGATCGCTAAAGAAACCACCAAAAATGAACAAAGGATTAGCGGAATAATCGTAATTCCACCCGCAACAAGGGTGTCAAAGAGTTTAGACATTGAGCGTAAGTTGTAATTTCATGGATGGGTTTTTGGATGTAGTTTCGCTAAATAGGCAGCAAAACAAATTTAAAAAATTCTACAACATCGCAAGAGATTATTGCAAATGACTTGCATTAATTATAGGTTTATTGCTAAATTATTTAATCTAAATAGTAATTGGTGTCATTAATTTTATGTAGCTTTTAATCCACATAGCTATTTAGGGGTAAGTTTTGTAGTTTTTGTGAAGATTTATGATTTTTTTTCAGCGTTCGCTAGTTTCCAATTTAGATTTTCCTGTATGGTTTGCTGTCAGTACATTATTGATTGGTTTACCTGCTGATGTCCAAGCACAAACACAAGTTGCAAATAAGTCTCAAAGTAAAATTAGTAGTAGGTCGCAACAGTCTAAGCCTGTTTCTGTACAAGATCTAAAAAATTCGTCAACTACAGCCCAAGATTTATTGGCGCAAACTGCCTCTGTCAAAATTACAGGGGTGAAGGTAAATACAACAAATAAAGGTGTTGAGATTCTCTTAGAGTCTCCTTCAGGCTCTATCCCCCAACCTGTGACGCAAAACTCTAAAAGCACGATTGTCTACGATATCCCAAATGCTACGCTAGCTTTACCTGATGCATCAGAATATCGTGCGACAAATCCAGTTAAGGGGATCGCTGCTATTTCGGTCACGCAAGTCACACCTATCTACGTGCGGATTAGCATTGCGGGTATGGATGGATTACCTGACGTAAAGGTAACAGTGGGGGCAAATGGCTTAACTCTTAGTGCGACTCCTTTCCTTGCAACAGGCGATGAGGAAGATATTGTGGTCACTGGTGAGCAGCAAAACAGAGGCTATCGCGTTCCCAATGCCTCCTCTGTTACAGGCACTAATACCCCCATTCTAGAAACACCTTTTTCCGTACAAGTGATTCCGCAGGATATTATTCGCGATCGACAGATTACTCAAGTTAAAGATGCTGTTGGAAATGTCAGTGGGGTTACATTTGGCGGAGATGTGCAAGGACGAAGCGGAAATACTTTTAGTATTCGCGGGTTTACTGGATCGCCAGTTTTGCTGGATGGGTTTAGAAGATTTGGCTCCTCTGGAGAAGGTGGATCTCAACCAAGTTTTGAAGTTGCTAATTTGGAGCGAATCGAAGTTCTCAAAGGCCCAGCCTCAATTTTGTATGGGGCGATCGAGCCAGGTGGATTGATTAACTTAGTTTCCAAAAAGCCTTTAGCAACGCCATTTTATGAGGTGGAACTGCAAGCAGGAAGTCGAGGCTTCATTCGTCCTCGATTCGATATTTCGGGAACTTTGAGTGACGATGGCAAGGTGCTTTATCGAGTCAATGGTTTATTCCAGAATTTCAATGCTTTTCAGAACTATACTCAGCCCGATCAAAAGTACTACATTGCACCGACGATCGCTTGGAAAATTAACGACCAGACCGATCTAAATATTGGGTTTGAATATGCAAATAGCACCCGTCCGGCCACCTTTGGTATTCCTGCTGTAGGTAAAGGAGTTGCTGATATACCACGCGATCGCATTATTACCGAACCCAGCGACACAGTTACAAATACAACCGTAAATCTTGGCTATACCCTCGAACATCGCTTCGATCCCAATTGGAAACTGCGTAATGCTTTTCGCTATACATCCTATAACTATGACTTTGGCGTAGTGGCTCTGCCATTGGCTTTTATCGAAGCAACTGGCAATGTATTTCGCGTTCTTGCTTCTCAAGAATCCCAAAACAAAGATTACACTTTTCAAACCAATGTAACTGGTGAATTTGCTACGGGTGATGTCAAACATACGTTGCTTGCGGGTATAGACTATGTTTACAGAGATAGCCGCATTGTATCAGCCGTAGACTTTACCCCTAGATTTCTCGATCTTTTTAATCCAACCTATGGATTGACAAAGCCCAATGAAAATACATTGCCAGCCTTTGGCGGTAGTACCACAACGGGTAATAGCTGGGGCTTCTATCTACAAGATCAAATTTCCATTCTCCAGAATTTGAAACTACTTGCAGGTATCCGTTACGATACACTTTCTCAGAAGACTACGAACATTCCTGGCTCATCAACAGATCCTGGTGAAACCAACCTCAATGCGAGTGCCTTCACGCCTCGGCTGGGACTTTTATATCAAATCACTGACACGCTATCGCTGTATGGTAGCTATTCTCAATCTTTTACGCCTAATACAGCAACGACAGTTTCAGGCACGCCTTTGGAGCCGCAACGAGGTAGAGGATACGAATTTGGACTCAAAGCGGATTTGCTCGATAAAAAACTTTTTGCCACACTGGCATACTTTGACATTACTAAGCAAAATGTCGCAGTTACCGATCCTAACTTCCCTCTCTTTTCGATCGCCTCTGGAGAACAACGCAGTCGCGGGTTAGAGTTCGATGTCTCAGGTGAACTATTGCCTGGATGGAGGATCATAGCTTCCTATGCCTATATTAATGGCGAAGTTACTGCGGATACCGATCCTAGCAACGTAGGCAAGAAGTTGTTTGGAGTGCCAGACCATAGTGCCAGTTTATGGACAACCTATGAGATTCAAAGTGGAGATTTGCAAGGGCTAGGTTTTGGTCTGGGCTTTAAATATGTTGGCGATCGCCAAGGAGATCTAGCAAACAGCTTTTCCCTTGGTAGCTACTTTACAGCCGATGCGGCAATTTTCTATAAACGTGACAACTGGCGATTTGCACTTAACTTCAAAAACATTGGTGATATCAAGTATATCGAAAGTGCTTTTGGAACTAGAGGTGCAAGCAACAACTTTGGGGATCCATTTACGGTAGTTGGTTCTGTTTCCGTACAGTTTTAAGCAATCAATTCCAAATTATTTGCACTAAGTAACATGAAAAACCCTTCAATATCGACGATCGCATTCAGTCTGGCGATCGCCACCACTGCTTGTCAAATAGAAACTCCACCAGTCGCAATTACACCTGCGACTACTCCTTCAGTCGCTCCAAAAACTGCTCCATCCGTCCAAAATGAGGCGGCATACTTCAATGAAGCAGTGTATCTAATAGGCAATCCTGATGTTGCTGACTTGATTAAACAGGGTAAGTATAAATCTGGACTAGAACATTACACCACAGTTGGGAAAACTACTAAAAAGCCTGATGGGGAGGACTATGAAACATTTTATACTGGCACAAGTGGCAATGATACGGTGCAAGGCTTGGGCTATGGAAAGCACGCTCACTTTGTCGGTGTAGGACTTGAGGTTGTTAAAGACAAAAAAGTACCTTTCCCTTTGCGTCCTGAGAGTTTAGGGAAAGGAGAAGTAGATGTTCTAATTGGTAATAAGGGTGGCGGCGGGAATGAGTTCCTTTTAGGTAGTTTTATTACCCCAGTTAACCCTAAATCCGAACCATTTTATGTCGGTAAAGGTGATGCTGACTATGCCCGCATTCAAAATTTCACGAAGTCTAAAGATGTCATCATTTTGGCTGGAGAGCTAAGTCAATATAAATTGATCCCTAAGGAAAGCAACCTGCAAATTGCTACTGCTGATGGCGATTTAGTAGCGATCGTTGAAGGTGTGGACAAGTTGGAACTAGGTGATGTTGTCAAAGATTTTGGCGTATTTACTTTGAAATAGAGTTTAGGATATTCAGCGTTTCGCGCTGAATATCACCAAAAGAATTAGTGATAACCTTAAACAAAGCAGTGAATCAATTATTTAAGCACAGTCCCATTAACGATCGCCAAATCGAAACTGTTTTAAATCGACTTCACAAAGAAGCAGATCGACAAACTGGCTCCTTGATTCTTCACTATTTGCCGCAACTACCGCGATTGTTCTTAGGCAAGGGTATTCAGTGGGATCGGACAAAAACGGATTTCTATCGTGACAAATATATTCCCATTGAACCCGATCAAGGAGAATTTATGTATTTGTTAGCGCGATCGCTCAACGCTAAAACCATTGTTGAATATGGCACTTCATTTGGCATTTCTACTATTTATCTAGCGGCGGCTGTGAGAGATAACGGAGGTAGTCTGGTCATTGGTACAGAAATTGTGCCTGAGAAAGTTGCCCAAGCTCGCAAAAATATCGCTGAAGCAGGACTAGAAAACTATGTAGAAATCCGTGAAGGTGATGCCTTAGAAACTCTCAAGACGCTCGATCGACCTATTGATATGGTTTTAATAGATGGTTGGGCAAACCTAGCGCTTGATATTCTCAAATTACTCAATCCTCTAATCCGTATCGGAGGAATTGTAGTTTCTGATAATGTTAATACCTTTAAGGAAGCGCTCAAGCCATACGTTGATTTTTTGCAAAACTCTCAAAATGGATATTGTTCTTCTACGATTAATTTGAAAGGTGGAACGGAATTTTCTGTCAAGATCGACAACACTTCCATCCCTAATTAAGGAGAAATCATGAAGTTTAAACAATTCTTCTCAAGATGGTCGCGCACAATTCATCGATGGGTTGGGCTTTATTTTGCCTTAGTTATAGCAATCTACCTGATTGAAATTATTGCCCTTCCACCGATTTTTAGTTTTGGATTACCGATAGTTGATGGTAAGCCACCTACTCAATTATCTCTGGCAAATACCTTGCCATTGCTCTCCCTAGAACAGGCTTCTCAAATTTTTATTGATTTACATCTAGAAGGCGTTGACACAATCAAAGATATTGATGAAATTGCCTATGTCCCATCTCTAGGAGTTTATCGATTAGAAAACCAAAAGAAACTGTTTGAGGGATACATCGATGCTCGTAGCGGCAAATTACTAAAGTATGGCTTTAATAGTGTTGATTTTCTGGAGAATCGCGGCTTGCTAGGATGGATTTCCCCCTTCATTCACGATTCGATCGAAATGTCCTTTTTATTTTTTATGGCAACACTCGCTGTGAGCGGTGTTTATCTATTTATCTATCCGTTTTTGTCTAAGAAAACTTCAGAGGAGGTAAAAGATGAAAGTTCGTAATTTAGTCCGATCGCTACATGGTTCTATCGGACTACTGATGGGATTGTTATTCCTCATTGTCAGTTTAACAGGAACTGGTATTGTTTTTCATGAAGAGTTAGATCATGCCATTAACCAGTCACTGCATACTGTTGCCATTCAATCGGTTAGTGTTCCGTTCGATGACATTCTTGCCCCTGCCCAGAAAGCCCATCCCGAACTTCCCGTTCAATATGTGCGCTTTCCTAAACAATCTGATGGAACTTATACTGTCACCATGACTGACAAGAATGGACATCGACTTGAAACTTTTGTCAATCCTTATACAGGTGCGGTTTTAGGAGAAAGAGTTTGGGAATATTCCTTAACAGGATTTCTGTATACGCTCCATCATGAGCTTTTTTTAGGTAATACTGGTCAAATTATTCTCATTGTGGTGGGGATTGCTTTACTTCTGATGTCAATCACAGGCGTAATCCTTTGGACAGGTTGGCGGAAATTGAGATCGGGCTTTAAGATTCGCTGGAATGCACCTTTATCAATCCTTAGCTTCGATCTGCATCAAGTATTAGGAACAATTTCTCAAATCTTTTTAGCAATTCTCTCCATAACAGGTGCGATCATTGTATTGCTGCATCTTTTCCCAACTTTAGTTTTGGGTAATGGAGACACACAATCTCCCCCCCCTAATCAGCCCCCCATTGCCCTCAATCAATTATTGCAAAAAGCTGATACTGCACTCCCTGGAGGACAAATAATGGCTGTATCCTTCGATCCTAATCAGCCTCGAAAATTCATCGTTACCAAACATTTCCCAGAACAAGAAACAGGAAGATTTGATCTGAGCACAGTGGAACTCGATCGCTACAGTGGTGAGGTATTACTAGCCAATAAAGTAGTTAAGCCCAACGCTCTTTTTAGTGTCCTCATCGTAATTGCCAACCTTCATTTTGGCACGATCGCGGGACTTCCTTCTCGCGTGCTCTATATGTTTGTGGGAGTTGTGCCTCTGTTGTTATTTATCACAGGAGTAAAAATGATGGCAGCGCGAAAGTGGGATAGAGCCGTCAAGAAAGAATTGAGGGATTTGGAAATCGCGCAAACCCAAAATCAAGACACAGAAATTAATCTCTAAATCATTGGGTTCAATAGATGTTTCAGGGAGCTACTTTGACTTAAAAACCCGAAATGTTTGATGGGCAATGTTTTTAGGCTTAGTGGTCTTCGGCATCCCTGAAAATACCCATCATTAAAAGTATGGATCTGTTTATCGTGTTTAACATCCCAAAAACATCTATAGAGCGAGTCAATGAGAATTTGGGATGACTAACTATTTGACGATCCTACGTTTGCGATTGTAAATAGTTAGGTAAGCCGAGTCGATCGATTAGCCTTAGCTGTTTCTCCAGCCAATAAGCATGATCCTGTTCTGTATCGATAAGGATTTTGAGCAAAATATCGCGACTCTGGTAATCTTGTTCGCTCTCACACACCGCGATCGCCTCCTTAAGATCGCCAACCACCTTATACTCAACGTCCAAATCATTCTTCAGCATTTCTGGAACGGTTTTTCCAATCTTGAGCCCATCTTGCTGTGATAGATCGGGTGTACCCTCCAAAAACAGAATTCGCTCGATTAACCAACTAGCGTGTTGAGTTTCATCTGCCATTTCATGATTAATGCGTTCGTATAATTTGTTCAATCCCCAGTCAGCATAGATGCGTGAGTGTGTGAAGTATTGATCTCGCGCTGCTAACTCACCACGCAACAACTTAGACAACTGTTGTAAAACTTTCTCACTGCCTTTCATAATTCTCTCACTTATCTTTTCTAAAGAAATTTATAGCTCACAATTGCAATTAGTTCTCAAAAACTAAACCATCGACTGCAAGAAATTGGGCAAGCCTGAATTTTCGATCAACCAAAGTTGGGACTCTAGCCAATCGATTTGCTCCTCAGTCTCTTCTATTAGTTTGGTAAACAAATCGCGGCTTACATAATCTTGCTGGGTCTCACTAGTTACTACCGCCGATCGCAGTCCATTCAGAATTTCTGTACATAGCGTGCGATCGCTCTGCAGCAGTTCAGGTACATCTTCGCCGATTCGCAAACTGCCTAAACTTTGTAAATTGGGCAGCCCTTCTAAGAAAAGCACGCGCTCAATCAGTTCATCGGCTTGCTTCATCGCCTTGATCGAATAACGATATTCGCGATCGTTAAGTTGATTTAGCCCCCAGTTTTTGCACATTCGGGCATGGAGAAAATATTGGTTAATTGCAGTCAGTTGCGCCTTTAGAGCTTCGTTTAACTGACTTTTTACGTCCAGATTTCCTTGCATAACGGTCTATCCTAGCCTAGTCGGTGAAATTCGTTTGTCGATCATAACTTGACTAATTGGTTCAAAGTTCAAAATATCCAAAATGTCATACTTATTAAGTAAGGCTTTTGTCCCAAGTAAAATCATTAACTCATGACAGTTTTTCTGACCGATACAATGACGCAAAATTGTTCCAAATTTTAAGTTATTGACTTGACTAATTTAGCTGACGCAGGCAATAATGATAATTAATTGCAACAAGCTGTAATTATCTTTACATTACATACTTTCTTTAAAAGGAGCTTTAGCTCAGATGTACGTTTGTATTTGCCATGCGATAACAGAAAAGGATATCCAAAAAGCTGCGAGCAAAGGGGCTTCCTCGATCGCAATGCTATCGGAATTAACGCTATTGGGTAAGCAGTGTGGCTGTTGTACCGAACACGCCCATCAGGTTTTGAACCAGTGTTCTGGTAAATCTGGAAAAGTGTAGGGTTTATAGGCAACGTTGGTATCAACAAGGAATGGATATTACTTTTTTGTGAACTGTTAGATGATGTTCCCCAATTGTTACCATGCCTTGTTGGAGGAATTAGAGGAATTGGAACTCATTAAATTTCTGTAGACAGAGCCAGCTAATTACAGCAGTTTTCGAGCATATTCACTGCAAGGCTGGCTTACAGGGTGTGGCTCCACATTGGTTTTTATACCAATTTAAAGACAGAGGGTAACAGATCTAGCATATCGTTAAGAACTACAGTGTCTTACATTTCTTATCTGTTGCTTGCACCAATTAAATTGGTATTAGGCTTCTGACTGTAGTACTTTTGAAGCTGATTTGCTGTACGATCTCGCGATCGCGTTATTGTGGCAACAGCTAGCGATTGTTAAAAAGAGAAGTGGGTAAGCTCATTAAGATCGATCTGGTTGTGCTATTTAGGTACTCCGATCGCGCGCTCGCTACTTTACTGGGAGGTTAAGTGTAAAATTAAATGATTGAAGAGGTAATTGTCATGAGTCAAGCGATCGCCCCAGACACTTCATCTACTCCCACAGCAAATCCTCTAGGTTGGACGAGTGCCGATCTAGAACTGCTACCTGAGGACGGAAAACGCTATGAAATTATTGATGGAGAGCTTTACGTGACCAGAGCGCCTCACTGGAAACATCAAACCACCTGCGGTCGATTTTTTTCAGCCCTAGATGCTTGGTCGATCGCTACAAAATTAGGGGCAACAGCCATGGGCGCAGGTGTAATTTTTGGCGATAGCGATGATGTAATTCCTGATGTGGTGTGGGTGAGCAAAGAGAAGTATGAGATTTTGCTAGATCGAGCTGGACATTTGCGAGGTGCGCCCGATCTTGCGATCGAGGTGCTATCGGCAGGAACTGAAAATGAAAAACGCGATCGCGAATTAAAGCTTAAACTCTATTCATCCCGTGGAGTTTTGGAATATTGGATTGCCGATTGGCGATCGCCACAAATTCAAATCTATCGTCGCGAAAATGGAATCCTAAAATTAGCAGTTACGCTATTTGCCAACGACACCCTAACTTCGCCTTTGCTTCCAGAATTCTCTTGCCCCATTGCCCAGATTTTTGCTTAATTGATTCGCGATCGCATAAACTATTTCGTGCAATATCGATTGCTTAATCCTGAGTATGAACCTGTGACTCTACGGACTTTAGATAAGGCAGCAAGAGCAGTAGGTAAGCGCATTAAGATTGATTTGGTTGATGCTGTTTAGTTACTCCGATCGCGCGATCGCTGCTTTGCTGGGGGATTGAGTGCCGATTTCGTCTTTCTATTCATAATGAGACCAAACGGAGACAACCCTAATGGTTTTAGTCTCATCATTAACCGAATAAACTAGACGATGCTTGATATTGATTCGTCTAGAGAAATAGCCTTTTAAGTTACCTGAAAGTTTTTCATAGGGAGGTTCATAAGGATTATTTTTTACAGTTTCCAATAAACATTTGAGATTAGATTCTAAGTTAGCTGCCTTGAGCTTTTTGGCATCTTTAAGAACATTGCGACTAAACTCAATCTTCCAGTTCATTCAATGCTCCCATAAATTCCTTCTCAGAAACCCAATCGCCTGCTTGTTCAGCACTTCTAATGGATTCCACTAAATTGGGAATAGATTGTAGATAAAGAGTTTCTTGAATGCTTTCCCAATCTGCTTTAGAGAGTAGCACTGCATCTCCTTGCCGACTAGTGATAAATCTTGGCAAGTGATCTTTATTAACTTGTTCGACCAGACTAAAAAAATTAGCTCTCGCTTCGCTAGCATTAATAATTTTCATTGAATACTTAAACTCGTACAACTAATTGTACCATTTTTATCCATTGTCATGCGATCGTTCTTAATTCAGCCTAAACAACCCACGATGCCTATCAATTTCTCAACTTCGCGATCGCATTATTGAGACAACGGCTAGCAATTATCAAAACTCAAGCGGCAAGAGCAGTGATAAATTCCGATCGCGCGATCGCTACTTTACTGAAAGATTTAGTATAAAATTCAGATTGTTACAAAGATAATTATGATAGAAACTACAGCGCGATTACTGGAAGAATTGCAGCAAATCTCTGAAGGTTTGGTTTATAGAACTGAGAATGAATATCCAATTGAGACATTTGTATGGGAAGTGTCACAAAACGGTGAGCTAACTCCAGATAAGCTCTTGCAATCAGAAGAGTATCTTCAGCGGGGTGAGATTGATGATGTATTTCCACAGAATCTTAAGTTCCAAGAGGGTGAACTGTCTGAGGAGATGCAAGCGGAAGACCGCAAGCAGATAGAATTTATTGACTTTCTGCGATCGCGTTGTAAGTCTTTAGAAATTTACATCGCAGAAAAGTACGATGCTCCCGAAGACAAATTTGAGTCATTCCCACTGATTTTGGCAGAAACATCAGACGGTGAATGGATCGGTGTTGCTCCAGAAGTTGACGCAGATTTCAATGCACGACTCAGGAAGAATATTTCTCCTTTTGACTCTGATTTAAAAAAAGAAAAAGGATTTTGGGAACATTCAAGATGGAAATCCGAGAAAATCCCATTCCAAATCTGGGATAATATCTCGTTACAGGCTAAAGCAGATTTCTATATAAGATTCGATCTAGAAAGCCTACTTAGAAGTAGTGACATTTCTGTTCCTGATTTTATATTAAAACAGAATCAATTTGGTAGTACAGTCCCACAGTCCTATACCCGTATGGATTGGTCATATAACTTGCGAGAAGAGTTGTCAAAAGAGGATCGCATCGATAAGTTATTGCAAATTGATACGCTTAAAAGGCAACAGGCAAACAAAGTAACGCATTTACTAGCTGCCGAAATCAAAGAAAAGCTCTTGGGCGTGAAAATCTTAACACGTCAGTACTACGAACCGAATCACCCAGTTGAAAACTTTGTTATGTCAGCATCTGCGAACAAAGAGTTCGTATTGACTTCATTGTTAGAGGCTGTAGGATTTGTTCGCACTTGCCCATTTCAAAAATTTAGTAAAGAAGCGGAGCATTATGAAGGAAATCCCAAAGAAGCCAGTCATTATATAAAGTTAAAACCGATAGATGATTTCCTAGTCAATAATCTGAGTAATCTACGGGAATATGTGGTTGGATGCATGTCTGTTTACTACCTTTACGATGTTGGGCAAACCTCAAATGGTGATTGGGTTGGTGTTCGTACAGTTGCGATATGGACATAAGCATCCATCTTTTTTAGCTAATGATTACGATGCACTTCCATGAATCTCAACACCTGCGAGTCTTCCTTCGAGTGGTTCGTATTCATCTTCTAACAGCCAACTCTGGGTTTCTTTATAATTACCGCAGTTTTTGATAAGTCTGTAACCGTCAGCAGGGTCAAAGATATGACAACTTCCAGTTTTATCGCCTAACAGCAGCAAAACATATTGAAAGCTTTTGCTCCTCCCAAACCGCTCCTAAATCTAGACCAAAATTATAGGGCAAGACATTTAGGCTCGACCCCGTATCCAATAGACCAAAAACTTCTAAAGCGCGATCGTGTTAGCTTAAAGCGATTGGTACACAGGGAAAAACATTTGCTTCTCCTCTTTGGTTCCTTCGTTCAATAAAAGGAAATCTTTTAGGATTGAGCATTTTCTGGTTCTAATAAGCTCATCAATTTCTGAGCAGCATCACCATAATCATAGGGCGACCAAAGACGATAAGCGGCAATGTTATCTAATGGCTTCAGCCCTTCTTCTTTTGCTAATTCAGCCATTAAAAACTGTACCATTTGAAACTTTTCAGCACGCGATAACTGCCCAACCTGAGCCAATAGTTCAAGATTTGACATAAAACACCATTTCTTGCGTTTCCTTATTTTACTAATACTTCAAGGCTCTCGTTCAATTCTAAGTTTAACGACTTAATACCAATTTGTGCCCCGACACATATCTTAAATCAACATTACCCATCAACAAATTAGTTGTGAATTTTCATGAAAACCAATAACTATGCTATTTGCATCAAGGGCTACATATTGCACAATCGCGATGAGGCTATAAAATGAAGTGCGAGTTACCCCAATATAACGAGATTTTATGCCCCGCCGTAACGACATACACAAGATTTTGCTGATTGGGGCTGGTCCGATTGTGATTGGACAAGCCTGTGAGTTTGATTATTCTGGCACTCAAGCCTGTAAAGTTTTGCGTGACGAGGGTTACTACGTGATTTTGGTTAACTCCAACCCCGCCACAATCATGACTGACCCCGCCACCGCCGATCGCACCTATATTGAGCCAATCACCCCCGAAATTGTGGCTCAGATCATTGAAAAAGAGCGCCCTGACGCAATTTTGCCGACAATGGGCGGACAAACTGCCCTCAACACCGCCGTCGCCCTCGCCAAAATGGGAGTCCTAGAAAAATATGGCGTCGAGTTGATTGGTGCTAAGTTACCCGCGATCGAAATGGCAGAAGATCGCAAATTATTTAAAGAGGCAATGGCACGGATCGGCGTCGCGGTTTGCCCTTCTGGACTGGCGAACACCATGGCAGAAGCCAGAGACATTGCCCATCAGATTGGTAGCTACCCCTTAATCATTCGTCCTGCCTTTACGATGGGTGGTACAGGTGGGGGCATTGCCTACAACCAAGAAGAATTTGAGTTCATTGCCGACTCGGGTTTAGAGGCTAGTCCCAATTCGCAAATTTTAATCGAGCAATCATTGATTGGCTGGAAAGAGTACGAGCTAGAGGTAATGCGCGATCTTGCCGATAATGTCGTAATTATTTGCAGCATTGAAAACATCGATCCCATGGGCATTCACACGGGTGACTCGATTACGGTTGCACCCGCCCAAACCCTGACAGATAAAGAATATCAACGCTTGCGGGACTATTCGATCAAGATCATTCGCGAAATTGGCGTAGAGACGGGCGGCTCGAATATTCAATTTGCGATTAATCCCGAAAATGGTGACGTGGTCGTAATTGAGATGAATCCCCGCGTTTCCCGCAGTTCGGCACTAGCCTCTAAAGCTACGGGATTTCCGATCGCGAAATTTGCCGCCAAATTAGCCGTGGGCTATACGCTCGATGAAATTCCCAATGACATCACCAAAAAGACCCCAGCCAGTTTTGAGCCGACCATTGACTATGTGGTCACCAAAATTCCTCGGTTTGCCTTTGAGAAATTCCCCGGCTCTGAGCCTACCCTGACCACCCAAATGAAGTCGGTGGGCGAAGCGATGTCGATCGGTCGTACCTTTCAAGAGTCATTTCAAAAAGCCCTGCGATCGCTGGAAGTCGGACGGTTTGGCTTTGGTGCCGATCGCGACGAAGAAATGCCGACCCTAGAACATATCAAATCAAGCCTACGCACACCTAACCCCGATCGAATTTTTTCAGTACGCCACGGCTTTTTGTCTGGCTTGTCAGTGAAGGCGATCGCCGATCTCACCCATATCGATCCTTGGTTTTTGCAAAAAATGCGCGAAATCGTCGATGTGGAACTGGCGGTCAAGGGGCGCAAGCTCAGCGCAATTCAGCAGACAGAAATGCGCGAAATTAAGCAACTGGGCTTTAGCGATCGTCAACTTGCCTACCTCACAGACTCGACTGAGGATGAAGTGCGAACCTATCGCAAGTCCTTAGGCATTATTCCCGTTTACAAGACTGTGGATACCTGTGCGGCTGAGTTTGAAGCCCTCACACCCTATCACTACTCCACCTACGATCGAGAGTCCGAAATCTTGCCTTCGACGCGCCGCAAGGTGATGATTCTCGGTGGTGGCCCCAACCGCATCGGTCAAGGCATCGAATTTGACTACTGTTGTTGTCACACCAGCTATGCATTAAGGGCGCAGGGCTTTGAGACGATCATGGTCAACTCCAACCCTGAGACGGTTTCCACCGATTACGATACCAGCGATCGCCTTTACTTTGAGCCGCTCACCCGCGAGGATGTACTGAACATCATCGAAGCCGAAAATCCTGAAGGTGTAATCATTCAATTTGGCGGACAAACGCCGCTGAAGTTGGCAGTGCCCATACAGAAATACCTCAACAGCGATGCATCTACCGTGCAGACCAAAATTTGGGGAACTTCGCCAGATTCCATTGACGCTGCCGAAGATCGGGAGAGATTTGAGGCAATTTGTCAGGAATTGGGGATTTTACAGCCTAATAATGGCTTGGCGCGTTCCTACGAAGAGGCGCTCGTGGTTGCTAAAAGAGTTGGATATCCTGTGGTCGTGCGTCCTAGCTATGTTCTCGGTGGACGTGGCATGGAAGTGGTCTACTCCGATCACGAACTGGAAAGCTACATGTCCAAAGCAATCTTGATCGAACCAGAGCATCCCATTTTGATCGATCAGTTCCTCGAAGGAGCGATCGAGGTGGATGTCGATGCGATCGCGGATGCTTCAGGTAATGTCGTCATCGGCGGCATTATGGAACATATCGAAGAAGCAGGCATTCACTCGGGTGACTCCGCCTGCTCGATTCCCACTTTCTCTCTGTCTGAGCAGGTTCTGACCACCATTCGCGAATGGACGGTCAAGCTGGCAAAACGACTGAAGGTAATTGGCTTGATGAATATCCAGTACGCCGTGCAGGTGAATATCAACAATTCCAAACAGGAAAAAGTATTCATTTTAGAGGCAAATCCTCGCGCTTCGCGGACAGTTCCCTATGTCAGTAAGGCAACGAGCGTACCTCTGGTCAGCTATGCCTCCCAAATCATGGCTGGTGCAACGCTTGCAGAATTGGGATTTACGAAGGAAGTAATTCCCAAACATATTTCAATTAAGGAAGCGGTTTTACCATTTGCAAAATTTGCGGGTACTGACACGATTTTAGGCCCTGAGATGCGTTCCACGGGTGAAGTCATGGGCATCGACTTGGAATTTGGACGTGCCTTTGCCAAAGCTCAAATCGCCGCAGGTGAGAAGCTACCGCTGACAGGAACGGTGTTTATCTCAGTTAACGATCGCGATAAAACAGGCATCACTTCCGTTGCCGAAGGCTTTATCGAGCTTGGCTTTAAGGTAATCGCCACCGAGGGAACCTATAAAATTCTGCGTCGCAGTGACATCGAGTGCAAACTAATTCTCAAAGTACACGAAGGTCGCCCTCATGTGGGAGATGCGATTAAAAATAGCCAGATTCAGTTAATTATTAATTCCCCCAGTGGTGAGGAGGCGAAGGTGGATGGTAAGTTAATTCGTCGCAGTGCGCTTGCCTATAAAATCCCTGTGATTACGACCCTTGCTGGGGCAAAAGCGGCGATCGCAGCGATTCGTTCCTTGCAAAATGACACGCTGACCGTGAGGGCTTTACAGGACTATAGTAACTAGTCGCTCCCCTCTTTTTAGCTCTCTCTCAAAGCTCCTGTAAGTATAGCGATCGCAAACGATCTATGAGAGATGCTTTCCTCTGCATGGAGACGTAGGGGCAATTCATGAATTGCCCCTACGTACTTGGTACTTCTATACTTCTACCTTGTAGTTCAAGGTATGCTCGTCACCTGGGAGTCCGCGAAATCCCCAGTTGTGTTTGGGTGTTTCAAAAATGGTAATCTCTAGGTCTTGGGGTAAAATCCCCAACTCTTGCTGACAATGGATAAATAGGAGCCGCATCAGTTGTTTTTTTGCTTCTACACTGCGCCCCTCAAACATGCTGAATTCGAGAATTGTGTAGCGATCGCTGCGTCCCTGTGGATAGAAAAAATCCTCCGCAGCAAGGGTAAAAAATCGATGGGCGCGTTTGTCGGCTGGATAGTGTAAAGCCTCCACGACACAGGCATGAATTAGATCGGAAAGCTGTTTTTTGATGGGGTCTAGATGCGATCGCAATCCAAAAATTTTTACTTGTGCCATAGCTCATGGGATGAAATGCAATTAAAGTCCAGGAATTTCAGATAATTCGCCTTCTAATTCTTCCACACTAAAATTTGTCATTTCTTTCCATTCTTCGACGGTAAAGTCATAACCTGCTTGCTGTGCCATTGCAACAAAGCGCTCTAGATCTGGAGCTGCATTCAGCTTTTCTTTAAGCTCAGGATCGGCTTGAACCGCTCGATATAATTTTGCCACCTGCTCTTTAGCCATCGTTTTCACTCCACTTTAAGCAAATTTTTATAAATAGGATTATGGCACTAGGCTAACAAGTTAAATCGTATTTGCGTCTAAGCTTAAGAAAATCTCAAGGGGAGACCTAAGAATCTGAAATCCGCCTATCCCCAAAATTAGCGCTAAAGCTAGCTGACTGACTCAAAATTGTAAGCGAATTTGCTTAGATATAGCCATCTTAAACTCTTTGTGAGAGCTTCTTTTCTATGCATGCAACAGGTAGGGGCAATTCATGAATTGCCCCTACCTGTTCTGGAACCACTAGGCTAAATCTTGTTGTCGTTCGGCGATCGCGTCCTGAAAAGCCTTGAATTTAGGCTGTTAGGTGTCTTTGGGCGCGAAAACAGCTTAATATTTTAGGATGAGGTTATACCATTTTCAAAAAGATGCAACGCATCTTTTTGAAAAGACCGCGCTCTGCGCGGAACCCAAAAATCGAACTGTCGCAAATTTAAGAGAAATTGGTATTAGGTGAGAGGTTGAGACTGTGGCTGACAAATCGCCAAATATTCTACAAAAGCTCGGTCAAAGAATTGGGAATGTCTTTAAATCGATTCTCAGCACAATTGATGGCTTGATTGGGTCGGGGTTTAACGACTTTTTATTGAAAGTTGTTCCTAAACCTCTTCACTTCCTAATTCCGTTCTTAAAGGACGATTTGGGGATTGCGCCACCTTCGGTGACATCGGTTAAAGGGATTGGGTTGCCAGAGCAAAAAGAAGCAAAAGCCCTGATCGAGCAAATTGCCATAGAGCCCCGTACAGCCTCTCTTTGGCAAGTCAAGCCACTATATACAAAGTATCGTTGTCTTGAAGGAAATCCCTTTCGATGCGAAGTCCCAAGGGAAACAATTGAAGAAGATCCCAACAATCGCTACTGCGTTACCTGTCAGTTTCCAGCCATACTGCCTCCCGAAGCAAAATTAAGGGGAAGATCTGGCATCTATCAAATTGAAAATTATATTGGCTGTCGAGGACAGGGCAGGATCTATGAGGCAACCAACCTAAATGATGGGCAATCTGTCGTGCTTAAGGAATATATCATTCCCGATCGCGACTTTAGCCCCGATGAAACCAAGCTCTGCAAAGATAGTTTTGAGCAATTAGCAGGCATTAGCCTCGCAGATGGGAGAGTTCAAGATTTTCGCCTGATCGCGCCGATCGAAGCGATCGCCGATCCTAAAGAAGAGCGCTGCTATGCGATCGCCGATCATCCTGCTGCCGATGCCCCCACGTTAGCCAGCTATCTAGCTGGTTACGGAGCGATGAATAACTGGCAAGTGCGCCAATTTCTCAGTCAAACATTGCAAACTTTAGAATCTTTACATGGTCAGAAATACACCCTGCGATCGGGCATTGTGCAACAAGGTTTACCCCACGGAAACCTCAGCTTTTACAGTTTGTTAATCAAACCTAATTTACAGGGCTTCTATATTTATCTGACCGATTTGGCGTTATGGGAACATCGGTTTAATTCGCCCCTCGCTCAACCCACGATCTACTCTATAAATCGCGATCTCGAAGATTTAGGTTACATCGCTTTTTATTTATTTAGGGGGGGGATTGTCGATCTTGACAACCGCATCTATCTCGATCCCAACGTAGAAGAACACTGGATTCCCACGGTTCAGCCTGCGCTCAAGACCTTTATCTTAAATCTGATAGGAATTGGGCCCATCAAGTATGAAAGTGCAGAAATCGCACGGCGAGCCCTCTTAAAACTACCTGTAGAACGTGCGATCGATTTGCCTCCACTTGAGGATGTAGAACCAGAGGTTAAGCCCAAAAAGAAACGTCGTTGGCTGCGCGCGGCGATCGTTGCAGGATTAGTCTTACTCTTGTTATTACTACTGGGATGGTGGCTGAGCAACCTGCTTAAACCACGTCCTAGTTTGAGTAATGAAGCCCTGCCCTGTTGCATCGAGCAGGTTTCAGGTATTCCTACGGGTAAATTTACTTACACAGCCGAAAAAAATGCCACTTGGAGTTATGTCTTACTGCAAGATAACCTGATTGCAAAGGGGACAACTTTAGAAACAGAGTTGCAAAAACGTCAACCCAAGATGCAATTGAGCTTTCAACCCGTTTTGAGTGCTGTGGAGGGTATTAAGAAGGTAAAAGACCAAGAGTCAGAATTTCTGATTACTAGCTTGATTGGAGACTTAGGTACAGACCTTGTTTACAAAGAATTTGCCTACGATGGCTTGGCGGTTTTTGTGGCTTTTAGCTATGCCGATCGCGCCAAGAGTTTGCCTACTGCCTTAAAAGGCCAGATTACCTTTGCTCAGCTCAAACAAATTTATACGGGACAAATTCTCAACTGGAAGCAATTGGGCGGGCCAGACCTGCCGATTAAGCTTTACATTCCGACCGATGAAGAATCTGTTCGAGTTTTTGAACAGCGAGTTTTGAAGGATGACGAAGCGATCTCAACTTTCCGCCAAACGATCAAGCAAAATGTGCCCAACCGCAGTTTGCTCGACGACACAACGACAGATGGGATTACTCCTTTACAAACTTTTGACACCTTTCGACAGGTAATTCGCGATTTTGAAGACCGCAATATCGGTGGCATTGCCTTTGGTTCGATCAGCAGAGTCTTTGGGCAATGCTCGGTGTATCCGCTAGCGCTGGTTGATGGCAATAAGGCATCTGTTGCTCCTTTAATCAAAACCAATGGTGAGCCAGTCACTCCTACGACAGATCTGTGTAATGACAAGGGCAGCTATAACCCTGACGCGATCGCTTTTATCACACAAAACTACCCACTTGCCTATCAACTTGCCGTGGTCTATCTGAGAGATAATCGCCGCGATCCTGTGGGGGAAAGATTTGCCGCGATTCTAAAAACAGATGAAGCGCAAAAACTCCTACAGAAAACTGGACTGATCCCGTTACAAATTAAGTCAAAGTAAGCGGTGCGATCGAACAGTTGTGCCCCATTGTCAAACCTTAATATCTTTGAATCCAAATAATCGCGATCGCACCCAAGTATTTATACATATAAGAAGATTTAATCTGTAAACGGGAAGCCTCTTTAGATAAGGGTATGAGGGCAGTTTGAAGGCAATGTCTTCATGTTTCGTAAAAAATATTTGTATATCAGCGAACTATTTAACGTATATTTACATATGAGTATTTAGACTCACAGTTAGTTCACCCTGTATGCAGCAAAAGCAAATCTTAGATCTGAGTTATCTTAGCCGTGCAAAGCAAGAACTGTAGCTTCTAGATTGGGTTGGAACTGACAGGTCTTATAGTTTTAGACTGGCTCTAAAGCAATAAGACATCCCAAAAACAAATTAAATTTGAATCTGTATCACCACACTATGAACGTTAAAGCACTTTTTCTAATCGCTGGTCTAGGTCTCTCTATCGGTTTGACTTCCTGCGCCACCACACCTGAAGTAACCCCATCCGCTCCTGCAACCGCAAAGCCTTCTGCTGCTGCAACTCCTGAAGCCAAGCCATCGGCAAAGTCTGATGCCAAGCCAGATGCTATGAAGAAAGATGGCGATGCCAAGCCTAGTGAAACCACTAAGCCTGCTGATACCAAGTCTGATGCGAAACCAGATGCAATGGGCAAGCCTGGTGATGCGAAGCCAGATGCAATGGGCAAGCCTGCCGATACCACCAAGCCAGATGCAATGGGTAAGCCTGCTGATACCACCAAGCCAGATGCAATGGGCAAGCCTGCTGATGAAACCAAGAAGCCTCAGTAGTCTTTCATACTCAGCTTTCAGAATTTAAACTTCTGAATCTAGATTTCTGAATTCTAAAGCCTCCTTTTTTACAGGGAGGCTTTTTTCGTTGAAGTCGTGTAATACCATTTTCAAAAGATAATGCGACGCATTATCTTTTGAAAGACCGCGCTCCGCGCGGTCTTCAAATCTTGAGCTGTTGCAAATCTAAAATTGGTATAACTTCAGCGTCTATAGGTTAAAGTGCCAGCATCTCCATCCAGTTCTGCGGTACAGCCAATACATAGGGATGTGTTGACACCGTCATGCCCAAATGGCAGATTCACAACAATCGGAATTTCTAAATTTTGCAGGCGATCGCGCCAAACTTCTTCCATGCCTAAAGTGGGTGTTGAAACTTCGCTTTGACTAAATCGACCTAAAGCGACTCCTTTCACTTTTTGCAATAAACCGCTCAGCCGCCAATGGGTGAGCATGCGATCGACCTTGTAGGGCGGCTCAGCGACATCTTCAAATGCCAAAATTACATTTTCCATGTCAGGGCAGAGTGAAGTTCCAATGAGATGCGTAGCGACATTGAGATTTCCTGCTAATAAGATTCCTTGGGCTTTGCCACCACCCCAATCGACACCTGATAAGCTTATCGAGGTGATTTTCCCTTCAAGCCAGTCAAAAAATTTCTCTATACTTTCTAGGGGCTGATTGCCAAGCGTACTCGCTACAGAAGCATGGAAACTGCCGATCTGTTTGTTTGCAGCCAAGCCCCATTGCAAAGCCGTAACATCAGAGAAGCCAATCAGCCATTTAGGATGATCGGTCTGTAGATCTTGCCAATTGAGGATTTCTAATAAGCGGATTGAGCCATAGCCCCCTCGGGCGCAGATAATCGCACCGCATTCAGGATCGTTCCATGCCTCCAGAAACTGTTGGCAGCGATGCCGATCGCTTCCTGCTAGATAGCCCCAAGGCTGATTCATATCGGGCGGAACTTTGGCTCTATAGCCGCGATCTCGCCAAATTTGTAAGCCCTGCTCTAATCGTTCCCAGTCTCTAATATCGCCACTAGGAGCAATGACACGCACAGTTTGTGTCCTGTCTATATGGGGTGGAATTACAAGCGATCGCATAGGGCACAATGTCTGGTACAGGCTAAATGCATCATCACATACTCACTGATGTCCTTAGTAGCCTGAGGGAGGCATATTTTTGGGGATTGTGCCTTATTAAGTTCTAAAACAATTTCTTGCGATCGCAAATCAATTATTCGTATCATAAGCTACAGAAATATTTTTTCGCCTGATAGAGAAATTTCAGCCTCTATTAGATATGAATCGTTGTAAATCCTGACATAAGGTAAAGGCAAGGTAAATAGAGATGAAAACAGCAGCTCTTAACATCAGACTGAGAAAGGCGACAACTTTGGCTCCGCGCAACCAACATTATGAGCCATCGCCTCAAGATTCAACATGGGTGACACTGCTTGAGCTACCTGACCCTTACTGCTTTAACGAAGCCCTTCTGATGTGTGAGTATCCCGATGGTAAGTGGGCAGCTTGGATTCCCGATTTTGGTGAAGTCACTCTACACTCAGGTCAATTTTGCCGCGATCGTATCTAGCTTTTTTGAAGCTTTAGACAAAAGTCTTAGTAAGACGTACAAATAAAATGCAAAAAATTTAAAAACCTTGAAAGGTGCGTTGGGGTAATGCTCTTTTCAAGGTTTTCGACTCTCTTCCTTTCTGGGAGAGGGTTTAGAAAGAGAGTTGCCTAAACTCTCTTTTTAATTTTGTAATAGACCGCCCATGCCAACAACAAAAATTTCGATAAATTTCGATCTTGTACTGGAAATGTGTTGCTTGCTTTGGTATGATGAGTTGCTCAAATAGAGTACTCCCAAAAGGAGAGGTGGCCGAGTGGTTGAAGGCGCAGCACTGGAAATGCTGTTTAGGGGTAACTTTAACGAGGGTTCGAATCCCTCCCTCTCCGTTGATATTTTGATATGCTACATCTGCCATGCTAAATGTGCTTGAGCATTTGCCCGAGGGTCTGCTAGAACTTGAGTCTACTGATTTATATAAGTTGCTCGAAACACCTACGTTAATTCACCTTGTAGGTGAGAAACAAGCTCCTTTGTTTGTCTCAATATTGCTGCATGGTAACGAGACCACAAGTTGGTTGGCGATGCGATCTCTGTTGCAACGCTATCAAGGGAAAATCTTACCAAGATCGCTCTCGATTTTTTTTGGGAATGTTTCCGCAGCGAGATATAGACAGCGTAATCTAGACGATCAGCCTGATTACAACCGCATTTGGCAGCCTGGCGACAGCCCCGAACAGCAGATGGCACAACATGTAATCGAATCAATGCGATCGCGTGGTGTGTTTGCCAGTATTGATATTCATAACAACACGGGACTCAACCCTCATTACGGTTGCATTACCAGACTAGATCGGCAATCGCTCAATTTGGCGAAATTGTTTAGTCGTACCGTCGTTTATTACACCACACCCAAGACCGTTCAGTCCCATGCCTTTGCAAAGTTATGCCCGTCAATTGTGATCGAGTGCGGGCAACCCGATCTGCCTGATGGTACTGCTCATGCCCTTGAGTATGTGGAAACCTGTTTAGCTTTAGAATCAATTCCCAATCGAGAAGTTACAGATATTGACCTGTTTCACACTGTAGCAATCGTAAAAATCCCCAAATCCGTCAGCTTTGGCTTTGCTGATTTAAATTCTCATCATTCCACTGTGAACCTAAATCCTCAAACGCCAAACCACGATCTCTACTTCCCTACCGATTTGGATCGCCTAAATTTTTGCGAACTTCCGATTGGTACAAAAATAGGAGACATTCGCGCTAGGGTCGATCGACCCTATTTAGAAGCATGGGATGAGTCGGGGCAAGATGTTAGCGATCGCTTGTTTACCTACGAACAGGGAGCCATCCGAACACGCTTACCTGTAATGCCCTCTATGTTGACGTTACAGCCTGATATTATTCGCCAAGATTGCCTCTGTTATTTAATGGTGCGATTAGATATTTAGCCCTTATAGTCATTAGCATTTAGCTATCAGATTTTTTAAAAGCCTTGCTACGCAAGATCGTCATCTATAAATTGCTGCCCTAATTTATCGTGCGATCGCTACATCAACAGAATCTAATCATTTATATAAGAATTTCTGATTTCCAAACCTGATGAATATAACATAAACTTAATTGAGCTTTAGCGATTCGGTTCCATCAAAACGAGCAAAAGGAGAAAGCGATGCCAAAAAGCCAAGATCGACTAGCAGGTCAGCCAATTGCTTGGATCGAGCGCAATCTGATCGTGCGTGCATTGGAATCTATTCAAGACTTGATCGTGATCTCTCTATGTATCGGTTTGTTTAGCGTGATGGTGCTTCAACTCAAAGATATGTTCGGATCGCTGCTCTCTCCATCAAATTTCCATTTTCATGCCATCACTGCGGATATTTTATTCGTCCTCATTTTGGTCGAGCTGTTTCGGCTATTGATTATCTATTTGCAAGAACATCGCGTTTCGATTGGGGTAGCTGTGGAAGTTTCCATCGTTTCGGTGCTGAGAGAAGTGATCGTGCGCGGTGTGTTAGATACGCCTTGGGTACAGATCCTCGTAACGGGCGGATTTCTCTTAGTGTTAGCAGTTCTGCTGGTGGTTAGAGTTTGGATACCCCCTACCTTTGAGGGCATCGATCCTGAGACTCGCATCCTACAAGCCTATAACTCACAGAAGGAAGTGTCAAAAAATTAACCCAAAGTCCTTACTACTCTAAAAAACTATGGTATTTGAAAATTTGCGGCATAACCTTGACTTTCTATCTACCCTGAAAGGGGTTGTCGCTTTATTGCGAGATCCCGGTCAAACGGAATCTGTTTATGATGTCGAAGATGGACTAAGAAATACCAAAGCGACAGGGTTAGCCGTTGAGTTTGTCAAATCTAAGCCTGGCGTGGTTAAACTTTTTCAAGAGCGTTATCTAGCGCCATCGGTCAATATAGAAGCTTTGCTACAACTCCCCCAAGCATCTCTCGGATATGCCTACGCCACGTATATTCGAGATTCTGGGTTCGATCCAAACTTCTATCGTCTTGTCAAAGTCGAAGATGATATCAGCTATTTTCTCTTACGGATGCGGCAAACCCATGATATTTGGCATATTGTTGCAGGATTTGGCACGGATGTCCCTGGAGAATTGGGATTAAAGGCATTTGAACTGGCTCAAACCCATCGAACAATGTCAGCAGTCCTGATCGCAGGGGGACTCCTCAGTACTCTATTCAAGCATCCTGAAGAATTAGACAATTTATTGAGTCAGCTTGCGATCGGCTATCGGTTAGGGGCAAAAGCCAAGCCATTTCTTGCCCAGAAATGGGAAGAAAATTGGGAGCGTCCCTTACAAGATTGGCGGCAAGAGTTAGGGATAGAACCGACCAAAGAATATGTTCCGTAGGGCAAAATCTACATCCACTTTAACAACTGGCACTGTAGGGAGAATCGATCGAGGATTACCTGCCTACAATGACACACATACCATTCGTTAAGGATTTAAACCTATGCAACAAACTGGACTTGGCAAAGATACACCCGCTTGGATTATGCAAGTTTGGGCTGCATTTGTAATCTCTACCATAGGAACTGGTGTTGGTATCTTTTATCTAGAAGGAAATACTTGGCAAAAGGCGTTTGTGGGTATGGGATATGTTTTCTCGGTGTCATCAACATTTACTCTCGCAAAGACCATCCGCGACAATCAGGGAAAATAATTCTATTTTCCCAAAAGCTTCTGTACAGAAGCTTTTGGGAATGACCTCGCTTTGCGGGGTCATTCAACTCTCTGGTTTTAAATCTCGTTCCATTAATCCTTCTACTGCTTGTTGAGGATTGATTTCGCCCTTGAGCAAGCGATAGACATAACGAGACACGGGGACGGCAATATTCTCGCGATCGCTAATCGCAATTAAAACATGAGCCGTATTTACACCCTCGGCAGTACCGCTAATTGAGGCGATCGCTTCATCAAGTTGTTTTCCCTGTGCTAACGCAAAGCCCACCTGATAGTTACGGCTGAGATGACTATTGCAAGTTGCGAGTAAATCGCCTAGACCCGATAGCCCCCAAAAAGTCTCAGGTCGAGCGCCAAAATAGGAGCCCACGCGGATAATCTCCATGAGGGCACGCGTAATTAAAGCAGCCTTAGCATTTGTACCTAGTTGTAAGCCATCGCAAACTCCGACGGCGATCGCGATCACATTTTTTAAGGTACCGCCTAACTCCACACCAATCGGGTCGGAGTTGGTATATACCCTGAAGTTTTTAGAAGCGAAAGCAGTCTGCACAATTTGAGCAGCTTTGGTATCATCGCTGGCAACCACCGTAGCTGAGGGTAACCCAGCGTCAATCTCTTTGGAAAGATTCGGCCCCGACAAAACCACAATCGGGTGATTGGGCAGAGCTTTGCGCCAAATCTGAGCTGGGGTATTGCCTGTGATCGGTTCTAAACCCTTGGTGGCACTGACCAAAATCGTCTGCTCAGGCGAGCAAATTTCCTGAAGTTGTTTGGCAATACTCGCAACCCCTTTCATCGATATCGCAGAAACAATCATGTCGCTGCCTGCGATCGCCTCGGCTAAGCTTTGAGAACTCTGGCGCGACCATAGTGTGACTCGATGCTGATTGGCATTGGCTAACTTTGCCAGTGCCGATCCCCAAGCTCCTGCGCCTAGAATGGCGATCGTAGAGGCTTCAGGTAGATTTGTTTGACTATCCATAATTTGAGTGATGAGAAACTTAGAGCAAGCGTATTGGTCGGGGATCGATAGCAGCGCAAGGGGCACTGCTCGAATTTTGAGGTGGGACTAGGCTACCCTCGATCGGTGATCGAGCGGATTAGCGGATTGATGAAATTGAGTCTGGGTGTAAGAATAGGTCAGTGATATAATATGCAGCATCCTTCACAAACTTGCAGGAATCTAGGGGAAAGCAATTTATTCGACTCAATCAACTTAGATTGGCTTGTATGATTTATTCCTTAGACTTACTTTAAGGGTGGCAGTAATACAAGGATCTTGGTATTAACTCACAAAACCTTATCTGTAAGTGCCTCTCAGATAGCTGAGAGAAGGTCGCTATTTGAGGTTTAACTAATTTCAAGAGGGTGGCATACAATGATCGAGATGAAGGTGGCTGGAATTGCGATTGATGCTGTCAGTCATAACCCCATCGTTTTATTGCGCGATACAACCGATCGCAGGGCATTGCCGATTTGGATCGGTGAAGCTGAAGCGAAAGCAATTGTGAATGCGCTCGATCCCAAGCCTTTAGCAAGGCCGATGACCCACGATCTGATTATGAATATCATTGATGGTTGGTCGGCAAACCTAGAGCGTGTTGTGATTCATGCCCTCAAAAATAGTACATTCTACGCACTGTTAACGATCTCGCAGGGAGAAGTCAAAAAGGAAATTGATGCCCGCCCTAGCGATGCGATCGCCCTTGCTCTGAGAGCCCGTTGCCCAATTTGGGTTATGGAAGAAGTGATTTTAGAGGCTTCCATTCCCGTCGATCAAGATGCTGACGAAGCGGAAAGACGGGCATTTCGCGAGTTTTTATCAAATCTGAGACCCGAAGACTTTGCCAAAGGTCCAAAGCTAGGAAATTAGCAGCCTTGCTACGATCACCTATTTCTGGAGCCTCCATCGCCAAAGAAGTTGTCAATAAACCCATTGAGGCGATCGCGATCTTGAGCGGTATTTGAGTTTGTCCCAATCGTGGGAGCTAAACCAGTAGTTGATACGCTGGGTTTATAACCTTGGTCAAATTTCTTTTCGACGACTTCCCCTTCTTTACCTAGCTGCTCGGATGGTAGGTTGTTAAATGTGACGGCAACAGCACCAGCATTACCAGCTCGAATTGCCACGCGGCGATCGGCAGACCAAGACAATTTTCTACCCTCAGACAACACACCTTCAAATTCGGTTTTGCCATCTACAAGCACCCGAATCCAAGATTGTCCAGTCATTACAATGCCAACATTGACCGACTTGTTTCCCGTAAAGCTGAAGTTAGCATTGGTCGGATCTTGACTCAAAATACTACTGCTAAAAGCCAAGGAACTAGAAGCACTTAGCGCTTCACCTGTAGAACCAATAAAATAGCTGGGATCGCTACTAGTAGAGGTTTTGTCAGGATTATTTGCAAATATTGTAGATCCTGGCGTTTTGAGGGCATCTACAGCGGTAGTTGTAGGGACAAAGCTGTAAATAGGAGCTGCGATCGCGGGGGTAGGCTTAACTGTTTTAGGCGTTGCCTTTGGCGTTAGCTGCGCCGCCTTACCTAAGTTAGTTTTGCTATCGTCAATTTTGTTCGCAAGGGGCGGATTGAGAAATGCCGCTAAAGTTCCTACTGCCCCACCGATCACCAAAATGTATAGGGCATAGAGATGGAGAGGACGCAGTTCACCTGCGGGAGACTTGGACCAATTTTTTTTCTCTTCGACCACAGGGGCAAGGGGAAACTCGTCGGCAATCTTTCCTAGTCCAACGGTTTCACCATATTTACGAATGAACCCTTTAATGTAGACAGGCTCAGGCAAAGACTCGAGATTTCCTTCTTCAATGGCTCTGAGATGACGCTCGGCAATTAGCGTAGTAGCAGTAACTTGCTGAAGCGAAATATCTTTTTCTTCGCGCATTTGCTTGAGCTGTGCGCCTATTTCTGCCAACTTATCCGCTTGATTACAATTGCTAACCACAGTATCTATACCAAAACTTTAACTATCTTAACTACCTAGACCGATCCCCGCAAGTCAAGGTTTCCGTACCTTAAATATAACATTTGTTTAAGAATTATTGCTTACTGGGGCAGATGGTAGTTGGCAGGTGAACGTTTGATGGTTGACAGGGGATAGCTATAGCAAGCCTAAATGAATTGTAATGAATTTGTAGCGTGGACATCTTGCCTGCAAGGGTCAGAAACCAGTACTACGTTCGCAAACAATTAAGGATCGCTACATTCATCCTTCTGGTTCCAAACACTTTAGCGAGAATGGCTAAAAGCTAGTTTCTCAATCTCGCAGGGCTTAAGGAGGCGGTGACTACCCGATCGCAGATCGCCAAGCGTAATCGAAGCGATCGCCGTACGATGTAAAGCAAGCACGGGATAACCTAACTGCTCGGCTACACGACGAATTTGCCGATTGCGCCCCTCTCGCAACACAATGCGTAGCTGGGTTTGCTGGGGTTGGGTAGTCATAACAGTGACATCAGCAGGTAGGGTAGTCTTTTCATCGAGTAAGATCCCTTGTCGCCACTGTTGCAAGTCTGATTGGCTGGGCTGTCCTTTGACCCAGACCTCATAGGTTTTGGGAATATGATGTCGAGGATGCGCGAGCAGATTGGCACGATCGCCATCGTTGGTGAGAAGCAAAGCCCCACTGCTGTTGTAATCTAAACGTCCGACATAATAGAGGCGATTGTAAGCAGGCGGCAGCAAGTCGAATACCGTTTTACGATCTTGCGGGTCGTGGCGCGTACAAATGAATCCTATGGGCTTGTATAACAGTACCCACAGGATTTGAGGGGTTTCTTTTACAATCAGATGGTTGTCAATCTCTATGCGATCGCTTTCTGGGTCTGCCTTTGTCCCCAACTCTGTGACGATCGCGCCATTTAGTTTCACTCGCCCAGCCAAAATCAACTGCTCTGCCCCTCGCCGAGAAGCGACGCCATAGCGCGATAATATTTTTTGGAGTCTCTCAGTCATTTATGCTCTTAGGGAATTCTCTTCGGTCATTTCCATAGGTATGTCGCATTATGCAAATCTACCGTCTGCCTGTGCTCAGTGATAATTACATTTTTCTTTTACACGATCGCGATCGCAACATTGCCGCAGTGGTCGATCCTGCCGAACCTCGTCCTGTGCTGCAAAAACTCGAACAGCTAGGTGCAAACTTAGTCGCGATTTTCAATACTCACCATCATCACGATCATATCGGCGCAAATCAAGCCTTGGTAAAACAATTTCCTCAGTTAATCGTTTACGGCGGCGAACTCGATCGCGGACGCATCCCCCATCAACAGGTGTTTTTAAAGGCAGGCGATCGCGTCACCTTTGGCGATCGCACCGCTGACGTGTTTTTTATCCCTGGGCATACCCGCGCCCATATTGCCTACTACTTTCCAGCGTCAAATTCAGAGTCGGGCGAATTATTCTGCGGGGATACCCTGTTTGCGGGAGGTTGCGGTAGATTGTTTGAAGGAACACCTGCCCAAATGCTGCACTCTTTAAACCAATTGCGCCAACTGCCTGATGCCACGCGGGTATGGTGCGCCCATGAGTATACGCTGGGCAATCTCAAGTTTGCCCTGACCGTAGATGCCAAGAACGCAATTTTGCAAGAACGCTTCAAAACTGTGAGTGAAATGCGCCAAAGGGACGAGCCCACAATTCCCTCTACGATTGGCATTGAAAAACAAACAAACCCATTTTTGCGTTGGGATCAGCCCGCCATTCAAACGGCGGCGGATCTTAAAGAAGCAAACCCCGAACCAGAGAGAGTCTTTGCCAGAATTCGAGGCAAAAAAGATTTGTTTTAAATTCTTAGAAGGTTTTCAAATAACAAATTTCCCTAGGTAGGGGCAGCGCCCCCGTGCCTGCCCTATGGGTGGTGGAGCGCCCCAAAAAGGGTTTCTCTTACATCCATCATTAAATTTGAAAAACTGGGGTGCAAGGATTCGAACCTCGGAATGGCTGGACCAAAACCAGCTGCCTTACCACTTGGCGACACCCCAATCGCGCGCTTCTGAAAACGCAACTTAGATACTATAGCAAACAAAGTTAGCAACTTGTCAACCGAATTTTAAGAAGCATCCGTAATTTCGGCACAAATTTTCTGCCAAGCCAGTACTGGATCGGGCGCAGCCGTAATTGGACGACCGATCACAAGATAATTTGCCCCCAGCGCGATCGCTTGTTTTGGCGTCATCACCCGTTTTTGATCCCCAGGGGTTGCCCATGTGGGACGCACCCCTGGCGTCACTAGATAGAAATCTCGCCCCAAAAGCGATCGCAAACTACTGACCTCATGGGGAGAGCACACTGCCCCCGCTAAACCGCAAGTCTGGGCAGTCTCTGCCATATGCAGGGCATATTCGGGTAACTCGATCGGAACCTTGAGATCGAAAGCCAACTCCCTAGAAGAAATACTGGTCAGCAGGGAGATCCCAAGCAACTTGGTGCGCGATCCCTCCACCTCGGCTTGGGCAGCCTTAAGCATGGCGCGACCGCCAACGGCATGAACGGTGAGAAAATCGACATCAAATTTAGCGGCGACCCGACAGGCAGAGGCAACAGTGTTGGGGATATCGTGCAGCTTTAGATCGAGAAAAATTTGCTTTTGGCGTTGCTTCAGTTCAGACAGGATCGCATGTCCCTCGGCAATGAATAATTCTAGCCCGACCTTCCAAAAGCTAACTTCGGGCAAGCGATCGCATAGGGCGATTGCCTCTGCGGCACTGGGCACATCAAGCGCTACGATAATCTTGTGAGAAACTTGCTCAGAAGTCCGATCTGAAATTTGCTCTGAAGGAAAAAGCATCGATTGCATAAGATGACGAGTGGTTCTAATTGATACTGACACAGCGATCTAATCTCTATATAATAGTATGGCTATTGGCATCAGGAGGGTTTTATGAGAGCAGTGTTGATGGCAGGAGGCTCTGGCACAAGACTGAGACCGCTCACCTGCGATCTGCCCAAGCCAATGGTTTCGGTTTTAAATCGTCCGATTACTGAGCATATTCTGCGTTTGCTCAAGCGGCATGGCATCAGGGAAGTAATCGCAACATTGCATTACCTGCCAGACATGATTCGCGACCATTTTGGCGATGGCAGTGAATTTGACATGGATATGCTGTATGTGGTTGAGGAAGATCAGCCCCTTGGGACAGCAGGATGCGTCAAAAATGTGGAAAGCCTTTTGGATGACACATTTCTCGTAATTAGTGGTGACAGCATTACCGACTTCGATCTGACTGCGGCAATTCGCTTCCACAAAGCCAAAAAATCAAAAGCTACCTTAATTTTGCGTCGCGTCAACGAACCGATGGCTTTTGGGGTCGTGATCACCGACGAACAAAATCGGATTCAACGTTTTTTAGAGAAACCTTCCACAGGTGAAATTTTTTCAGATACGGTGAATACGGGCATCTACATTCTCGAACCCGAAGTTCTCAGCTATCTACCCGCCAATCAGCCCCAAGATTTTTCCCACGATCTTTTCCCTTTGCTTTTAGAAAAGGCAGTCCCCATGTTTGGCTATGTGGCAGATGGCTACTGGTGCGATATCGGTACGTTAGAAGCCTACCGTCAAGCGCAATATGATGCGATTAGGGGCAGAGTTCACCTCGAATTTGATTATTTACAGTTACGGACTGGCGTATGGGTAGGGCAGCACACCACGATCGATGCGACAGCTCGCATTGAAGCACCTATCCTAATAGGGGACAATTGCTCGATTGGGGCGCGGGTAAGTATCTCGGCGGGGACGATTATTGGGGATCACGTTACCATCGGGGCTGACTGTGACTTGCAGCGACCGATTATTTGTAACGGTGTCACAATTGGCGAAGAAAGCCACCTATGGGCTTGCACGATCGCGCGCAATTCGCGGATTAGTCGGCGCAGTCATGTCATGGAAGGAGCCGTAGTTGGCTCTAACTCCGTAATTGGCGAAGAGTCGCGTATTTTCCCCAATGTACGCATTTGGCCGAGCAAACGGGTGGAATCGGGAGCAACGCTGACCACGAATTTAATTTGGGGAACGATGGCAGCCCGCCATCTCTTTGGGCATCGGGGCGTATCGGGGCTGGCAAATGCCGATATTACGCCAGAGTTTGCCGTTAAATTGGGAGCCTCCTATGGGGCAACGCTCAGACCTGGTTCTCAGGTAATGGTGTCTCGCGATCAACGCACGATCTGTCGCATGGTGACGCGATCGCTGATTTCAGGCTTGATGTCCGTCGGCATAAATGTTGAGAACTTAGAAGCTACTGCCATTCCGATCTCCAGATTCACTGCGCGCAGCCTCAATATCGCTGGGGGCATCCACGTCCGCATCCATCCCGATCGCAACGATCACATTCTGATCGAGTTTCTCGATGCCAATGGCATTAACATCGACACCAATCAAGAAAAGAAAATTGAAGGAGCCTATTACAAGGAAGATTTTCGCCGCGCGCGCATGGAAGAAATTGGCGAAATCACCTATCCATCCCGTATTCTTGACTACTACAACAGTGGCTTTGCCAAGAACCTAGACGCGGAAGCCATTCGCAATAGCGACTGCAAAAAGATTGTAATTGACTATGTTTATGCGGTCTCAGGCGCGGTTTTACCACGTATCTTGGGTAAATTTAGCAGTGATGTCGTCGTTCTCAATGCCAGCCTCAATGAAATTGCCCCAGCCATGAGCGAGAGAGAGAGAATGCTGGATCAGCTAGGCGATGTCGTGAGAGCGATCAAAGCCAATTTTGGCGTACAGGTATTTGCGAATGGAGAGAAGTTCATCTTGATTGACGAACTGGGGGAACCGATTCGTGGTGAAATGCTGACGGCTCTGATGGTAGAAATGGCGCTGACGGCAAAGCCTGGTGGGTCAGTCGTGGTTCCCGTCTCTGTGTCAGGCGTGGTAGAACAAATTGCGGCTAGACATCATGGCAAGATTATTCGGACGCGTGCGAATCCAACGGCTCTGATGATGGCTTGCCATAAAACAGAAGGGGTAATTTTAGGCGGAGCCGCAGAAATGGGCTTTATCTTTCCGCAGTTACATCCTGGGTTTGATGCCATGTTTAGTACTGCCAAAATTATTGAATGGCTGACGCTGCAAAGAGGTACGATTTCTCAAATGCGGAAACACTTGCCAGATTTCCACTTTAAGAGTCAGTCGGTTCGTTGTCCTTGGAGCGTCAAAGGAACCTTGATGCGTCACCTTGTAGAAGCCTATAGCCAAAAGCATCTCGAGCTAATTGATGGCGTCAAAGTCATGTATTCCGATGATGACTGGGTACTCATCCTACCCGATGCTGGCGAACCGATCGTGCATGTCTATGTGAATGGGAAAGATAGCGTGCAAAGTGATGGCGAGGGATGGATAGAAACCCATATGCAAGAGTTTCGCAACTATATTGAGACTTTTTGCAAGCTTCAGATCGCACTGTCAAAAGATTCCGCTATTCTAGATACATAACTAAGCGCGATCGCAGGGTTCAAGGCTATCCCTGTCATCGCAAAATCAGCACAAAAGATCGAGGAGACATCTAGATGGGTGAGGTATTGGATTCGGCCGAAGCGTATAACGATCGCGGCATGGGAAAAGCGGAATCAGAGGACTATGTGGGAGCGATCGCTGACTATTCCAAAGCGATCGAACTGGATCCCACCTTTGCGGAGGCTTACTACAATCGCGCCTACGATCGCTCTGAGATTAGAGACTATCAAGGGGCGATTGAGGACTACACCAAAGTGATCGAACTGGTTCCCGATGAAGCTGCCGCTGCCTATTTTAATCGGGGCATGGCAAAAGCAAAGCTAGGTGATGCAGAAGGAGCGATCGCCGATTGCCAACATGCGGAAAGCATCAATGGATCTGAGTGAGCGTAAATACGCGAAATATGAAGTTTTTGGGATTCCACGGAGTTTATTGCTACACTATCAGTACAGTCGATTGGACTAAGTATGAACGAACCCTCTGAACCCAAAAGAGTCAAACAACCACCACTACTTTTTGACGAGACCCAAGCGATTATTGCCAAGCTAGAGATCCTGACAGGCTACAAAATCTTGTCCTATTGGACTTCTGCACGCGGTGGGGTCTGTGCCAATGATGTGCTGGCTTTGTATGAAGTTTTTAAAAAAATTGGGCCTGGGGAAAAGATTGCGATTTTCATCAAATCCAGTGGCGGCAATGTGGAAGCCTCACTCCAATTTGTGAACTTGGTCAGAGAATACTACAAGAGCATGGTTGCCTTGGTGCCTTTAGAGTGTGCTTCGGCAGCAACGATGATTGCACTCGGAGCCGATGAGATCCAGATGGGAGCCTTGGCATATTTGACGGCGATCGATTCTTCGCTGACCCATCAACTTTCGCCCATCGACGAGCTGCATAATCGCCGCGTCAGCGTTAGCCAAGACGAGTTAGCAAGGATTGTCACCCTATGGAATAGCAATTCTCAAGATCGGCAGGGAAATCCTTACACGGATATTTTTAAATACGTTCATCCTTTGGTTGTCGGTGCGATCGATCGCGCCAGTTCGCTCTCGATTAAACTCTGTGAAGAGATTCTTTCCTATCATATTGCAGAGCGCGAGGAATGCGAACGCATTAGTAAAATCCTCAACTCAGATTATCCTTCCCATAGCTATCCGATTACGCTCAGAGAAGCAAAGCGGATTGGCTTAAAGATTTTCAGCTTAAGTCCAACCGTGAACGATCTGCTGATTAACTTGAATACGCTCTACTCGGAAATGGCGCAAAAGGCGATTACCGATTTTAATGAATACAACTACCATGACAATGAGATCCTCAATATCTTAGAGACCATCGGAAGCCAAGTTTACTATCAGAACGATCAAGATTTAGCCTACATGAAAGAAGAACGTCGCTGGCAATCTTTGAATAATGAGAGTTCTTGGAGAAGGATTGAACTGGTTGAAGGTGAGAAGGTTATGTCTCAGTTCCATATCAGGTAAGAGCTTATAACTTCAGTCCTGAGAATGGGGGGCTAGGGAGCAGTGTAGGACAACCTCCTTCATTGGGAAGACGATAAAATTGTTTTCACCCGAAACACTTACGGAATATAGGTTTGGATGCAATAGATATAAATACTCAGAAATGTTTTACTTTCGATTTACTGTAACTATAGACTACAGTACTAGCATGTCTAGGCTAAAATTGTGGGTAAAGATGATGCAGTTTTATACCTGCATCTTCAGTTGAAAATTGCCACTTGACTTGCGCATGAGACTGATTGCGCTCCTGTTGCCAAGCTTGTAGTTCTTTTTCTAGTGTGACCTCATCAGGGATGCGACGATCTAAACATTGTTGATGAAGTACACTCAATTCGATTTCAGCAATGTTCAGCCAACTACCATTGCGGGGCGTATAGTGAATTTCCAGTCGCCGCGCTAGTCGATGAGCTTCTTCGGCTGGAAAGGTCTCATACAACGAGCCAATATGATGGGTATTGAGGTTGTCACAAACCAACTTCACCTTACGGACATTGGGGTATTCCACATCGAGGACATGTCGGATTTCGTGTGCCCACTCAATGCGGGTACGATGCTCATAACTTTTAACCCGCCGCCAACCTCGAAAGGGGGCAATGAACAAAAACACCGGGCGAGTGCCTCTGCGATCGTAGTGATAGTCTTCTTTGGCATCTTGTCCCGGTTCGAGCGCCAGCGACGGCACCACATCGGCTTGTAGTTCAACCACAGCTTCATCCATACAAATTAAAGGTTCCTCTGGGTTGTAGGGAGTGGTGTAAACGTCAAGCACCTCTTCCATCTGTGCAATGAATCGAGCTGTATCTTTTTCAGCAATACAGTAGCGTTGTTTCTTCCAGGGTCTTAATTCATTTTTTTTAGACTCTGTCGCACGGTTTCTCGACTAATCTCTGTCACAATGCCACGCTGCTTTAATTCATTGACTAATAAACTCAGCGTCCAGCGAACTCGACCTGTCGGTGCTTCTGAGCAGCAAATCGCCACCAAATGAGCATGTTTTTCCCCATCTAATTTAGGCGGAGTGGGGGGTGTCAGACGTGGACACCTTTCTAGTGCTGGAACTTCTCCTGCACAGACAAACCGCTTGCGGATGTTGGCAATTGTATTGACATGGAGTCCCAACGCTTCGCTAATTTGAGCATCAGTCCATCGTCCTTCGGGATGCTCTTGGTCTGCCATCAACAGTACACGAGCGTGCAAAACCTTTTTGACGGGAGCAGTCCCATTCCGACTAATATCCTTCAGACGTTGACGTTGTTCTTCACTCAAACAGACTTTGTTTTTTATGTTGGGATTACTCATAAAGGGAGCCTAGGAGGATTTATCCACAATTTTAGCCTAGACATGCTAGTACATTAATCGATTACTGTAAATTTACCGTCAATTTTCTCTCCTAGGGAAACACCTTACAGGCAACTTACTCATATTTGTAACGGATGATTTAGTTGGACTGTTGAGGATTGTTGTCTAATGTTAGGTTGAGATTTATCTGAATAAATATTTAGGATTAAGATGTTTCAAGGACTGCTTTCAAGTAGCTGATTATGCTTCCTCAAATGAGGGCAAGAAGTAAATCAGTTAAGATTAAGCAAAAATATAACTCATAAAGTAGAAATGGCAGACAAACCTTCAAGTATTTCAATCAAAGAAAAACCTAAAATTTGTGCAATTGATCTAGAGGAAGAAATTGTTGAAGCACTAAAAGATAAAGGCTTAGATTGTTTTTCTGGTACTTTAGGATCTCAAGTTAAAGTGCCAAATTTAAGTACACATACTAGTCATCAGTGCTTATTAAATTATAAACTCCCTTTAAATCTTCATGAATATGACATCATAATCGTAGATTTAAAGGATCAAGAGCCAATTGAATATGTTCAATCTCAACACACGCAATCATTAGTCAAAGGACACGAACAACCTGTCTTTATAAGTAAATATCCTGAAACGATCTTCGATCCAAGACCAATATCATCACATTTATTAGGAAAAAACTTAAAGGACTTCATTTCTAAAGAAACCCTCATTATTGTCTTTTGTTCCGACAACCAGTTTTTTGATTATCATGTTGCAAAAAATACTTTTAGAGGCTTACACGAAGTAGGATCTGAACGGTTGTTCTTGTATGCATTCATATCATATTTGCAAGAAATAATTGGTGATAAAACGGATAAAAATGTGGTGCTTTCAGATTACAGAGAGGATATAAAGGGGTTCCTTCATAAATACAGAGAAAAGTTTATTTATAATGCTGTGTTTCAGCATCCTACTTTTTGGGATCCAAAAGAGAGAAAACATTTCAAGAGAAATAATTTTGTTCCGCTATTACTAAATTCTCAGAGTGAAATAGTTGGTTTTATTGATTTTGAATTTGAACCATCAACAGTTATTGCTTTCCCTCAATTACAGAATAGCAAAAAAGATTTCCTTCTTGAACTTATTAATGAACTACTGCCTAGTTTATTTCCTGATATCTTTCCCTACTCAGAGAAATTTTCTTGGGTGAAGTCAGAAGGTTACTACCTGCCAAATCAAGAAGCTCTCTTAAAGGAAAAGAGAAAGATTGAAGATGAACATAAAGTTGCTTTAGCTAGGATAGATGACAAAATTCAAAACAATCAAGTCAAGTACCAGTACTTGCATGATTTGATTACTAAAACAGCCGATTCCCTAGTTAAATCTGTCGAAAATTTCTTTAACTGGCTTGGCTTTAAAAATATTGTTAATTTGGATGAAACTAATCCAAGAATCAAAGAAGAAGATCTTCAGATTCCTATAGAAAATGGTTTGTTTGTCGTAGAAATAAAGGGTATTGGTGGAAAATCTAAGGACGAAGATTGTTCACAAGTATATAAGTATAAGAATAGAAGAATAAAGGAACTAGGGCGTTTCGATGTATTTGCTCTATATCTAGTAAACCATCAAAGATATTTACCTCCTGACAAAAGGAATAACCCTCCCTTTAGTGACCAACAGATTGCTGATGCTGAACAAGAAGAAAGAGGTTTGCTTACAACATATGAACTCTTTAAGTTGTACTTCAATATTGAAAAGGGTTTTATAACCAAAGAAGATGCCAGATCCTCATTGTTGAAGTGTGGACTAGTACAATTTAAACCATCGAAAGCTCGTTTGCTTAGTCGCCCTTATGAAATTCTTTATGGAGGGAAAATTGTTATCCTCAACATTGTCAATACTCTTCTAAAAGTGGGTTCATCGATTATTGTCTGTAATAAAGATAATTGGTTTAAAACAGAAATCCTGACAATTCGGTTAAACGATAACGATGTTGATTCTATTCAAAATGGAGAAATAGGAATTAGACTTAGTAAAGAAGTACATAAAGAATCTGAGCTGTGGTTAGAAGATACAACCAATGACTTAAGCTAAACATATCTAAATCAGTACTTAATCAACTAGTGTAGCAACCTGTAGGTAATTCTTAGCTGTCTCACCCAACTGTATAAAGTGATCCAGACTCATGTCACCAAAATTAGGATTCTAACGGCTAAGCGCAGATAAATAGAGGTTAGCGTTAAGGAATTTGGCGATCGCCCCTCCCAGAGTGAAATTTCTGGGGAAGGAGCGATCGCTGTAAAAAAATGCCAGTACCTCATGGATAGAGATGACTGGCATTGACCTCGTAAGGAAAATTTAGATGGTGAAATAGCGATCGCTAAAACGTAAAGGTGGTTCTGACTACGCCAACCGTTGCCGTGGGATTGCTGCTAAATCCTTCGGGATTAAACACAAAGAAGATACCAGGCGTAATACTGATATTTTTACTAACCTTGAAGTTGAAATAGCCTTCTAAATGATAAGGCGTAGCAGTTTCAGGTCTCGTGGCACTACCGCCCACGGAATTTCGATACAGTGGTTGTCCAAAGATAATTCCAGCCGTGTTGCCTTCATTGAATACATCACTGAAATGGAGTCCTGTCATCCAACTAGTAAAGGTTGTAGAAGCATCCTTATTAGTAAGATTGGCAAAGATCCAAGCGCCAGATAGATTAAAAGCAATCTTTGGAGTAATCCGCCATGTCAAAGTCGAACCGATAGAATTTAGTTTGATCGGGTCGGTTAGCAATCCTCCGTTAATAGCAGCAATGTCTGCAGAAGCTAGACCAGTTCCCAAAATATTGATCTGGTGGTAGCTATTGGCATAGTTCAGTCCGATATCAAGATTGGAAGTGGGTTTGAGGGTTAATTGAGCAGCCGCAATGGTACTACCACCAAAGAAACCAGCACCAAGTAAAGTACTGGGGCTGTTAGCAGCGATCGCAGGGTTGACACTTCCGTATAAAGCTCGAAAATCAACCTTATCAGAAGGAGCCCAGATGAAACCAACGGCGGCAGCTAGACCAGTACCTGATGTACCGCCAGATACACGGGTCGCAGCATTTAAACCCTGACCAAAACGAGAGATAGAACCTTGGCTTTCACTAGCAAAGGGGCTAACCGCTGGGAAAGCATCGGAAACTTCTGCATTAGAACCTGCAAACATCGTCAACTTATCAGCAACAGGGAAAATGTAGAGCAACTTGTAAAGATTGACTGAGTTGACGGCTGAGGTATTGGAGTTAGAGGGATTGAAATTGAGGAATTGATTCTCAAATCCCAATCGGACATTACTAGAACTGCCGAGGGGATCGGCATAGCCTAACGGTGCAGCCAGACTGTTGATATTTGTAGCTTGCAATCCAGTAATCAATAAGTCCTTACCAGAGAAGCTGGTCAATAAATTCAGGCGTACGCGGTTACTAAAAACAATGTTAGTATTTGTGCCACCAGTAGGATTTGCCCCACTAGCTCCAGCCACAGCCATAATGACTTCGCCAGAGAGCTTTGTAGTTGTTGAGAACTGTTGAGCTTCCAACTTGGCAGTTTTGGCTTCAAGCGCATCTACACGACCTCTGAGGGTAGCGAGTTCAGCAGCAAATTCTTCTTGAAGCTTTTGAACTGTGGCAAGGTCTTCTTTACTGACTTTATCTGCCAAACCAGCAGAGATAATTTCATTGATTTTGTCCAAGCAAGCATTCAAACCAGCGGCAAACTCATAGCGAGACATCGCTCTTTGTCCGCGATAGGTGCGATCGGGATAACCTGCAATGCAACCGTAGCGTTCTACTAGAGACTGTAAAGCTGTGAATGCCCAGTCCGTGGGTCTAACATCGGATAACTGGGATACTGAAGTTACTTGTGCGTTAAGCTCCGCAATGGGCAGATCGTTCGCTCTAACCTGCGAGGACAAATTAGGTACATCAGGGGATAATTGAGGCTCAGTGGTGGGAGCAATAGAAGTAGAAGAAGCAGGGGCGGGATTTATGACAGTATTTTTTGCTTCTACCTGCATAGGCTGCGATCGCACGGGCTTTGTTTCGGCAGCATATAGAATTCCAGGGGTGATAAAACCGACAGATAGGCAAAGCAATCCTATCTTGGTGAAGCTTATTTTGTTAGAAAATTGGCGATCGCTCATAAAAAATCCTCACACGACAAGTGCAAATGTTCGCAGTATTTTGTTGCAACTCAAAGAGTAGAAACTTTGATTAGGAATGTTTCTAAAGCTATAGCAATCCTATTTAATTTGTATGTGGGGCAATTCATAAATTGCCATGATTCTATGCAAAACAAAGAATCTCCTCTATGTCATTTAGGAGCACTATAAATATATATTACAACCCTAAATTATTTGTGTGTAGGGGCAATTCATAAAGGGAGCATCTCAATTAGGTAATAAGTAGAAATACTTAGCAAAGCAGAGTGGGATAATCGATCAAAGTTAAGCCCTATAAAACAATGAGTCCAGAAGACAAAGAAAGACTAGAAGCCTGTA
>NZ_CBDDRA010000028.1:0-69698 GCF_965232925.1 Tumidithrix helvetica PCC 7403
GGAGTTTCTGGAAAATCATTATTGTCAATGTCAATTTTGGTTAATTGATCATTGCTCTTTTGGCAGTTTGTGCCAAGCACCTGCTGCCTTTTTTTCTTTTTCTAGTCCAAAGTCCAGTTTAATACCATTTTCAAAAAAAGATGCGTTGCATCTTTTTGAAAAGACCGCGCTTTGCGCGGAACTCAAAGATCGATCTGTCGCAAATTTAAGAGAAATTGGTATAAGTCCCCTAGAATTTGGGGATTTAGGGGGCTTTTGGATTGTTAAGCTTACATCTCTTCGTTGTTAGAGAGAATTAGGTCGCGATCGCGCGGCTGGCAATATCTTTCCGAAAGATCGCTCCGTCATAGTCAATGGACTCGATCGCACTGTAAGCCGAAGCGATCGCTGCTTGAATATTTTCGCCTGTGGCGGTTACACCTAAAACCCTTCCACCACTGGTAATCAGGCTATTGTTTTTAAGCTTTGTACCTGCTTGAAACACAACGGCTCCAGATTCCTCAGCTTTCCCGAGGCCTGTAATAAATTTGCCGAGTTCTACTTTTTCGGGATAGCCACTCGCTGCCATCACAACACAGACAGAAGCTTGAGGTTTCCATGCGATCGGCGGCATTTTTTCTAAACGGCGCTCAATACAGGCAAGCAACAGTTTTTCTAAGGGAGTATCTAAAAGAGGCAAAATTGCCTGCGTCTCAGGATCGCCAAATCGACAGTTAAACTCGATTACCATGGGTTCACCACCAGGCGTAATCATCAAGCCTGCGTAGAGACAGCCGCGATAGTCAATTCCCTTTTCTCGGAGAGCCGCGATCGCAGGTTCTAGTACCTTAGATTGAATTTTCGCCATTAGCTCAGGCGTAGCGATCGGTGCAGGGGCATAGGCTCCCATCCCGCCTGTATTGGGGCCAATGTCGCCATCTCCCAGCCGCTTATGGTCTTGAGCAGGCAATAGAGGGCGAATGGTCAACCCATCGGTAATGGCAAGAACGGACAGCTCTTGTCCTGTGAGATATTCTTCAATCACAACCATCTCACCTGCCGCACCAAATTGTCCGCTAAAGATTTTCGCGATCGCTTCTTCGGCCTGCTCTAGAGTCATGGCAACCGTTACCCCTTTACCACTTGCCAAACCATCGGCTTTAATCACGATCGGCGCACCCTGCTGTTGCACATAGGCTACAGCACTGGCTGCATCTCTAAAAACAGCACTAGCCGCCGTTGGAATGCCAGCAGCCTGCATCAGTTCTTTTGCCCAAGCTTTACTGGACTCAATCTGTGCGCCCTTTTTGGTCGGCCCAAAAATTGGGGCTTCGGCACTATGAAAAAAGTCCACAATCCCTTGAGATAGAGGCAATTCTGGTCCCACAACGGTCAAGGCAACTCCCTGTACTTGGGCAAATCTGAGCATTCCCTCAAAATCATCGATTGACAGCGACACATTGCGGCATTTGGGTGTCGTTGCGGTTCCCCCATTCCCAGGAATACAGAAAACCTGGGTAATTTCTGGGGACTGTAAAAGCTTCCATGCAATGGCATGTTCTCTACCGCCATTACCAATAACAAGAACTTTCAAACTAACACCTATAAACGATTTACGAACTTAACTGTCAACGAAAATTACGCCTACAAATTTTTGCTAGACTCAGCAGCTAATTATTCGTGACTAATTATACCGAAGAAACCTCGTGAGACCGAACTTCCGTAGCAAAGCTGGTCTTTTTGGTAAATTCAAATGGCCCAGCGACTGACCCCCAAACTCGCTCATCTGTCTCTGGGTCGTGACCGCGATCGAGGCTAGAAAAGAAATGCTCTCCCACTTCAAATTCATTCACAAGGTAAGTTGATTTGCCCTTACGCACGACGCAACATTGTTTGCCCGGCTCGATCGCACCCTTAAAGGTATTGTTCTCGGTGCGATGTACCAACATGGTGCAGCCGCAAAGTTTGTCCAGTTGCTCGGGTGTAAGTTCTTGCAATCGATCGGGTTGACGGCTTGCACCAAAGTATTTTTCGGCTTCTTTAAGTTTGTAGTTCACAATTTCAAGGTGGTCGCCCCTTGACACGATATTCAAGATCGCCGTGCGATAGGGGTGGTTTAACTCAAAATCATAGGACTGCTCGGAGTACAACCAGACGCCCTCGGGTGGCTCTGTACTGGGGATAACTGGCAATGGTCGAATGCAAACTCGAATATGCGCAAAAAAGGGCGGATTTTCGATCGCTTGCTCCCAGTTGCTAAAGTCTCCCGCCAACCATGATGCCAAGGTAAAGACATCAGCAGGGGTAGTTTGAATTGTCGTCATGTCTTTAGAAGATTTGAATAGGTATTTTTATAATGATTGTGAATTTAATGCAGGGGCAGTGGGTCTGCGTCTGCCTGCTTCATTTTGGGTTTATAAAATTTTTAAGGAATGCAAAATAGTTCTTAAAGTTTATCAGACCTACTTGAGCGCGATCGAGATCTCACCGCGCAGACTCGAACCATTGGTAGCAGTACTCGCAAGGTTTATCACTTCAATATGGTCTAACAGCAATTGCAAAGGCGATCCTTGAAGTGCCTTCAACGTGGTTGGGAGTAGCGGGAATTTGGCGATCCAGTCATCTAGATTGGTTTTGCGATCGATATAGGCAAATCCTGACAAATTACTGGGTAGCTTTTCGGCAAGGTTCTTAAACCTAGGAGATCGTGCAATTGAGTCGCGATCGCTCGATAAAACCTTTTCTACAGCCTCAATTGAGTTCGAGAAAATTACATATTTTGAATTGGGCGCAATTTTGGTATGGGCGATCGCGACGCTGCCATTGATAGATGCTGCCGCTAAAGCGTCTTTAGGATTGGTTACAGCCGTTAACTGCGTCCAAACTGTGAGATTTCGATCGTTGAGACTCAAATCCCCTACGGTTAGTTTGGCGTTGCGGGCTAGCGCATCTAGCCGATCGATCGCTGCTTTCACAGCACTCGGTGCTTTATTCTCGGCAATCAATACCCAGTCCGATTTGCCCAAAGCATTGGGTAGAGCCGCGATCGCATAATCCCCCTGCAACCACTCTCTGTTTGCCTCCTCTACGGGCGACCCCACAAAGCTCAAACTAGAATTTGCAGTTAAGGCAGCGATCGCACTGGTGAAGCTTGCATTTAACTCTGGGTAAGGCTTGAGGGTTGTAGAAATTTGCTGGAGGGTTTGGCTGAGGTTGCGACCGACCAGCACAGAACTACCAGCGGGAATAAGCTCGGTAATTGGATTGGAATTTTTTTGGTTTTGGGCTTTAGCATTGGAATGATTTCCCGCTAAGGCTATATTTGCAGCGAGGGGATCGAGCGTCAGGACTGTTTCAGCCTCGAGCCCTTGACGATCCAGACCAAGACCTAAGGATAGGACTGCTTTCGGTAAATTTGTGAGATTTTTAGGTAAGACCCCACCGGCTGTTCCCCATGTGCTTAGTTCGGCAAAATTGGCAAAAGCTAGACCAATTCTGCCTTGCGTAAGTTGCTTGACGCTTGCTTTGTAGGTATCTAGTCCTGCTAAAGCAAGATCGGGCACTTGTAAGTCGTTAATGGCATTACGAATGACTTTGACATCATTGGCGAATAGCACAAATTTACCAATCGTGGCACTGGCGATCGCTGCCTCTTGCCCTAAATTGGGTAACGGAGTATTGGCAAAAACAATCGGGATGCCCTGATATTGCTCAAATCCTAAATCCGATCCTCCAATTGCCTGCCGCTGCCAAAATTTTTCTACAGATGCTTTTGTTAGTTCTACATTGCTTGTTGAGAAGGCTAGGAGATAACCAGGTTGTAAGCCATTGTCACTCTGGCGATCGATGTCAGTTGTGGTCACTGCCAAGGTGATTTCATTGCCTACCCAAGGCTGAATATCGCTGTCATAATCTAGCGCCCATTCTTGCTGAAGCTGCTGTTTGAGGCGGCGAAATTCGTTTTTAATGCTGGCGCGATCGCTGGACTTAGCAGCCAATTGCGCGAATAGGCTCAGGCGATCGGGGTTGACTAGAAAGGAGAAGAAAAGCGGCGATCGCTTTGGTAAAAAGTTAACGGCTTGCGGTTGTGTTTTTACACCCTGCAAGAGATCGCTAGGATTGGCACTCAGCACCTTAGATACTGCTGTAAAACTCAGAACCAGTAAAAAAATTGCAGCAACTGCAATGCCAATAAAAATTGATTTTGCCTTCATACAAACCTCAACACACGCGCCGAAATTAAGTCTAACTGAAAGACCAACACATAGTTATTGATGCTTTGTTATTCGTTATCTGACGCAGCAATCAGAAATAATACATAGATAAAGAAGGGGCAATTCATGAATTGCCCCTTCTTTTTTGGGATTGTAAAAAATGGGTGACTGTTAACCTACAAAGCCCCTGCGGCTGTTTGATCGAACACGCTATTGGATAGATGCGTGGTGATATTCATCGCTTGCAACATCGGTGGATGCTCGTAACCCTTGTAATAATCAATCACACTCACCCCACCATTACCCTGCTTAAATATCCAGAATTTTTCAGGTTCAAAGCCAAACAACTGACAGAGAATCGCTTTATTCACGGCATCGTGCGCCACAACCAAAGCTGTCTCACCTGCGGGAGTAGCGCGAATGATTTGCAGCCACGCCTCGGCAACTCTGTCCCAAACCTGCTGCAGATTTTCGCCCTCAGGCATTTGGACAATTTCAGGTGTTTTTTGCCATTTTTCCAGTTCGCCTGCAAATTCTGCTTCAATTTCAGCTTCAAATTTGCCTTCCCAGAGTCCATGGGAAATTTCTTTCAGTTCGTCAAAATATTCCATGTCCACATCAGGGTGATGGGTCAAAATCTTGAGGGCAGTGTCTTTGGGCCGCAGCATGGGACTGCTAAAAGCTTTGTGAATCGGCACAGACGCCAAAAAGTCAGCGGCTTGCTGCGCTTGTTCTTCACCCTTGGCATTCAAGGGCACGTCAATTTGTCCTTGAAAACGTTTTTGACGATTCCAATCGGTCTCACCATGACGCACGAGTAAAATGCGCGGTCCGATATGGACTTTACGGGTTGGCGGCAAAACCGCTTTGGTTAGGGAACTGAGGTGGCTTGTCAAGTTCAAGGACTCCATCTGCACCTGTACTTTGCTTAAATCCGAACCTAAATTTGAAAGATCGTCCCCTGCAAAATTTAAGACGCTAATCGCACAGTTAATCTGCTGCAAATGGTGATACTGCGCTGGCTTTAGTCCGATAACTGTAGAAATCAAGGCACGATTGACGCCACTATGACCGACGATCAAAATCGTTTGTCCGACATGCTTGGGCAAAGTCTCTTGCCAAAATGCCTTTGCCTGCTCGAACAAATCGAGAACGGGGTAGCGATCGCTAACCACCAACTTATGCGGCTCGTGCTCCCAATTGTGAAATTGATCGGGAAATTGCGATCGCACCTCGTCAAAAGTCAACCCCTCCCATGCAGGCAGGTTGATTTCACACAAACCCTCATGAAACGTAACGGGTGGCGGACTAGAACTAGCTGCCAGTATCTGCTCAGCCGTTTGGCGAGCGCGGAGCAAAGGGCTGACATAGGCCGCATCAAAATGCAAACTGGCAAGAGCAGCACCTGCCAAGCCAGCTTGTTGCTGACCTTTTTCGGTCAAGACGGACTGAAGTTCTGGTCGATCTAGGTTGCCGCGACCTTGCACCATATTATTGGTGTTAAATGTACTTTCACCATGACGTACTAAGACGATGCGAGTAATCAGGGGAATATCCTCACGCTTAAAAACACCTCAGCAATTCTATCGTTCAAAGCTACGCTATAATACTAAACTAGGCTACATATAACCGAGCAAAAGAATATATCTTGCTTGCGTTGCTTTCACCTATGCCTCAAGACCTGATGTCACTTGTAAAAGTTAAGTCATAAGTTTAGGCAGTCTACTTAGGTACGTGTAGCTTATAGTCGGTCTAAGAGTTTCGCTAAGTTAAATTTCAAATTTCACTGACTATATACGGAAATTGCGGGTATAGTTATTGACGTTTAATTTGTGACGGTTTGTATTGCTATGCTGTCAAATCAGTAGCTTTCAGATCTTGCACCACACAAGCATTTAGCCCAAATTTAGCTTTGGATTTAGCGTTGCATAAACATTAAAGAATGCATGAATAAAGGGTGAAGCGGTGATTTCTCTTATCGGGAAAACCCCATCCTCAATTTAGCAATACCATTCCTTGATTTAGCAACGGTTTTAACTCAAGGTTCCAAGTTTATATTTGAAACTTAAATTTGAGACTCAAATCTACTAAACTCTAAAATTTACTAAAACGCACTGAATCTCTTACTCAGTAAGTTTCAGTAGACTTAAGCTTTTAGCTCCAAAACTGAATTTTTGGTGGCTAAGTACAAAGGGTAAGGTGACAAAAGGTAAGGTGTGAGATGTTAGCCAAAAGCCTGAGTCAGATCGAATCAGATCATGGACTAATACTTAAATCTCTTTAGAGATGACAAGGGTAGAGCATAGGCAAAACATCAACTGTAATCTGTACTTTGAGCTTTTAGCTCTTAAGATTTTGGGTGTGTCATGCTCTTAACAGCCACCCAAGCAGCCACTAAGCATTATGGGTTCTTAGACTGGCTCAACTAACTCAAAAATTCTGAGGAAATTGGATGCCCAAGCAAATTATCATTGCTGAGCAGCATCGGACGGCTGCTGTATTCAGCGAAGACCAGATTGAAGAAATTATCGTTGCCACTGGGACGCATCAAGTCGGGGATATCTACTTAGGTGTGGTCGAAAATGTTTTAACCAGCATAGATGCCGCCTTTGTCAATATTGGCGATGGGGAACGAAATGGCTTTATTCACATTACCGATCTAGGTCCTTTAAAAATGCGCCGTTCTGCGGGCAACATCAGCGATCTGGTGTCTCCGCAGCAAAGGGTTTTGGTGCAGGTCATGAAAGAGCCTACGGGCAATAAAGGACCTCGCCTCACAGGCAATATCTCGCTACCAGGCAGATATGTCGTATTAATTCCGTTTGGACGGGGGGTAAACCTATCTCGTCGTATTCGCACTGAAACTGAGCGCAATCGGCTCAGAGCCTTGGCGATTTTAATCAAACCCTCGGGCATGGGGCTGTTGGTACGCACCGAAGCTGAAGGCATGCCCGAAGAGCAAATTATTGAAGATTTAGACAATCTCCAAAAACAGTGGGAAGCGGTTCAACAGGATGCTTCTACGACCCGTCATCCCAGTCTGCTCGATCGCGATCGCGACTTCATTCAAAAAGTACTGCGCGATCTGTACTCCAGCGAAGTCAACCGTATTGTCACCGATACCAGTGATGGGCTGAGACGAGTCAAACACCATTTACTCAATTGGGGGGATGGCAAAATTCCCAGTGGCCTATCGCTCGATCAACATCGCGAACGGGCTTCAATTCTGGAATATTTCCGCGTCAATGCTGCCATCCGCGAAGCATTAAGACCCAGAGTCGATCTGCCCAGTGGCGGTTACATTATCATCGAGCCAACCGAAGCGCTTACGGTGATTGATGTTAACTCTGGCTCCTTTACAAAATCTCAGACATCTCGCGAAACCGTTTTATGGACAAACTGTGAGGCAGCCGCCGAGGTCGCTCGTCAAGTTCGACTGCGTAACATTGCGGGTGTGATCGTCGTGGACTTCATTGATATGGACACGCGCCGCGATCAGATGCAACTGTTAGAGCATTTTAACAAAGCCCTCCGTGCGGATAAATCTCGCCCTCAAATTGCCCAATTGACTGAATTGGGGCTGGTAGAGCTAACCCGCAAACGTCAAGGTCAAAGCATTTACGAGCTATTTGGTCGTCCCTGTCCCACCTGTAACGGTCTAGGTCATCTGGTGCATTTACCCGGTGACTCGGCCGCGCAAACCGTTGACTCTACAACCCGTCAGTGGGAAGCCCGCTATACCTCTAAGCTCGATTTGACGACAGAGCTGCTAGAGGATGATTCCCCACTCAGTGGCGGAATTGAACCCAATCTGGTCAACCATCCTAGCTATCAAGAACGCAACGGTAATTCTCGCCGTCGCAAACGCAATGCTCCCCCCGGACGCGATCGCGATGCCCGTGAAACCCGCGATTCAGAAAAGCCACCCATTGCGATCGAAACCCGTGAAGGGCGTGAAGGTCGCTTACGGACGGAATCTCGGTCTGAACCAAGACCTGAGTCGCGTATAGAGCCTCGATTTGAGACAAGAGAGCCACCCTCTAAAGTTCCCGTATTGTCTTCAGCCAGAACTGTGGTTCCAACGCCACCTCCCGTTGAAGCCGAGCCAGAAGTCATCCCCCAAGAGCGGATCGGTCGTCGTGAAACACCCCGACCTAAACTTGAGCCACCCGAAATTGTGGTTGTGGAGATGACGGAAGAAGAGCAAGATATCTATGCCTTTATGGGAATTTCTCCCTTGCTGTTGGTCGATCGCGAAGTCAAAGATCCGCGCAATAGCATTGTGACGGTGACCTTGCCGGGTATGGCTCCCCAAATTCCAGCTTTGGAGGTTCCTCAGGCATCGCAAATTTCTGATGCGGCCGATGGATCTGCGGATGGCAATGACTTATTGGATATCAGTCCAACGTCAGACCAAGATGATGAGTACGATCGCCTCGATCGGCCCGATGATTTTTCCGATGATTTTGCGGCTCAACCAGAGCAACTTTCTCAGTCGGTAGAAGTCCAGAATGGTGAGTCGAGCAGTAAGCCTTCAAAGGCTGCACTTGAATCCACAGAAGATTCTGGGACTAAGAAGGAGGAGCCACCGATTCAGTCGCCTGCGGCATCTCGCCGTCGTCGCACCTCATCAGGATCGTAGCGATCGCGCCATGAAAGCATGACAAGCCAAGTCACAATTATCGGCTGTGGTGTGGTTGGTGCAGTCCTTGCCTACGAGTTAAGTAAAGTCGCAGATGAGGCTGACCTTCAGATCGTCGTATTAGAGGCAGCGTCACACCCTGCTCGAGGTTCGACTGGGGCAGCTTTGGGGGTCTTGATGGCTGCCTGTAGCCAAACAATGCGAGGGCATTTAGTGATGCTGCGTCTGGCAAGCCTGTGTCACTACGATCGCCTCGTGGATGAGTTAGCTGCCGCAACGGAACAAGAGATTCCCTACCATCGGGGCATTCTTTGTCTCTATGGCGACTCTGAAGCTGCGGCGAGGTGTCAAACCTTGATCCCTTACCGCGAGGCCCAGGGGTTTCCATTACATTGGCTCAGTCAGCCAGACCTCGGCGTGCAATATCCTCAGTTTCAAGTGAGTGGTGGATTGTATAGTCCCTGCGATCGCACCATTCACCCAACTAAATTTGTCCAAAGCTTGGTCAAAGCCTCTGAGCGGAATGGCGTGCAGTTTCGCTGGAATTGCCCGATCGCTTCTTTGCAAGATTTACCCGAAGATTTATCGCATTCCCACTCGGACTCAAATTGGATCGTAATCACGGCTGGAATGGGCGCGAATGCTTTGCTTGCCCCGTTATTACCCACTTTATTGCCAACCCAATGCTCAACCGACGAGCCAGATGCAGAATTATTGCAAGCGGTGGGCGGACAGGCGATCGCCGTCCATGTACCCAATTTAAATTTGCGGCAAGTCGTCCATGCCGAACCGAGCGAAGGTCCTTACATTAATATTGTGCCGCTTGGCAGCGATCGCTATTGGGTCGGTGCAACTGTTGAATTTGAAGCCACCCAATCAAATCAGCAGTTGCCCATGGAAGCGAATATCCCCTTATTGTTAGAAAGTGCGATCGCTTTCTGTCCCGATTTTGCCAAGGCTAAAGTTCTAGAGACTTGGGCAGGCGATCGCCCTCGCCCCAAAGCGAACAAAGCCCCCATTTTAGGATTTTTACCGCATCATCCCCATGTTTTGGTAGCGATCGGACATTATCGTAACGGAATGTTGATGGCTCCGATCACGGCTCAGATTACCCGCGATCTAATCCTGCATGGCAAGAGCGACTTACCTTGGCAGAAATTCAGCCTGTAACAACTGGAGAACTTTAAGAGATTCTGTTCCCCCACTTCTGGGGGCTAGGGGGCTTATAATAGCCACAACTAAATTAAGCATCAACATAGGTGAATTATGTTTGGGGGTATATTTTCCAAGTCTCAAGATCGAGGAAATAACCGAGTGCCACCTGGTCAGCGCTTGACTAACGGATTTCCGATTATGACCTATGGCACGACACCTCAAGTCACAACCGAAGAATGGCAGTTTAAGGTTTGGGGACTTGCCAAAGAGATAACCCTTAGTTGGTCGGATTTAATGGCATTGCCACAACATGATTTCACCATCGACTTTCACTGCGTTACCACATGGTCAAAGCTAGATGTGCAATGGACAGGGGTGAAAGTGTTGGATTTTATGAAGTTGGTAGAACTCGACCCCAAAGCTGCTCATGTCATGCAGCATTGCTATGGCGGCTACACCACCAACATTGCCCTCGATGATTTTTTGCTCGAACAGAATTTCTTTGCCCATACCCTGCAAGGCAAACCCTTACCCGTGGATAATGGGGGGCCTTTGCGCTTGGTCGTGCCACACCTCTATGCTTGGAAAAGTGCGAAATGGATTAATGGACTAGAGTTTCTCGAACAAGAGAAGCTGGGCTTTTGGGAGCGCAATGGCTATCATCGTCGCGGCGAACCTTTTGCCGAAGAGCGCTACAGTAACTGATTATGCGCTTTATTCCTAGGCCTTCTGTGTTTAAACTTTCTGTATGCGGTATAGGGCTTTCCACGCTCTCTCTTTTAACTGCCTGTCAATCAACACCCACAAGCGTGCCGCCGGAAGCGATCCAAAAAGCTGAGAGCTATCTCCGATCGCAACTCAAACTGGCAACCTCTGTGGCGATCGCTACCCAAGCCCAATCCGTCCAGCAATTGAGTCAAGCTGACCTGTGCCAAACAGTTGCGCCTACCCAAACTGGGTTTGAAATTGTGCTGCAAGCTGAGAGCAGCCGCTATACCCTGCATACCAATCAAGATGGCAGTGCGATCGAGTTATGTAGTTCCGAAGATGCTAAGCCTGACAGCACCAACAAATTCTCTGGAGCGGGCTATACCCTACGCTATCCCAAAGACTGGCAGGTTCAAGATGAAGGGCTAGAAGCCTCTGGGCAAAATCTGGTACGGTTTAGTTCGCCTTCCTCTGACCCGAATAACCAAAGCTATGCGATCGTAGCGCGGATTCCCATGGATAAATCGGACAGTCAATCCGTAACTGCTTTAGAACCTGCCGCTGAAACGCCCAAAGGCCTAAAATCTACTGCCTATGATGTCAAAAGCAAGGGTGGCAAGTCAGGTTCTCAGTTGGAATATACGCAAAAAATCGCCAACAAATCAGGAACCTCTGCAAATTGGCGAGTTAAAGTTTTATTAATTAATGTAGAGAAATTTTCATATCGAATCTATTCCTATAAACCAGAGTCAGACACTTCGCCAGACAAGACGTTTGACCTATTCGTCGATAGTTTCACATTGATTAAATAGGCTTTAAGTTATTAACGAGTATTAAGTTCTTTACAGGGATTTGTAAAAGATTTATTGAGAATTACTAGGTAAGCGTTTGACTGTTGTAGGTTGTTAGTCGTGAAAGCAACTTTTAGCGATTCACTTTACTGACTGCTATTTTTCAACCGTTATTTAAAAACTTATTCCTGATAAGGCTTAAAAATCATGTACAAGAACACCACAAAAGATCCTCTCGTCGCAGCAGTTACAGCGGCAATGGGAGCTGGGACGGTTGCCTGTATTAGTGTCAGTCAAGGTCAAAATGTTTTTGTCGGAATTGGCATCACCATCTTTGCCACAGCCCTTGCCCTGATCGTTGATAAATTTTGTTTTAAATAAGCTTCATCCTTGGATATTCAAGCTTTAAGTATTCTAATTATGATGAAAGCTGAAGATTTCTAAATTATGAAGAAGTACGTGATGTGGGGCAGCTATTGTGACAATGTGTTAGAAAAGCGTGCCCCCTACCGCCAAGCCCATCTCGATAACCTTAAGGCTCTGCATGAGTCAGGGCAGTTAACCACGATTGGACCGACACAGGATGTAACCAAGGTCTTTGCCGTCTATGTAGCGGAGGATGAAGCCTTGGCAAAACAGTTAATTGAGTCCGATCCTTACTGGCAAAACCAAATTTGGACAGACTATGAAGTTCATGAATGGGTACAGGTCTATTAGACTTTTAACGCTCTAAAATTTGTCGCACCTTAAGATAAATCCTCCCTTAGCAGAATGCCTAGATTCCTATCTATGAGATGATGGAATTATTAATTTTGCCTTTAGGTTTTTGTCCATCGTGAATACTGTTCGCACTGTTTCTGATACCAAACGTGATTTTTACAGAGGGTTTCCCAAGCCTGTAAATTCAATTTACCGCCGTGTAATCGACGAACTGTTGGTAGAGATCCATCTGCTAATAGTGAGCCAGCCTTTTGCCTATGACTCCATCTTTGGACTTGGTGTCGTAACTGCTTTTGACCGATTCACGGTTGGCTACAGTCCTGAAGCAGATCGTCACACGATTTTTACGGCTTTAGCTCAAGCATTGCACTTTAACCCCGAGCAACTGCGCCAAGAAGCTTCTCAACTCAGCGAACTTGCCATGCGATCGCCTGCTGAGGTCAAAAGTTTGCTGACAACCTTAGAAGCCAATGTCAATCTCGATCCTTTGATGCCACAGGTGCGCGCGATCGCGGCAAACCCCAAATTTAAGTACAGCCGTCTATTTGCTGTCGGCATTTTTACATTGCTAGAAATCGTCGATCCTGAGGCGATCGCTGACAATGACAAACGCCAAGACCTAATTAAGCAGGTAGGTGAAGCTTTAAAGATCGGCTCCGAACGCTTATTTAAAGACCTCGATCTCTATCGCTCTAACCTTGAGAAAGTTGCCCAAGCCCGCCAGATGATGGTTGATTTGGTGGAAGCCGAACGAAAAAAACGGCAGCGGCAAGCAGAACAAAATTCCAGCAAAGTCGAGACAACTCCCGAAAGTCAAGAAAGTCCCTCAACCTAACTGTCGTCATTCTGGAAGTTTGGATGGCAAAGTCAGATTCCAGAATGATGAAATTGCAAAAGAGTGCTGTATGCTGCAAGATATTCGGACTAGAAATTGTAATTTTTCTAGCTCAGTTTTTTATGTAATGCATAGCATGTAAACGCCTGATGTACTCAGATCTTATGCAAGGGGATGATGATTTAGTCATTGTGATGACAACATTGCCAGATCAAGGGATGGCAACGAGGTTGTCACAGATTTTAGTCGAAGAACATCATGCCGCCTGCGTACAGGTTTTTCCCGGGTTGATCTCGACCTACTTTTGGCAGGGAGAAATCTGTACGGAGCCAGAATTTTTACTCATGATCAAGACCTTGTTGAGAAACTATGATGCCTTAGAAGCAAGGCTGCGATCGCTGCACCCCTATAGCGAACCAGAGATTATTGCTGTGCCTGTGATTGCTGCCAGTCAAGGCTATCTGCGTTGGGCAATCCATTCTTTAAATCGTGAGCGATCGTGAGCCGACCTTGTTATCTATATCAAAGCGATCGCCCCATCCCCTATTTGACCGCTTGGCAATGGCAAAGAGAGCTGATGCTGGCACGTCAGCAAAATAGTCAGTTATCCGATGTCCTTCTATTAATGGAACATCCACCCGTATACACCCTAGGACAGGGTTCCAGTTTGGAATTCCTCAAATTTGATTTAAGCAATCCTGAGATTGAATGCCATCGCATCGAACGGGGTGGAGAAGTTACCTATCATGCACCAGGTCAAATAGTCGGTTATCCAATCCTAAATTTAAATGCCTACAAGCAAGATCTACACTGGTATCTGCGGCAGCTAGAACAAGTCATCATTCATGTATTGGAGCAATACAGTCTCTCCCCCAGTCGGATTCAAGGCTTAACTGGAGTATGGGTGGATGGACAAAAAATCGCCCAAATCGGCATCAAAGTCAGTCGGTGGATTACGATGCATGGCTTTGCCCTAAATGTGAATATGGATTTAGCAGGATTCGAGCGAATTGTGCCCTGTGGAATCAGCGATCGCACCTGCTGTAGTCTGTCTCAATTCATTCCCAATGTAGAATTCGCAAAAGTCCGAAATCAAGTTACCGTTGCTTTTGCAGAAATATTTGAAATAGATTTTCTAGATTCACCTTTAGAGCTATCTTGAATCTTTTCAAGATTGAGAATGTACTAAACTAAGCTTGAAAATCGCTATATTTAAAATACTAAGGTGACCAAGAAACGTTCGACCAGTAAAGCCATTGACGGAGCCGTTAGCGTTTCTGCAATCACCCAAGCGATCGCCCAATTACTCAAAGAAGGTATTGGTGAAGTCAGGGTTACAGGGGAGATTTCAGGTTTCAAAACGGCTTACTCAGGACATCGTTATTTTGCCCTCAAGGATGACGCTGCCCTGATTGATTGCGTGATGTGGAGCAGTAAGCCTTTAGCATTTATCCCCACGGATGGGATGAGAGTAGTTGTTGGCGGGAAACTCACGATTTACCCAACCAGAGGGAAATATCAAATTGATTGCGATAGCATGGTGGCTGCGGGTCAAGGCGATCTATATCTGGCGTTTGAGGCGCTCAAACAAGATTTACAAGCACGGGGCTTTTTCAACCCAGAAATCAAGCAAGCTTTGCCATGGCTACCGCTCAAAATCGGCGTGGTTACTTCCCCCACAGGCGCAGCCATTCAAGATATTCTCAGCACGTTAAAACGGCGATCGCCTCACTGCCATGTCTATGTCTGTGCTGCTACAGTTCAAGGCGATACGGCTCCTATCGAAGTTGCGGCGGCAATCAGGCGGCTCAATCAGATCGATCTGGATGTCATCATTGTGGGTCGCGGTGGTGGCTCGTTGGAGGATCTCTGGGCATTTAATAGCCTAGAAGTTGCCGAGGCTATTTACCTGTCCAAAATTCCTATTGTCTCAGCCGTAGGACATGAAACCGATTTCACGATCGCGGATTTTGTCGCAGATGTGCGGGCAGCAACTCCCACAGGGGCGGCTGAATTGGTGACCCAATGCGATCGCGCCGAGCTCTTACAACAGATTGATGGCTATCAACAGCAGCTAACGACCTACATGAATTTGACGCTAAAACAATATCAGCAAAAAATTGACGGACTCATAAATAGCTACGGCTTTCAGAATATAAACAGTCAGATTAAAACCTATCAGCAGCAAATTGATGAAGCTGAGAGCTTGATGCAAAAAGCCATGACGCGCAATCTCCGTCAAGCCAAGACCCAACTCGAAGCGATCGCATCCCACCTGCATTCTTTACACCCCTTAGCGCCATTACAGCGTGGCTTTGCCCTGTTACGCTACCAAGATTGTCCGATCGCTGCCCATGAATCCCTATCAAACTGCGATCGCATCGAAATTGTCCGTCATACTGAAATCGCCCATGCCAAAATTGAACTAGTAATTCCACAAGAAAATAGCGATTAGCTTTTAGTCGTTCCCAATTACCTTCTCCCTTAACAATGCCCAAGTCCTTTGAACAACAAGTCCAACGCCTCGAAGAAATCGTCGATCTGCTCGATCGGGGCGACGTGGCGATCGCGGAAATGTTAAAGCTATACCAAGAGGGGATGAATTTGGCAAAGCAATGCCGCACTTATCTAGAAACCGCCGAACAAAAGGTCACAACGATCGGCGCTCAAGCGAATATTCCAGAAACAGTCCCAAACTCCAAAGCCAGCTTCGAGCAAACGGCAATCGATATCGATATCGAATTCTAATCGAGCAATCACCGATCGCTAATCGCTAATTCACAGGTCTTAGTTTCGTGACACGCAGGGTAAATTTGCCCCCACTACTGCCGCCAAAAGATTGCACGCGCACGACATAGGTTCCAGCTTTTCGGATTTTGACAAATAACAAAGAATTGGTCGTGTCGCTGGCAGCATCATCATTCTCGGCAATCACATCGCCATCTTTACCGAGTAACGTCACTACCGTGTCAAAGGCTTCGGACGTTAGTGAAATTTCTAAGCGATCGTCTTTCGTCGCTTGAACCACATAGTCTCGAGCAAATCCCTTTTGTCCCGTGGGAATATCTTTGTCGGTGAGAATATCTGTAACTTCATTCCCTTCTAGGGGAATGGGTTTGTAAGTATTCGGGCGGTTTTGTGCGACAACCACATTTGCACACATGAGGATGCTGCAAGCCGTAGTGAAGAGAAAGATTTTAATTTTTAGGTTGTGGACAAAGGGGGAAAAGCTCAAGAAACCTCCTGAATTTGGTTGCTGGTTAGGGGCTTGATTTGAATCTTGCCATAAAAATCAGCTTGGAATAGTTCTACTTTAGACTGTGCCGATAAAAACAGTAAGCCCCAAAATACACCGACGCGGTCGTTAAAAATTGCGGCTAGATCGGAAATCTCGATCGCCGTGTTGGTGTGCAGCATAAAGTAGTTCTCAATCTCGATGATAATTTCGGTGAGATTTTCTTTGTGCGCTAACTGCGTAATCGCCCGCATGGCAGCTTTACGCGCCACCTTGGTTTGGCGCAAACGGTTGTTGGGGGACTTCCCTGATTTTTGTTCGACGAGGAGGGCGATCGCCTCAATCTGAGCGATCAGCTCGGCTAGGGTAATGCGTCTAGCTTGAGGTGGCGGCGCTACCGTGCGACGACGAATATGATCTTCAAGATTACTCGGCAATCTTGCTAGCGAAATCCCCGCAGCATCCTCAGCTAGCCAATCTGCCTCAGCATCCGCGTCATTGGGGACTTCGTCATAGGCCATTTGCGATTGAGACAAGGTATTTGCCTTCAAAAGCACCAACATGGAAGCGTAGAGTAAGGCCTGCCCAGACTCGTACAGATCGCGCCGATCGTCTGAAATCAGTCGCGACAAAAAGCGATCGATAATGTCGATGACTTGAACATCCCAAGGGTCAATTTCTCCCCGTTCTGCCAATTCGATTAACAGTGCGATCGCTTCTTTTGTAACTGACTCTGTAAGAGACTGTGTCATCAGGTTTCTACGCTAGAAGCTAATACCTTACTACAAACTCAGGTATTTGCAAGACCGAGAAATAATTGGCTGTTAGCACTTAGCAATTAGATTTTAGCAATTAGCACTTGGCTTGTTTTGATAACCGACAACTGTCAACCGTCAACTGTCAACCATCAACTAAATGATTACTTCGATGCTTCGATCTGTCTGGGCTTGTCTTCTACTTCAACATCAATCGCAGAGGCAGACACCAAACGTTTGCGTTCGTCGATTTCGGCATTGAGCGTACTGACTGTTTCTTGCAGATTTTGAATTTGGAGGTTCTTATTGCTTAGTTCCATTAAACTCTGCAAACCCGACCACACGCTAAAAAACCAGGCGATAACAGCTCCAAGCCCCATAGATAAAATTATCTCTACTGCGATCGGAGCTTCTACTTTTACATTCGGGACAATCTGGATCGGAGCAGGGCTAGTATTTTCTAACGAGAATAAAACGAGTCCTAATACGACGATAAATATTACCAAAAAATTAACTTGTCTCATAAATGAACTTTCTCCTCAGCATTTAGTCTTTAACATTGGTAAAAAGTTTATAGATAAAACTGCCCAACTACACTGACTCCAGATAAAAATTAAAGGACGAAATTTTTACCTAGAGCTTTGGGGCATACTTAACATATAGCCTGTTACGCTCGCTACTCTAGAAATATCTTAAGTCATTGCCGTTATGCTACAGCCTCAATTATGTACCAAGTATCCCAAATACAGCTTGGTTGCGAGTGCCACCTGCATGATCTTTTTGCTAAGCATTGCTACCGCTTCACCCGCGAGCGCTAGACCTCCCACCTCCCCCTTTGGTTTAGGCTTAGATTTTTTTCAAGTGTCCAGAGGCGTCAGTCGTTGTCCGACAACAATGATTGGTAATGCGATCGCCCCAGAAGATGGGGGACGAACTTTATCAAACAAGCCAACTTTTTATTTGTATATTGAAAATTTGGATGGTTCTCAGTCAAAAAATTATCGCGCCATCTTTTTTCTGCGAGAGGGAAGTAATATTCAATCAAAGCCATCCTATCGTGTGGCCGGTAATTCAAAAAAGCTAGGGCTACTTAAATTTACTTTGCCCGATGATGCCCCTGCTTTACAAGTAGGTAAAGATACGCGTTGGCAAGTACGCCTTGAATTTCCCGATCGCATTGGCGATACAAACGATATCAATGTTAATTCTTTTGTGCGTTTAGAGCAGAATGCAGAAGTAGAGCGAGCCATTCGCCAAGCCTCGTCTACGCTAGAAAAAGCTAGAATCTACGCTCGATATTACTATTGGTATGATGCGTTTGATACCTACAGTCAATGGCTAGAGGCAAATCCTTCCGATCGCATAGCAAGACAAGAGCGATCGGCGATGATGCTTTTCTCACAAGTTGCCACACCTTCTGAAAAGCTCAAATGTACGCTTGTTTCCGATATTCCCATCGATCGCATCGAGTCTAAAAATGCTGAATTCTTACTGTCACGCTAACGAATTCTAAATTCTGAATTTCATTACCTCCCCAAAATCTTAAGTTATTGACATTGACGTTGTTATGCTTCAGCCTCTGCAATTTACCAAGAATCTTAAGTACAGCTTGGTTGCGATCGCTCCTTGCATGACTTTTTTGCTAAGCATTTCTATTACTTCTTCACCCAGTTTAGCTGGAACTCCCATATCCCCATTTGGTTTGGGACTTTCTCCTGTTAGCGATCAAATGGGCTATCGCTGTCACCCACCTTTTGGAGGAAACACTCTGGCTCCAGTGGACGGGGGACGAACTCTTTCTGCTCAGCCCACCTTTTATGCTTATATAGAAAAATCTGGGGAGATACCAAAAGGAGAACCACTTCGGATTACCTTTATGCTTCGTGATGGAACTGGTCATGAGGCAATATCAACCTATCGTGCCACTGGACTGGAACCGTCACAAAATTAGGATTGCTCAAATTTACATTTCCCAACTACCTTCCAGCTTTGCAAGCAGGTAAAGATATTCGTTGGCAAGTAAGAATTGATTCTGGCGATGATACCAATAATTTTTCTGGCGTTGTCCGTCTCGAGCAAAATGACGAAGTGAAGCAAGCCATACAGCAAGCCTACTCTGATTTAGAAAAAGCCAGAATCTACGCAGGTTATTTCTATTGGTACGATGCTTTTGATGCTTACACGCAATGGCTAGATGCCAACCCATCAGATCTCATTGCAAGACGAGAGCGATCGGCAATGATGAATCTCGGACTAGTCAATGTTTCTTCGATCAAACTGAAATGCAACCCTGTGATCGTTCCGATCGATCGCATCGAGTCACAAAAATCTGAATCCTTACAGTTATCTCCTAGAAGATTTTAGACTCAAGACGAATTATGGATTTTGATTATTTGTTTTGTGGTGGGTTTAAAAGCGATTTGCTGTAAATTCAGCTTGACATAAATTTTTGCGACTAGAAACTAACCGCAGATATTAGAGTATATGCTTTTGGGACAATAACCTCGGTTCCGCAGCCTCGCAAAAAAAATCTTGTATTCTTTATGAATATCCATACATTCTGACTCATCGCATGGGACATGATTTTCTTGATTCAATCGCAGATAAACCTTTTTACAGGCTGATTCAGCAAAAGTATAAAGGCAAGGTCGCACAGCGCAGTGGTGTTAGCTACATGAACCATATTCAAGAAGGTGCTTATATTCTTCAGTTGATTTACGGCAATAACGAAGATTTGATAGAAGCATTTTGTCTTCACCCAATTTTCCAAAGTGACAAATTGCTGTCTCAATTGTTTTCTGATAGCTCATCTGAACTTTCTCTTATTTCGCCTCACGCCATAATTTTAGGAATGGAGTATAGGCGTGTTGCAGGCAATTATACGATCAAGAATAAAATTAAGAGCTTCAACTCCATCGAAATTGGTCCACTCGATAAAGTTCATAAAATGTTGGTAGCCGACAAAATTCAAAATAAAAAAGATTTTATGAAATATCTGTATTTGAAGCATGACCGACCTTCATATCACAAGGTTTCAGAACATGTAATTCAATATTTTGACAGTTGGCTCAATTGTCTATCAGTCAGCCAAGAAATGTATAAAGAAATAGTCGAACAAGTAGAACAAAATCTAAAGTTAATAGTTCTGGATGATATTAACAATTGCTGAGAAAGTTCTTGTATCAAAACGCTTGCGGCTTTTCATCACAATGAGAAATCCTAGTTTTGCCCGATCGCTTACGTCACGGGTAAAAGTTGTGACACAATTTAATGCGGATATATAAAAGATTTCTAGGATAAATAATGCTCAAAGCTGGGATTGTGGGTTTGCCAAATGTGGGAAAGTCCACTTTGTTTAATGCCTTAGTTGCCAATGCCAAAGCCGAGGCTGCCAACTTTCCCTTTTGTACGATTGAGCCCAATGTCGGTACGGTTACGGTACCTGACGAACGGCTAGAGGTATTGGCAAAGGTTGGAAACTCTGCCCAAATCGTGCCAACCCGTATGGAGTTTGTCGATATTGCGGGTTTGGTCAAAGGCGCAAGCAAAGGCGAAGGACTGGGCAATCAGTTTTTAGCAAATATTCGCACTTGCAACGCGATCGCCCATGTTGTTCGCTGTTTTGAAGATGAGAATATTTTGCATGTCGAGAACAGCATCGATCCCGTTCGAGACATTGAGATTATCAACTTAGAACTGGCGCTCTCCGATCTAGCTCAGGTCGATCGCCGCATCGATCGCAGCCGCAAAGGCGCAAGAGCAGGCGATGCCGATGCCAAGTTAGAGCTAGCCACCCTAGAGAAAGTGCGGGAAGCTCTCGATCTAGGTAAACCAGCCCGTTCGCTCGACTTGAGTGATGAGGAATTGGGGGCGATCGAATTTTTGCAACTGCTCACGCTCAAACCCACCATTTATGCGGCAAATGTTTCCGAGTCCGATCTAGCGACGGGCAATGCTTTTGTCGATCGCGTGCGGGCGATCGCATTAGCTGAAAAAGCAGAAGTCATTGTCGTTTCTGCCCAAGTTGAGTCAGAGTTGATCGAGCTATCTGCCGAAGAACGTCAAGACTTTTTAGAGTCACTAGGGGTAAGTGAAGGCGGACTTAAATCTCTAATCCGCGCCACCTATCATTTGTTGGGCTTACGCACCTACTTCACAGTTGGACCCAAGGAAGCCAGAGCTTGGACAATTCATGCGGGAATGAGTGCCCCACAGGCAGCGGGCGTGATTCACTCCGATTTTGAACGAGCCTTTATTCGGGCTGAAACCGTGGCTTTTGATGACCTCGTGGCAATGGGCTCCATGACCGCAGCCAAGGAAAAAGGCTTAGTGCGGAGTGAAGGCAAAGAGTACATCGTCAAGGAAGGGGATGTTATCCTGTTTAGAACCAGTGCATAGAAGCGATCGCACCTATAGCAATCCTAACTGAGTGGCAATTCATTTGTAGCGCAGGCATCTTGCCTGCAAGGGCTTTTAGCTACGTTCACAAACAATTAAGGATCGCTCCTTCAGGTGCGATGCAATTCGCGGAAACGTTTTCTGGTTTCGAGGCAAACTTACCTACGTGAATGCTTCGCTCTCATTTTGGGGTTTAAGCGATCGCCAAATGCAGGTTTACCTGCATAATTAGTGTTAGATAGAAGTCATAAAAGCGCATAGTTATCTAAATTTTTGATGGCTTGTGTTAAGCATTGTTTTACGCTAAGTAAAAATACCTATTCTAGTCCTTAATTCCATTCCAATGAGTATATTTACTCAATACATGAGATGGCTAGAGCTTGCTTTACGTCAACCATTCAGGCGATAATTACTTTTTCGAGTTTAATGATTTCTTTATATTTTAAATTCTCGGTTTAGAGCGCCTAAAGCCTCGTAAGAATGAAGAATATGCATCATTACCCGTTGAATCTTCGCCTAGGGGATCAAACTGTAAAGATGTGTTAAGCTTATTCAAAATCCATACAAAACTAATACGTATAGAGGGATTTAATTTATGACCATTGCTATCGGGAGATCGCAACAGGTCGAAAGAGGATGGTTTGATGTCCTTGACGACTGGCTGAAGCGCGATCGTTTTGTATTCGTAGGTTGGAGCGGTCTTTTACTGTTCCCTACCGCATTTTTAGCTGTTGGTGGCTGGATGACCGGCACCACTTTTGTATCTTCTTGGTATACCCATGGTCTAGCTTCTAGCTACCTTGAAGGTGCTAACTTTTTGACCGTAGCTGTTTCCACACCTTCGCTCAGTATGGGTCACTCCTTACTTTTGCTCTGGGGACCTGAAGCCCAAGGCGATTTTACCCGCTGGTGTCAAATCGGTGGTCTATGGACATTTGTGGCTCTACACGGTGCTTTTGGTCTGATTGGCTTTATGCTGCGTCAGTTTGAAATTGCTCGTCTAGTTGGTATTCGTCCTTATAATGCGATCGCCTTCTCAGGTCCTATCGCCGTATTTGTTTCCGTATTCTTGATGTACCCTCTAGGACAATCTGGTTGGTTCTTTGCTCCTACCTTTGGTGTAGCGGGGATCTTCCGCTTCATCCTATTTTTGCAAGGTTTCCACAACTGGACGCTTAACCCCTTCCACATGATGGGTGTTGCAGGTATTCTCGGTGGCGCTCTACTCAGTGCGATTCACGGTGCAACTGTTGAAAACACTTTGTATCAAGATGACGACGGTTCGACGACCTTCAAAGCATTTAACCCAACACAAGCTGAAGAAACCTACTCCATGGTTACGGCTAACCGTTTTTGGAGCCAAATCTTTGGTATTGCCTTCTCTAACAAGCGTTGGCTTCACTTCTTTATGCTGTTCGTTCCAGTTACTGGACTCTGGTTCTGTAGCGTTGGTATCGTTGGTCTAGCACTCAACCTACGTGCCTATGACTTTGTATCTCAAGAAGTTCGTGCCGCAGAAGATCCTGAGTTTGAGACTTTCTACACCAAAAACCTCCTGTTAAATGAAGGTATTCGTGCTTGGATGGCTCCTCAAGATCAGCCTGCTGAAAACTTCATCTTCCCAGAAGAAGTTCTACCCCGTGGTAATGCTCTGTAATTTGAGCTACACCACTCAGCTATCAGCGATCGGCTTAAGTACTGGTTTTAGATTATGATTCTTATCTAAGGATAATTTTCAAATCGTAAAGCTAGCGGCTGACAACTGATAGCTGATCTCTTTAATCACTGAACAATAAATAAGTTTTTGGAGAAATTCCCTCGTGACGACGACAATTAACTTCAACTCGTTGGGGGTTGGTGGACGAACTCAAGATACTTCAGGCTTTGCTTGGTGGTCTGGAAACTCACGCCTAATCAACCTGTCAGGCAAGCTACTGGGTGCTCACGTTGCCCATGCTGGTCTGATTGTTTTTTGGGCTGGAGCTATGACCCTATTTGAGGTTGCTCACTTTGTACCCGAAAAGCCTTTGTACGAACAAGGCTTTATTTTATTACCTCACCTTGCAACGCAAGGCTGGGGCGTTGGTCCTGGCGGTGAAATTGTGGATATTTTCCCCTATTTCGTCGTTGGCGTTCTACATATTATTTCCTCGGCAGTTTTAGGGCTTGGTGGCATCTATCACGCGATTCGCGGACCTGAAGTACTAGAAAACTACTCCACATTCTTTGGCTACGACTGGAAAGACAAGAACAAGATGACAACCATCTTGGGTATTCACCTAATTCTTTTGGGAATTGGTGCTTTTCTACTCGTAATTAAGGCGATGTCCTTTGGTGGTCTTTATGATACTTGGGCTCCAGGTGGTGGCGATGTTCGGATTGTCACAAATCCTACTCTTAACCCTCTAATCATTTTTGGTTATGTACTCGGTTCGCCTTTTGGTGGTTCGGGCAACATCGTTGGGGTAAATAACCTAGAAGATGTTGTCGGTGGACATATCTGGGTTGGGCTGATCTGCATTTCTGGTGGTATCTGGCATATTGTTACCAAGCCTTTTGGCTGGGCGAGACGTGCTTTGGTATGGTCTGGTGAAGCCTATCTTTCCTATAGCTTGGGTGCTTTGTGCATCATGGCATTTATTGCGACTAACTTTGTTTGGTTTAATAACACTGTCTATCCCAGTGAATTCTATGGTCCTACAGGTCCTGAAGCCTCACAAGCTCAAGCCTTTACCTTTATCGTGCGCGACCAAAAGCTAGGTGCTAACATCGGTACTTCTCAAGGTCCTACAGGGTTAGGTAAGTACTTGATGAGATCTCCTACTGGCGAAATCATTCTAGGTGGAGAAACTATGCGCTTCTGGGATTTTCGCGGTCCTTGGCTAGAGCCTCTTCGCGGCCCTAACGGCTTGGATATTGACAAAATGAAGAATGACATTCAGCCTTGGCAAACCCGCCGCGCTGCTGAATACATGACACATGCTCCTTTGGGTTCTCTCAACTCAGTCGGTGGTGTTATCACAGAAATTAATGCTGTGAACTTTGTATCTCCTCGCTCTTGGTTGGCAACCTCTCACTTTGTGCTTGCGTTTATGTTCCTAGTAGGTCACCTATGGCATGCAGGACGCGCTCGTGCTGCTGTGGCTGGCTTTGAAAAGGGCATCAACCGTACCTATGAGCCTGTTCTGACCATGCCAGACCTTGATAAGTAATTGCTTTTACAGCAAGCTTATCTCTGTTTCTGTCTATAAAATAAAATCCCCTGAAGTTTTTCAGGGGATTTTTAATGCTTATAGCCTTTATGTATTAGTTACTACCAGTAAATACGACATCGGGGAACTTTGCCTGAGCTTCAGTCATAGGGCGATTTCTGCCTTCCTCTTGCCAGTAATTAATTACTTCGGTAGCTTTGTTAAGAATTTCAATTCTTTCTTGATCGGCAATCCAAGGTTTGCCTTCCATCTCGGTTTTAAGCTGATCCCAAGCATCGTCTCTGGGCCAGAAAAAATACTTGGTAAGAGGACTATTGCCCTTACCAACTACTTGGTCAACTGCTAAAGCTACATTATTCTCTAACCATAGAATTTTTAGAATAAACTGGGACAAACTTCCTTTCCTCCGTAGAAATTTACGTTACATACTTAATTAGCGATCTTAGACTCTAACATGATAGACCTGTCAAAAGTTGCCTTGGTTCTCGATATTGATGGCGTAATTAGAGATGTCGCTGGCTCTTATCGTCGGGCACTGGCTGATACAGTCGAGCATTTTACCCACCAAGCCTATCGTCCTACCCCCCAACAGATTGATGATTTAAAGGCAGAAGGCATTTGGAATAATGACTGGGAGGCAGCTCAGGAGTTGACTCGCCGTTACTTTGCCGCAGAGGCTAAAGGCGGAGAGGCGGTTAGTTATGAGGCGATCGTCCAGTTTTTCCAAAGCCGCTATCGTGGGGACGATCCCGTACATTGGAACGGCTATATTTCCCAAGAACCCCTGATTGCGACACCTGAATATTTTCAGACCTTGACAACAGCAAAAATTGCTTGGGGATTTTTTAGCGGTGCAACCCTAGGCTCGGCATCCTATGTGTTACGCCGACTAGAGATTCAAGATCCTGTGCTAGTGGCGATGGAGGATGCCCCAGGTAAGCCCGACCCCACAGGTCTATTTATGGCGATCGCTCGCCTCGAACATCACCATACCAAACTTGATTTTGTCATTTATGCGGGGGATACGGTCGCAGATATGCTCACTATCCAAAAAGCCCGCCAGATCGCGACTAACGGTCAACATTTTATGGCTGTGGGTGTCATTCCACCCCACGTTCAGGATCCTCAACGACAGGCCTATACCGATTTGTTAAAAGCTCACGGAGCCGATCTGGTTTTAGAAAATATTTTGGCTCTGACGCCCGAAGCGATCGCTCAGCAAATCAATATGGCTGTTGGCAGTTAGCTCTTTAAAAAAACGATTTTTTGATATGATAAAACTCTAAAACTTCCTAACTAATATGATAAAATTCTAAAGCTTAGTGATAGATAATGTCGTTGTAATCGACATGGCAACGATAAATAGTTAGCCCCTAAGCGTAGCGAATGCAGTTCAACTCAACTGTTAGTCTTAATTTACTATTACTATTTCCCTAGGATAAAAATTATGGTTCCTTGGAGCATAATAAGTGGCAAATGGAATGTAACCTCTTTGATAAGAAGTTCGCGTAATGTTGCATCGGTAGCAATTCTCACAATTCTTATTAGCACATCCCCGTTTTTATCAAGAACTGCATCAGCCGAAACTAAGCAGGTTAGAATCGATTGGGTTAGACTTGCAAGAGAACTATTTGTTGAGTTTTCTAAGGTGGTTATCAGAGAAACCGTGGATGAATTTATCAAAGCATCCTTGAATGAATTGAATGTTCCGCAGCCACTTCCTTTTGATATTGCGATTTCAAAATATATTGCTGGAAGAAGAGTTGATTTTTCCAACGAAATGGATGGTCGTCAGTTTTCAGGTATAGTTATAAAATCTGGAATACAACGCAATTCCGATACCAGTGAGTCAGGTGCTGCTGGAGCCATTTCTTGGGAAGATGGTGCATTTTCGACAATTCTTTTTTTGGAAAACCGACGAGTCCGCATATGGAGTTCTGGAAAGGAGTATGGCGGAGATTGGATTGCAAAGAATAATGTTCTATATGTTAGAACCGATATAGGTTCTTTATATCGTTTCTATTAACGCTCAATATGATCCACTTTTAGGTGATCGCGCTAAAACTTCTAGAATTGAGTTGGACAGCGCAATCGGTTTCTGAGATGTACTACATAGCTAAAAATCTACTTCTCAATCTGACATAGAAATGATTTATTAAATGAACAATTACCGTTGATTAAGCGCGAAATACAACTTATGATAGCTGTAGATATTTTGATTTCAGCCCTGCTATTCGTTTCTCCAGATGCAATAACCGATGAAGTATTTTTTGCTTCAAAAGTAGATATCCAACCAGAGAGTGTCAATCGATCCCTACCTCAATCAATTGAAGTAAAAGGTGTTGAATCATTTATCATTATAGATATTGAAACTGGAGCGAAAGTAGGTCGTAACACTACACAGGTTCAGCGTAGTGTTGCTTCTATAAGCAAGCTTTTTATTGCTGAACTTGTTGCTAAAAATATAAAGCAAGAAAAGCTCAGATTGGAGGAAATTAAAAATGATTTAGATGCAATGCTTTCAGTGTCAGACAACTTTGCATCTAATCGTCTAATACATCGTCTTGGTGGCTTTGCAGAGATTAATCGTCAGCTTCGTGAGCAGGGTTACAAACAGACCCAATTTGATAGAGAATATGGGATTCTGTTCGCAGGTCAAGATCCCAACCAGACTAATTTGGAAGAAATTGCAGAAACTCTGACTCGACTTACCAATATATCTGGAGATCTCGGGCAATTCATGCGAGATGCTTTACAAAGATCAGAGCAAAAGGAAAACTTAGGATCTGATTTCGGGAAAATAGGAATTAATGCTGCCATAATTGGCAATGCGGGAGTTGTACAAGAAGGTAGACGTAAATTTGTCATTATTATTTTGACTTCTGGAACTGATATACAGTCAGAGGATTTGGGATTGGAAATTGTGAGGCAAGCATTTTCTGAGGTGCGTAGTAGACTTCAAGGTAAGCCTAAATCCTGAGTAAGGTAGAAATAGAAAAAAGTGCGAGTATTTGATTGACCATGGACTAAGCCTAACTAGTGCGTAGGGTTTGAACCCCTCCTCTCTCTTTTATGTGTATTTAGCACGGGTTAGGCTGAGCCTTTATAACAAATCGATGCGCTATTAAGATTATCTGTTTTTAACCAAGATTAGGGAAACAAAAATAGTTGGCTACATTGCTACGTTGTTGAGTTTGGAGAAGTTATTGGCGGTCGCGCCACAAATAAATTATCTGATTGCTACTAACCGACCCCGACGCTCATCCATCAAAACCTGTTCAGCTTGAATCTCGACTGCTAGAGCGATCGCTTCAGCTTCTCCAATATCAAGTTCGCTACCAAGAGCTTCTACAAGCGTGCGATCGCTAACTGCATGAACTTGCACCCAATCAAAGGTTTTAACTTCCGTTGCACCCGCAACTGGAAAGCTGGGATCGGTGAGTTCTCTAAAAACGGCTTCGGGAATAAGAACCTTACCGTACAATTGATGGAGGAGATGGAGCTGATTAATTGCGGCAAGACTGTTAACTACGCCCATGCAAAGGATCGAGTTTGTAGTAGCGTTGGAGAAGTTCGTAAAGAAGCTGATGCTGCTTTAGTAATGAATGAGGCTTTTCGAAAAACGTCTCGGTGGCGACCGCAAAAAACTCGGCGGGATTCGTTGAGCCGTAACTATCTATCACAGTCTTTTCGCCGCGTTCTACCGACTTACAGAGGGCTAAATATTCCTCAGTCATCACCTTTGCCCAAATCGCATAGTCTAATTCTCTTGGCAAAATTGGTACACCTTCCGCCCTGCCATTCTCCTGATCCAATTGGTGAGAAAATTCATGTAGCACGACATTATGACCATCCTGCCAGTTCTGTGTGTCTCGTTCCACCTGATCCCAAGCGAGAATCAATTGATCTCTCGTCCATGACTCCCCTAATCTTGTTGTCAGCCTTTCCTCTACTACATAACTCTCATTCATCACGGTTTCATTTACCTGATAAGCACTGGGATAAACCAAAATGGAACGGAGTCTAGGGAAATATTTGCCGCGATCGCTAAGCAAGAGCAGACAGGCGATCGCGGCGATAATCACCTTCATTTTCTCTGTTACCTGTAACCCCAAACAGCCAATAAATTGTTTTTCGGCTAAAAAGACGCGAACATGCCCTTGCAGTTGTTTTTGCTGAGAGAAAGAGAGATGAGAATAAATAGCAAGGTTGCGCTCAATTAAAGACAACCAATGGTTTGGAAAAGGCTGACGCCTGAGACGATCGCGTCGCCACTTCACGAAAAATGGATAGGCTAAAATCGCCAGTGCGATCGCACTGGCAATAATGCTGAAAATAGTGACTTGAACCATAGAAGTTTTGGCTAGAATAGTAGGAAAGATTCATGAATTACCCTTACTATTCAGATCGCGATAAATCTATCTTTATCGTAGACTCTTCGCCAAGAATTTGCATAGATTCCTTGCTGTTCTGGTAGCTCAGCGTGAGTCCTCTGCTCTACAATATCACCTAGCCTTACATACGCTTACATACTTCTAATGCAAAACCTCGAACAACTTCTAGCACAAGAGCTTTCTCTGCGGTCTGGGCAAATCAAAAATGCTTTAGAGCTGTTTGCTGAGGGTGCAACCATTCCTTTCATCGCTCGCTATCGTAAAGAGCGCACGGGAGAGATGAATGAAGTCCAGCTACGGGATTTGCAAGACCGCTATACCTATCTCACCGAGTTGCACGATCGCAAAACAACCATTCTTCAAGCGATCGCCGATCAGGGCAAATTGACCGATGATCTCAAAGCCAAAATTGAAGCCTGTACCCAAAAAACGGAATTGGAAGATCTCTATCTTCCCTATCGCCCCAAACGCAGAACTAGAGCGACGATTGCTAGGGAAAAGGGCTTGGAGCCTCTGGCAGAAGCCATTAAGGCGCTCAACCATTCTCATGTCTCTACAGTATCCCTAGAACAATCAGCGGCAAAATATTTATCCGAACAGGTGAAGACTATTGAGGATGCCCTGAAGGGAGCAGCGGATATTCTCGCGGAAGAAGTGGCAGAAAACGCAGAATATCGCGCCTATTTGCGATCGCTTTTGCTCGAGACGGGAATCTTTGTCTCGCAGCTCAAAGATGCGCACCCAGAAGGTACGACCAAGTTTGAAATGTACCGCGAATACCAGGCTAAGGTGAAGGCGATCGCGCCCCATAATCTGCTAGCCCTGCTGCGTGGCGAAACCGAGGAGGTTCTTACACTTACGCTCAGCTTTGATGAAGATACTGTCCTCTCTTATCTGGAATCGCAACAGATTCAAACAAAAAACTCAGCATTGCGGCAGTTTTATCGAGATATGCTCAAGGATGCCTTTAATCGCTTGATGCGAACTTCCTTAATTGCGGCGGTGACTGCCGAGAAGAAAGCTTGGGCAGATGGTGAGTCCATCAAAACCTTTGAAACCAATTTACGAGATTTGCTCCTAGCGGCTCCCGCAGGGATGAAACCGACCCTAGCGATCGACCCCGGCTTCCGCACGGGCTGTAAGACTGCCGCGATCGACGAGACGGGTAAATTTCTAGAATATCAAACGATTTTCCCGCATCAGTCCGATGCCCAAAGAGAACAGGCGGCGCGAACCTTGAGAACGCTAATTGAGAAATATCAGATTCAACTGATTGCGATCGGCAATGGTACAGCGGGAAGAGAAACCGATACCTTTGTCACGGAGGCACTTCAAGGGCTTCCTCAACCACCTGTTAAGGTAATGGTCAACGAATCGGGTGCATCGATCTATTCTGCCAGTCCAGTGGCAATTTCAGAGTTCCCCGATCTGGACTTGACAGTGCGCGGTGCGGTCAGTATTGGGCGACGACTGCAAGACCCCCTAGCAGAACTGGTGAAGATCGATCCAAAATCCATTGGCGTGGGGCAGTATCAGCATGATGTCGATCAAAAATTGCTCAAGAAAAAACTGGATGAAACCGTAGAGAGCTGCGTCAACTATGTGGGCGTGGATCTGAACACAGCTTCCAAAGAACTGCTGGCGTTTGTGTCTGGGCTCAGTCCTAGTGTCGCCAATAATATCGTCGCCTATCGCAATCAAAACGGTGCGTTTCGCGATCGCCGTCATTTGTTAAAAGTCCCCAAGTTGGGCGCAAAAGCCTTCGAGCAGGCAGCAGGCTTCCTGCGAATTCGCGGCGGCGATCATCCCCTAGACAATACCGCCGTTCATCCCGAAAGCTATGGCGTGGTGGAAGCGATCGCGCGAGATCTCAAGGTATCTTTATCTGAAATCGCTCAGGCAGGTGACAAGCTCAAATCTGTAAATCTCAAGCAATATGTCACGGAAGCGATCGGAGAACCAACGCTGCGCGACATCCTAAAAGAATTGGAAAAACCTGGGCGTGACCCCCGTGCAGAATTTAAATATGCCACCTTCAGCGATGCCGTCCAAGCGATGTCCGATCTAGAAGTTGGTATGGAATTAGAAGGCATCATTACCAATGTCGCCAACTTCGGTGCTTTTGTCGATATTGGCGTACATCAAGACGGATTGATACACGTTTCGCAGTTGGCCGATCGCTTTGTCAGCGATCCAAAGCAGATTGTGAAGGTGGGACAGGTCGTCAAAGTAAGAGTTCTAGAAGTGAATGAATCTTTGAAACGCATTAGTTTATCCATGAAGTCATCGGAATCTCCGCGATCGTTGGGGACATCGGAAAAGAAGCTCGAAAAGAACTCCAGCCATGAGATCTTGACTCCAAAGCGTGGCGGAACGCAGCCTGAAAAAAATCGCGCTCAAGAACAAAAATCTCAGGCTCAAAAACCTGCAACCTTAGACGATCTGCAAGCGAAGTTTGGACGCAAACAACGCCCTAAATAACTGAGGTTGCGTTATCCTAGCCCACTAACGTTTCTAGGGCTTTCAATACATCCTCAAACATGCCCTGCCAATCTCCCGCCTGTGGTTGACGGAACAATCGCATGGTGGGATACCAAGGGCTATCCTCTCGATCTAGCAACCAACGCCAATCAGGGACAAACGGAAGTAATACCCACACTGGTTTACCCATTGCCCCTGCTAAATGTGCCACGGCAGTATCTACGGAAATAATCATATCCATTTGGTCGATTAATTGGGCTGTGTCGGCAAAATCAAGAATCAGAGGATTTAGATCGTGCAGACGAGATTCTTGCGATAATTCCTGAATGTCAGATGCATCGCATCCCACCTGAAGGCTGTAAAGATGAACATTAGGAAGTGAAAGCAAAGATAGAAACATCGACAGAGAACAGGATTTATATTTTTGGAATTTAAGATATTCCCGATCGCCTTTATTGCTACTTGCCCAAACAATGCCGATTTTTAAGCTGGCGGAACGAACGGTTGGGATTTGAGGAGTTCCTTTACCCTCCATGGGGATTGAGATGTATGGGATTTGCTGGGGGATCGTCTCTAAATTCGTGCCAAAAATAAGCGGCAGACTCATTAAAGGAACATGAATATCAAAGGAAGGAGGCAAACTATCTATAGAGATGAATTCTATCGCTGGATAAGCTTCTGACAACAAGCGCATTAGCGGACTTGGTGACTGCACGACGATCTTTTTAACCCGTTCTTGTACCAAAGGTAGATAGCGAATGAATTGAATGACATCACCGAAACCCTGCTCCGCCCATAACAGAATGGTGGCATTGGGTAGGAACGTACCATCCCAAACTGGTTGCGGGAAATTGGGAGCGGTTCTGCCTTGCATCTGCCAACGCCACTCATTCTCTATTAAACCTCTCTGATAATCGCCAGTGAGAAGTAAAGCCAGTGCCAGATTGTGATGAGCTTCAACAAAATTGGGTTTGATCGATAGGGCTGTCTCATAGGCGAGAATTGCCGATTCGATTTTTTTCTGAGCGGCAAGCGCAATACCTAGATTGTAGTAGGCTTCGGCAAGTTGTGGATTGACCGCGATCGCTCGTTCGTATTTCGCGATCGCGTCATCGATATGCTCTCGCTGAAATAAAATTGCTCCTAGTTTAGAATAGGCCTCTGCTAGAGTGGGCTTAAGTGCGATCGCGCGTTCTAGGTAGGGAATTGCCGCTTCTAGATGCTCGAGCTTAAATAGGGCAGCCCCAAGATTGTAATTCGCTTCTGGCAGATTTGGAGCGATCGCAAGGGCAGATTGATAATGGGCGATCGCAGATTCTAAATGGTTTTGCAAAGCCAAGAGCGCCCCGAGGTTACAGTGATTTTGGGCTGAGTCAGGTTGCAGGGTAAGGATCGCTTGAAAGCAAGCGATCGCAGGTTCCATCTGATTGAGTCGCAGGTGAATTTTTCCCAAAGCATTAAGATTTTCTAAATCATCGGGTACTTGCTTGTAGATCTGTTGGCGAATTTGCAAAGCGATCGCATAATCACCAAGAGCTTCCTGCTTTCTGGCTGCTTCAATCCAGCCTTGTACTTGGTCTTGCCCATGGATAGAATTCATACGCCTTTACCGTTCCCCCTATTCACTTGCTGTTTAAAGAAATTTTCTAATGCCACGATACAAGTTCGGTCATCATAGAGATCCCCATGACGCGCGCTCATTCTTTCTAGAATATGATTTCTCCAGTCCAGATCCAAACCTAACCTCGCTGCAATCTCTATATAGTCGGCTGCGGTGGGCGCGATCGTCTCGGTTACGCCGAGCATTTGTAAAATGCCATAGGCATGTCGTCCGCGCATAAATTCGCCTGGGCAAGTAACGACGGGGGAATCACAGGCGATCGCTTCCAAAGTGGTGTTTCCACCTGACCAGCCAAAACTATCCAAAAACACATCCGAAAGAATATGGACATTGAGATATTCAGCTCTTGCTAAACTTGGTAAAAAGATACAGTGTGCTTGACTGCTGAGATCGCGATCGGCAAAAGCTTTCTCTAGGCGATCGCAAAATTGTTGCGTTACATAGGCAGATTTATGGGCTAAGAATAGGAATTTTGCCGAGGGAACCCGTATGGCAATTTCAGCTAGGATGTAATCGTACTGGGGGAGATATTTGTAGAGAGATTGACTGCAAAAGTAGAGAATGGCTGCCTCAGGTAAATGGAAGTGAGCGCGAGGCTTGAGTCTCTCTGGTAAAATCGGCTTCGGATAGGAAATCGCAAGATTGGGCAATCGAATCAGGTTTTCCGTGTAATGCGTTTCAGCATTTTGGGGCTCCATGAGTTCGCTGGAGAGAAAATAATCAATTGTCGATAAACCCGAAGTCACGGGATGCGCCCAAGAAGTACATTGGACAGGAGCGAGACGCATGGCAGCAAGAGCCGTTGTATGGGGATACATGCCAATATCGACAAACACTAAAATATGTAAGTTGTCCGCAGTGATACGATCGGCAATCGCGGCGAAATCGTTGGGAATGTGATAAAAGAATTGACTCGCTTGTTGAAATTCTTGGGTGACTCGATCGGGCTTTTTGCCAATAAAATAGCTATAGACCTCGAACTGTTCGGGGTCGTTATAGCGCAACCAATTGAGAACTAGCCTTGTGGCGGCATGGTCGTGTAAGTAGGCTGAAACATATCCAATCCGAATTTTCTCTCCTGCTTTGCGTGCGGGCATAGCAAGTTGACGTTCCCAACTCCACTGTGGATATTTTGCTGCCATGATTTCTCGGACGAGTTGCCCATATTGGCGTTGGAACTCCACATCATTTTGAGCTTGGTAGGCAAGATAAAAATTGGTGATACTGAGAATGCTATCTAAACACCATTGGCAATTCTTGTTTAACTCAGTCTCTGATGAAACAGGGCTACTTAGTTTTGTACGAATCACGCGAGCAAATTGTTCTAGCCCCCAGATTGCCCGTTGTCGCCAATCATCGATTTGTTCTACGGTATCGTAGAGTAGGGGTAATGCAAGATAAAAAAGTTGATAGGCATTTGAGTTGGGATCGAGTTCTATTGATTTTTGACAAGCAGCGATCGCCGCTTCAGCTTGACCGTCCATAAACAGTGCTAGACCGAGATTAAAGTAGTTCTCAGAATCGTTGGGAGCAATCCTGAGAGCAGTTTGATAATGCCCGATCGCTTCGCTTGCATTTCTTTGTTGATAGGCAATCGAACCAAGATTGTTATAGGCTTCGGCACAGTCGGGCTGCAATTCTAAGGTTCTTTGCAGATATTCCATAGCCAGCTCGAACTTACCCTGCTTGGTAATCAAGGTTCCCAAATTCACGAGGGCATTCATATAGGTCGGTTCTATTTCTAGAACAGTTTCATAACAGGCGATCGCTTCCTCGAGTAGATCTTGTTCTGCTAGGGCATTACCAAGATTATAATGGGCATCAACATACTGAGGTTTGAGAGAAATCGCTCTTTTAAAACTTGCGATCGCGGCACCTAGATTTTCTTCTTTGACAAACACAATGCCCAAGTGATTGTGCGTCTCGGGAGGAATCAAGCTAGGCTTTAGTTCTAGAGCTTTTTGTTTGTAAGGCATGACTTCAGACTGCCGACCTTGCCGATTGCGAATATCTCCGAGCAACCAGTAAGCATCCGCAAAATCAGGAACGGTTTCTAGGCAAAGTTCGCAGAGATGACTGGCATCTTCTAACTGTCCTTGTGATAAGTGCAATCTTGCTAATTCCAGTTGACGAATACACTCATCGGTCATAGATATCTTCAATTTGCCTTAAAGGTATATAAGATCCTTGCTGATTTGTATGTTGTAGGGGCAATTCATGAATTGCCCCTACGGTTCTATTAATACCATAGATTACACCAATTCACCTGTCTCTTGGAGAGAATGCAAACGGCGATAGATCCCCTGACGTTGAAGTAATTGTTCGTGATTGCCAACTTCCACAATTTGACCTTGCTCCAGTACGACAATCTTATCCGCTTCCCGAACTGTACTGAGACGGTGCGCGATGATAATGGTCGTGCGAGTTCCCTGAATGCGGCGCATGGCAAGTTGAATTGCCCGTTCCGATTCATAGTCGAGGCTAGAGGTGGCTTCATCGAAAATCAGGATATCTGGTTCCACTAACAGCGCTCTGGCAATGCCCAAACGCTGACGCTGACCGCCTGATAGTCTGACACCACGCTCGCCTACAACCGTGTGATAGCCCTGCGGCAACATGTGAATAAACTCATCGACTCGCGCGATCGCACAGGCTTCCTTAACCTGTTCAAACGTGGCAATAGGGTTGCCATAGGTGAGATTGTCCAACAACGTGCCGTTAAACACATCCACTTCTTGATGCACGATCGCCAATCGTTTGCGATAGCCTGTGATGTCAAGTGTGGCGATATCCTGCCCATCAATCAGAATATTGCCCTGATTTGGTTCAAAATAACGACATAGCAGCTTGATGAGCGTAGATTTTCCCGAACCAGAACGTCCTACTAACGCCACCGTTTCATAGGGTTGAATCAATAGCTGAATATTCTGAAGAACAGGACGCTCAGAACTATAGCCAAAGCTGAGATTGTGAAATTCCAGTTTGCCCGAAAACGCATAAGTAGGCGCAGGCTCGGAAGGATGGAAGGTCATACTAGCAGCATCCTTACCAAGGGGGCGCTGCATAAACTCGTGAAAGCGAATCATGGAGGAATAGCGACGGGCGAAGACTTCACCTAGATTGCTAATCGGTTCGAGTTCTGAGTATGCCATGCTCGAAATCGTCAGGGTCGTCACAAAATGCCCTAGGGATATCTCTCCATTCACCGTTGCCCACAAAGTTAATGCCAAAACTGCAAACACGCAAATCTGAATGAACGTGCGCTGCTGCATGGCTAATTTGACATAGCCGTAGTGAATGCTGAATAGAACCGTCTTGAGTTCGCGATTGAGGCGATCGCTCTGACGTTTAAACTCAGATGCCTCGGTGGCAAAAGCCTTGACTGTTTTGATGTTTGTGACGATTTCTGAGGTGCGACTTTCCGTGCTTTCTTGGTGCTTATCTAGCACCTCTTCTTTATCGGTTAGTCGCTTCAGTTTACTAAAACTGACCGTCAAGATCAAAATAAAAGAAATCGCAAATAGCACTGCAATTCGCCATTCAATGCTCAGAATGATCGCGAATATGCCTAGAACGCGAAAGAGCTTTGGAATAAATTGACCCGCAATTTCAGGATATGTCCAAGTGTGATTTGCCAATCCACGGGCAATTCGTCCCGCAATCCGTCCAGGGTTATTCTCATCATAAAATTCGATCGGCAAGGTCAAAATTTTGCGAATTGCCTTTTGCGTCTGGTCGCGCCTCGCCCTCAGGGCAATTTCCCAGTGATACCAAGCCCCAATCCAAGGTTGAATCGGCGCTCTGACTACGGTGACGATAAAAATAATCACCATCAGCACCAAGAGCGAAAAGGATGGCGTGGGTGTTTGACCCGCGATCGCTGCCGTACCATTCACAAACTGCTGCAAACCGCGATCTAGCGATTGACCAGACAGGACATTGAGAATTTGTCCGATCGCATAGGGAACCACCAGATCGATAATTTCAAAAGCGCTAGAAGCTGCGATACTAAAGACAGAGGCTTTGCGGTAGCGGCGGTAATATTTAAGAATGTCTTGAAACGAAGCCATATTTCCCCACGACAATTGTGCGGTTAAGTTAAGTAGAAGTTAAGTAAAATAAGATTCGCCGAATCTTGTATTATTTGATACTACAAATACTACACTAAAGTCTTGGCACAATGCAACATCACAAAGCACAATCGATCGCTTAAAATTCCTAAAAAGGGCAAAAATCCCCTGTCTTCAATTCAACCGCACTTCCCTAACTAGCGAGAAAATTTGTGAATAAGCGATTGCCCGATCTAAGAAATATAGTTTATCGAACCAGCTTTCATAGGATTTCTTGGTTCCTAGCTTTGGTAATTTGCCTTGTAATTATTTTTCTGGATGTCACGCATCTATCCATAGCCGAAGCCAAAGACCGTACCTTTGTGCCCCTATCGCTGGAATTTATCAATGCCTATGAGTTGCCCAAACAGGAATTTGAACGTACTCCTGTCGGTGGATTGTCGGGAATTACCTACGATCGCGATCTAAATTTATTTTATGCCATCTCCGACGATCGCAGCGAGAAAGCCCCCGCAAGATTTTATACGTTAAAGCTTGATTTTGATTCAGACAAACAGGCTCCCAAGTTAGAGAAAGTGGAAGTCAAAGCCGTGACTTTCCTCAAGGATTGGCAAGGCAAGACCTATGCTCAAGGCGGTGTGGATCCAGAGGGAATCGCACTCACCTCTCAGCAATCTGTATTCATTTCCAGTGAAGGCGTCACCCATGCAGGAATTCCACCATTTATCGATGAGTTCGATCTAAAAACGGGGGCGTGGAAACAGAGTGTCCCCATTCCAGCAAGATATCGTCTCGCTCCTAAAGGCGAAATCGAGCAAGGCGTGCAGGATAACTTTGGCTTTGAAGCCTTAGCTCTGATCGGGAGTGCCCCAGGCGATCCCTATCGACTATTTACTGCAACCGAATCAGCACTCACCCAAGACAAGCAACCCAGCACTCAGGGGGCAAGAAGTCGATTTCTCCACTATGTGCTCGGTTCGGGTTCGCCTATGGTAATTGCCGAACATCTCTATCCTGTGGAAGTTTCTCCTACCGCAGGAATTATCGGAATCACCGAATTACTGCCCATCGATCGCGGCGGACATTTTCTCAGTCTAGAACGTGCCTATGGGGCAAAGGGTTTTGGCATCAAGATCTGGCAATTTGCCACGGGTAGTGCTTCCGATACATCCAAATTACCTAGCCTACAGGGCAACTTAGGCAGTTTGCGCCCAATTCGCAAGAAACTCGTACTAGATTTAGAACGCTTAGGCATTCGACTGGACAATTCAGAAGGAATGGCGCTTGGTCCGCATTTATCCGATGGAACTCAAAGCCTAATTGTCGTCAGCGACGATAACTTTAGCAATACCCAAATCAACCAGTTTCTTCTCTTCCGCCTTAAACTCAATTCATAAACCCACCCTAGCCCTCCCCTTACAAGGGTAATATGTACACACATCTAGGTTTATTCGTTAAATACTAGGAATTACCCCACCCTAGCCCTCCCCTTGCACTAGCCGCGAAGCGACTTCCCGCAGGGTAGGGGAGGGAACAAGAAATCTTGTCTTCCCCCTTGACAAGGGGGAATTAAAGGGGGTAAGTCCGACTTGTGTGTAGACAGCAGCCTTTACAAGGGGAGGAGACTGGATTTATAGAACCTATGACAGATTTTTGGGAATGGTACGCGCGATCGCAACAAGAAGCCAAACAGCACGATGTGCCAACTAGCGAACTTGACTGGCTGATTATCCAGATTTTGGAGATCGATAAATTAGCCCTGCGCTTGCGCGAGATTAACCTAGAGGCAAAAGCAGATCGCGTAGAACATTTGATGCAACTTTGGCAGCAGCGCATTCATCAACGCATACCTTGCCAATATCTAGTCGGGAAAGTTACTTGGCGCGATCTAGAACTCACCGTGACTCCTGCCGTGCTGATTCCTCGCCCAGAAACGGAAGCGATCGCCGATATCGTGGCAGCCTATCGAGATATGCCTAAATACAGCGAAGGTACTTGGGTTGACCTAGGAACTGGTAGTGGCGCGATCGCCCTCAGTTTAGCCCAAACCTTTCCCAAAGCCCAAATCCATGCTGTCGATTGCAGTCCTGAAGCCCTTGAAGTTGCTAAAACCAATGCTATACAGTGCCACCTCAGCGATCGGATTACTTTCCACCTTGGAACGTGGTTTGAACCTTTTTATGGGAATCAGGATCCCAGAAACATCATCGGCATGGTTTCTAACCCACCATACATTCCTTCTTTAGAAGTCGATCGACTTCAGCCCGAAGTTAGAGATCGCGAACCCCGCCTTGCCCTAGATGGTGGTAGCGATGGATTGGAAGCGATTAGACACCTCGTTGCATCGGCTCCCAGCTATCTAGCCTCTGGGGGCTATTGGTTGGTGGAGTTAATGGCTGGACAAGCTGAAGCCGTGCGATCGCTGCTGATCGCCAACGGTCATTACACCAAGATTCAAACCCATCTGGACTATGCGGGTGTCGAGCGATTTGTCTCGGCACAGATTAATGATTCCATTTCAGTCATTTCCGATCGCATACTTAAGGATCGTAGATTGATTAAAGTGTAATTTTTTGAAAGTAATCGGCACTTTAACCAATGCCTCTTAGTGCCTTGAATTGCAGGTAATTTAATCCACAATCCTAAGCGATGAAAACTGTCTTTAGTCAAGTCAGCCCCAGACTAAAAAATCGGATCTCTAAACTATCTGCGGCGCAACTAGAAAATCTAGCTGAAGCAATTTTTGACCTTGAAACGATCGCTGACTTAAATGCTTGGCTAAAAACGCAATCGTAAAATCGCTTTGCCTATGACGAGATCGCGAGGGGGACACCGTTGACAACGATCGATAGCATTTGTGAAGCAGCGATTTTAACCGTCAAGCTAAATCACCACTTCTGGATAGGTTTCTAGACTGCTGGCAAGAAAATCTTCTGAGTCTTGAATTCCTCGGCGTTGACAGCGATAGGCAAATTCGCATCTCATACATTCATCGCTGCCTAAAGGTAGTTGTTCGAAATAGAGTTGGGTTGTTGTCGTCGTAACATCAAGGATAACTTTAGACATATCAGAAAGAATATGCAGTAAATCTTGGTGGGTTTGTTGGTGCTGGTGGCTGTCATAGGCGATCGCTACAGATTTCGCGGTATTTGCAAACCAGTAGGTCATGGATAGCTGCTCGGGTAGGTAATCGCTGGTATTTGCCAAGATATATAGATAAAGGCGCGTCTGCCAATTTGCTTGCAGGGTCGCAAACGATAGGGGACGGGCGTGGGTTTTCCAATCTAAAATCTGTGCCGTACAATCGCCTAAAATTAGCAGATCGTAAATCGCCGCGAGCACATAGCACCGATCTTGGGCGCGATCTTGAATATTTAGCTCTAAGGTGCGGCGATGTTCGCACAGGCGATCGCCAGCGATCGTAGTGGGCGGCTCGGTTGAAAAAGTCAGCAACCACTTTTGCAATTGGGGATCGCTATCTGCAAGTTCTGTCACATCTAACCCTAACTCTCGCTGTTGCATTAACAGATGAAACCGCTCTCCCAACAGGCGTTTGTCTTGTTGTTCCGTTGCAGACAAGTTTAAGCCGTCAATAAATAGATGTTGAAACTTGCGTTGACAGGTACTCCAGACATTGAGATGTCCTTGAGAAACAGAAGATATTGACAAGAAATCAGTTTTTTCAAGCATGGGCAACCAGAGTGCGATTTAGGAAATACTTGCTAAATAATTAGCGATTCGGGCTAAACTTGCCCTCACAAAACAAACAGGACAAGAACCAAAAAATTTGTGATTTTACTAAAGACTTTGTTGCTGTAAATTTGGGATTGATAGATTGTGTTGTCAGAACAATCCTCTGTAGTTGTCCCAAGGTAAGGGGCAGGTGCATCCCTATAGGATAGGCAATATCAACAAAAAATTTACAACTGGAAAACTTTTACGGCTTTATGAGAAACAAAAAAAGTCTGTTGTAGTACCATAACGTCAAAATATTTGAAATATATATAGCCTAAAGATTCCCTATCCTCACATATATGACAAAGCTAGTGTCTACTTACTAGAAATCAGTCTAGAAACAAATCTAGAAGCAAGTTTAGAAATAAATCTAGGAAAACCACACAGTAAGCAGCATGAACACGGCATCTAGTCCGCCCCCCGAAAACCTATCTCGCCGAGTCTTGAAATGGGTAAACCTGCGTCCAGAGGAAGCAGAGCGTACCCTACTGATGTTCTTTTTTTATGCGGCGACTTCGATCGGTGCGGTTTGGCTTGAGGCAAGCAGTGCCGCCTTATTTGTAAAGCATTTTGGCGCGGAAAATCTCACATGGGTTTACATGGCAACCGCCGCGATCGTGACGACCCTTGGCGTGTTTTACTCTTGGTTGCAAAAACATCTGCCGTTGCGCCGCGTAATGTTGGGCGTGGCTTTGCTGCTGGCTTTCCCGCTACCTTTTGCATGGGTGGGCTTACATCAGACAGGCATTTTCCTGATGGTGGCTGTATTTTCACTGCGGTTGTGGGTCGAAGCTGTTTATGTACTTGGCACGATCAACAACGACATTGCTGCCAACCAGCTATTTAATATTCGCGAAATCAAACGAGCCTTCCCCCTGATTAGTACTGGCATTATCATTGCGGAAATCGTCAGTGGTTTCTCTTTGCCCCTAATTATTCACCTATTTGGCATTGCCAATGTTACGCTGGCGGCTTTTGTGATGCTTTTGTTAGGGGCATTTTTGCTGTTTTATCTCAGTACTCGCTATCGCCAAGCATTTCCCAATGCGGTTTACAGTAATACCGAGGATGGAGAGCTATCGACGCGCCGACTGCAAGGCAATCTCCAAAGCTACGTAACCTTACTGTTTGGCTTTTTTATCGCTGCCCAAATTCTGTTTTTCTTAATTGACTACCAATATTACGCCCAGCTAGAAATTCAACTTAAATACGAAGAATCGATCGCTCAGTTTGTCGGCATCTTTGGCGGCATCATGGGTATCTTTAAACTGACGCTACAGTTGTTTGGCTCTAGTCGAATTATCGAGCGCATAGGGGTTTTTCTCACGGTCTTAATCCCACCCATTGGTACGGTAATCGCAGGTTTGCTGGCGGGCTTCGCACCGTTTGGTTTACTGATTGGCTTTGTTATTCTCAAGTTTTTTGACGAACTATTTCGCTTTACGATTGTTGCCTCAACCGCACCAACATTATTTCAAGCCGTACCCGACCAGTTTCGCAGTCGCGTACAGTCTCTTGTCAGAGGGATTGCCGATCCGCTTTCGATTGGTGGGGCAGGGATCTTAATCTGGCTAGTGAGCCAAGTACTGCATCAGCAAGGCGTACCCGTTGAGGTATCTGCTCGTTTATTTGCGGGACTGGTGGTTTTTGTAGCTGCGATCTGGATTTGTATTATTTGGCTGTTGCGGCGTGGCTATTTGCAACTTTTGATTCAGAGTGTGGAACGCGGTCAACTAAGCCTCACCGAAGTCGATATTCGGGAAGTGCGTCGGGCTGTAACGGAGTCTCTGGTTCGAGCAGAAACGGATCTCGATCAATCCGTTTGTATTGAGTTACTTTCGCAAGTTGCGCCCCAAACTGTGGGTGAGTCGCTTGCCCCCTTGCTGCTCCAAATGGCACCTGATATTCAAAAGCAAAGCCTAGAGGCAATGCTAATCAAGCCAGATATTCGCTATCTCCGCAATGTCAAAGATTTATTGCAATCGCCCAATGTTTCGCCACAGGTACAGTCTCTCTGCTTGCGCTATGTGTTACTGGCTGATGAGAATAACCGCAATGTCAATAGTCTGCGTTCTTACTTAGGCTCTGAGCAAAACCCGATCATTCGAGGCACAGCCGTAGCCCTGATGATGCGTCTTGGGACACCACCCCAAGTAGCTGAGGCAACCAATACCTTAAGGCAGATGATTACCAGCCCCCACCAACCCGAAAGGGTGTTGGGCTGTCGCGCTCTTGCCGAAGCTACCTATATGCAATCCTTGCGCTTTTATGTGCCGCAGTTGCTGCAAGATCCATCGATAGAAGTGCGCTGTGCCTTATTGCAAGCGATCGCTGCCACCCGCGCTTCCGAATACTTCCCCTCGGTAATTCGAGGGTTGCACTACAAAGCCACCCGTAAAGCTGCCTATGATGCCCTCGTAGAATTAGGAGATTATGCGCTAGATTCTTTGGTCGGCTTGACTGAAAATTATTCTAGCCCCGAGAACGTGCGATTGCGCGCTTGGGAAATTATGGGCGATATCGGTACACCTGCGGCTGTGTCTGTGCTAGCAAATTCTCTATCTAAGTCTTGGGGTAAACATCGACGTACGATCTTGCGCACGCTGATCCGCATTCCCAAAGAAGTGGGTATTGAAACTGTTCTAGAAATGATCGGGCGCAGTGGTGTCGAGCAAATGGTCGAACAAGAGCTGATCGTGATGGCAGAAGCTTGGGTAGGTATCGAAGACATCCCTTCCGATCAAATTGCTTCTTTAGAGGCTGGGCTGCTAAAAGAAGCGTTGCTGGCTGAGGTTGAAGATAGCTTAGAACGTTTATTCTTACTAATGAAACTACTGTATACGCCATCGGCAATTCAAGCCGCCGCCTTTAATATTATGTCTGGCTCGAAAGGGAGTTTAGCTAGAGGCATCGAAATCTTGGATAATACGGTTGATTTAACGAAAAAGCAGGTTATTTTATCTGTCTTAGATAAACGCTCGATCGCTGAGAAATTGAGGATTTTGTCAGAAATTTACTTCTACCAACCGATGTCCAGCGTAAAGCGATTGCGCAACCTGATCGAAATCAACTACTGTTTTTCCGATTGGACCTTGGCTTGCTGCTTTCATGTGGGACGCAGCCAGCTATGGAGCTTACCAGCGGAAATTACCCTACAGTGCTTGAGTCACCCTACAGGGTTTGTCCGAGAAGCGGTACTGGCTTATTTACAAGTGGTATCACCCCGATCGCTACAAAAAATGTTACCCGTACTCACCCAAGATCGAAATTCGTTGGTAGGAGCACAGGCAAAGGCGATCGCTAGTTACTTTGGTGCAAATGCTACGGGTGGCGACAATGTGCAAAATCTTGGGTTGCCAGATCCTACCTCACCCCCAAGTTCGATAAGGAGGGGTGATGCTCACTAGAATCGATCGGTTATTGCTGGTGAGGGGCGTACCGATTTTTCAAGAATTGCGCCTTGACTTCTTGGTAAGATTGGCTTCGATTATGAATGAAATTGCAGTTCCAGCTGGCAAAACCATCTTTGTAGAAGGACAGGAAGGGCGATCGCTCTATATCGTAATAGCAGGGAGGGTACGCGTGCACATTGGCAGTAAAGATTTAGTGGTTTTAGATAAAGGCAGTTGTTTTGGCGAAATGTCTCTGTTTGATGCAGAACCTCGCTCTGCTTCGGTGACAGCGATCTCTAATTGTGCCTGCTTAGTCCTAACCCAACAACAACTTTTCGAAGCCATTAATGAAACACCTGATATTGCCATAAATATAATTTGCTTTCTGTCTCGGCGCATTCGCAGTCAAACTAAGGCGATCGCGAGCTACCTCGGCTGGGAAATGGGGATGGCGGATGTCAATGAAATTAGCTATCCCAACGGGGTGCATACTCCTACCTCGCAGGTAAGTTCGATGGGGAGGAACGATGCTAACTAGTATCGACCGACTATTACTCGTAAGGGGCGTACCGATTTTTAAGGAGTTGCGCGATGACTTCTTGGTGCGCCTAGCTTCGATTATGAATGAAATCTCATTTCCCTCTGGCAAAACGATTTTTGCGGAAGGACAGGAAGGGCGATCGCTCTATATCGTGATTGCGGGGCGCGTACGCGTGCACCTAGGTCATAAAGATTTAGCGATTTTAGATAAAGGTAGTTGCTTTGGCGAAATGTCTCTGTTTGATGCTGAGCCGCGCTCGGCTTCGGTGACAGCCGTGGCATATTGTGAATGCTTAGTCTTAACCCAACAGCAACTTTACGAAGCGATCGATGAAACACCAGGCATTGCTGTAAATATAATTCGCTTGCTCTCGCGCCGCATTCGCAGCCAAAACCTCCAACTCAACGAACTGCAAGCCTCAAAACAGTTGTGATTGGTGCGATCGATCTATGAAAGTCTCTCTTGAGTTTTTATATCATTTCCGATGCGATCGCTGCACGCAGTGGTGGAGTCGTGCCGACATTGAGCCCCAGATTGGAGAAATTGTCTATTGCCCCTACTGCGGTCATGAAAATACAGTTGAAGGCATCCAAACCTTTCGCGATGCCGCACGCAATGCCACCAAATCTAGCTGCTTAGATAGAAAACCTGATGGGGAATAGTTATCAGTAATTGGTTATTTTGGTAATTGGAATCCAGACTGACCGCTGAAAGCCTCACAGCCCCCACTGTCTCTCTACGCTCCAACAACCGTCCTCGGTTTGGACGTAGTCAACGCCGCGCATCTCTACAATTGGCTCGCCTTTGTAAAACACCAGATGAAAGCCATCTTCACGCAACTTGAGCGTGACTTCTTTTCGCCAGATTTGCTTTAAAATCAGCGTATCCGTACCTTCTTCATCCTCGATGCGATCGTATCCATCCCCAGGGTGATAGATATAAAAATCGTTCCCTTTGCCTCCATAGAGGGTATCATTCCCTTTTCCACCTGTCAGTATGTCGTTACCGCTGTAGCCAAAAATGATATCATCCCGATCGGTTCCATGAATGATGTCATCGCTAGATGTCCCTTGATGAACGTGGCGCTCTTTAGAATTGTCTGGCAGATTTTGATTCATAGCTAAGATGGGGATGGCATTACCTAATAAAAAACTATGGCAAGATCGAAGCAATCGTCAAATATCACAAAATTATACAGCCATGTTCTTATCTTGCGCTTAAACTTTTCGCTAGATTTTCATAATTAGATGCTTGATACCTTAACTTCAAATATTTGAAGTTAAGGTATTTTACAGCGCTAAGAATAAAGTAAAGAGCTACAATCAATACTTTTCAAGGCTTACTTTTCGCTAGCATTTCTGCTTTTGGGTAGAGCTAGTCTAGACATTTGTGAAAGAGTTGACAAATATTCTGACAGAATGGGGAAAGCTGAAGCTTTGAAAACCGATAAAATCATCATGCCGTATAAAATCCAGCATTCTAAATTTAGTAGCGATAGGACGATCTTAAATCAACTATCGATTTGCTTTGGTTTGGGGCATATGCTTACCCACAAAGATGTCTTAATCAAAAGATCGTGAGTAGTGGAACTTTTAGTGGAAGACTAGAAGAAAAATGCTTCTACAAATTTTAATTTCAGGCGTTTCTTGTCAATTAGTTTAGCTTATGAACATCACACAGTTGTTTCCAACAAAATGGTTACAGGTTTGGGGGCTTGCCGCAGTCCAAGGAGCCATTACACTTGCTTGGGTAATTTACGGACTATATCTCCCCAATCTACTTCAGCAAATTGGATTGCCTGCTGCTATGCAAGGGATAGGGTTGCCGACTGTGGTTGGCATGATATTTGCGATCGAAAGTACGATCGCGGTGCTGATGGAACCATTAATGGGAGGACTGTCAGATCGGGCACAAAATCGCTTGGGTACAAAACTTCCATTCATCACTTTTGGTGCGATCTTGGCGGCGACGTTATTTGTCGCTATTCCATCGGTGATGATTTTTGGTGGAACTAGCGAAATGATGCGCTGGATTTTTCTAGGCGTAATTATTGCTTGGGCGATCGCCATGACTATTTTTCGCAGCCCTGCCATGAGCTTGATCGGAAAATTTGCCTTTGCGACTAAACTTCCTCAAGTTGCGAGCATTTTGACCTTAGTTGGAGGTATTACAGGCTCTCTGCGATCGCTATCTTCTAAATTCATTCTCAGTTTTGGACCTGCGCTAACATTTACGGTTGGCTCGATCGCTTTACTTGGAGCCGTAGCTTTTCTGCGAATCGTAGCAGATCGGCAAGTAACCTCCATTCCCAATCCCGACTTGGATCCTTTAGAAACTGTCGAACTAACTAGAGAGCAAAATCTACAACAACTTCCATTACCACTTGTGACCTCGGCTTTATTGGGAGCGATCGGTGTAGCCATTGGCTGGGCAGCAAGGTTAATCTTTGGGGAAGTCTTTCCCCGAATATTGCAAGTGGAAGTCCCCAATGGAAATCTAGATATCCTCTTGGGTACGCTTTCGATCGCCTTGGCGGTATTTGCGATCGCTTCAGGGTTTATCGCTACCCGATTTGGCAATATCGTTGTCATGCTTGTGAGTTTGGGAATTGCTGCTGCTTGTTTAGGACTTTTATCTATTAGTCATGGCGAATTTGCGATCGTGGCGATCTCACTGGTCTTGGTTGCCTGTTTAAGTGCAGTGTTAAATGGCACTATTCCACTGGCTCTAAACGTCATGCCACAACGATGGGGTGGATTAGGTATAGGGATGTATTTTGGTGGTTCTTCTGGCGCAGCCGCACTATTTGGCTTTCTATTTCCGCAACCCGCTCAAATGATTACTTTCCCCAATGCGATCCTGATGGCAGCGATCGCGCTTTTATTAGCGGGTGTCGCGATCGCACTGACAACAAGGCTTGACAACCCACAGAAACAAGAGGTTCTAGCATAAAGAAGATACCCTGAATTCACAATCTGGAACCTCGATTGCCGTTGGCTGAGCGGAGTCGAAGCCAGTGGTTAATAACGAATGGCTAATACAGCTATTCTACTTTTGCAAAAATCCCCGCATCCTTTACGGCTGGGATATCGCGCCGCCATGCTTCGATCCCGCCTGTTAGCACGACTAATTTTAAACCCGTTCCTGCCAGTTGTTTGTAAGCTTTTGTCGATCGCATTCCCGACGTGCAATAGAGAACAATTGTGGGTTGGGTTTGATGTTTCTTTTCGTATTGCTGAGCGATTTTCTGGACTTGGCTTATCCCCGAACCTGACTCAATTTCTGTGAGAGGAACCAGTTGGCTGCGACCGATGCGATCTAAGGCAAATTCTTCAGGCGATCGCACGTCAATCAGTAGAACGGGCTTCAGTTTTCCCTGTGCCAAGTTGCTGACTAAGATCTGGGGTGTATTCCAACTAGCAATAAACGTGGGAATATCCATTCTGTGGGTAATTGCACCAATGCTGACAAATCCAGCCGTGCCGACAACCGTAACACCAAGTAGTATAGCGGCGATAAGAGTAAGATTGAGTTTCATCGTCATGATTTGTTAAAGAACGAAAAACGTCTGCGGATTTTAAATGGAAAGACTAACTGTTTGAAGTAGTTAGTTGGAACGGGAATCTTTAAACCATAACGATCTGGCATTCTATCTTTGGGCATATAGAGCGTGCCGAATAGCAAGTCTATAAAAGGAAATTGGGCAGCAAAGTTTTTGTTGTAGAGCTTGGGAGAATCGTCATGATGCCAGTGATGGAATTGGGGCGTTGCTATTAACCACTTAAGGAATCCAAACTGGATACGCATGTTGGAATGGATTAGGAAAGCAATTCCACTGCAAAACAAGGCGTATGCTGCGAGGGTTTCACTGGAAAAGCCGAGGCAATAGAGTGGAACGATCTGACAGGTTTTGGTAAACACCTGATCGAAGGGATGCACGCGCACAGTGGCAAGCCAGTCTAGGTGTGTTGTGCTATGGTGTACGGCATGAAATTTCCACAGCCAAGGGACAGTATGGAGAAGCTTGTGGGCAAAGTAATAGCAAAAGTCAGCGATCGCCGCAGCTTCGAGAAATTGCAACCATACAGGTTGCGAAGCCACGAGACTAGATAGAACGGGTACTGTCTGCAAGTTCAGTACCGAGAAAACCAAGAGAACCTGAACGATGCCTTTGCCAATAAAGTAACCCGTAAAGTAGTAGGTTAGATCGGTCTGCCAACCCACCCGAAAGATTTTCTGCCCGTGCAGCGCAAACATTCTCTCTAAGGGAATGAAGACAAATACGAGAACGATAAAACCTTTCAGTACATCGGGTATCATCGTTTACTGTCCTACGGGCTGGGTGTTGGCTCCACAAGTAGGAATTCCATTTTTCACAATTGGGTCGGGTGGCTTTGTATCTCCAGGAGCATTTGCCTCACAGAGAATTGCTAAACTTGTGACATCACTTGATGCTGCTACCTCCGAGAGAAAAATTCCACCGACATAGCTACGCCGCTCAGCGCTTTTAGAAATACCGTAATTAAAGACTGATTGTTCTTTGAATGATTTTCCCGTGGTTACACGCGTGGTGTAAATGAAATTTTCTGTATCTGTTTTAATCCCAACTCCTAGCACATCAATACTAGAGCCATACTTGCTATTTTCTGTAAAGTAGGCTTGTTGTCCCCTATTTAATGAACCTACATATGTTCGCGCCTCAGATTGCTTAGACTTGACTGCTTGGCATCTAAAAGATGGCAAAATTATTGCAGCAAGGATTCCAGTCAAAGATGTAAAAAACACCAATTTGATCCAGAGGCTCCATCCATTCTTTTTAGGGAGAGGCGATCGATCTAGATCTTTAGTTTCTTTCCGATCGCTTTTTATATCGCTTTTCATAATGATATGCCTCAACTGATAAAACGATTATTCCGCCAGAATTTGGTTTTCAGTGCGATCGCGTCGCACATACTTCACAAATTAATCACTGTCCTATAAGCTGCGTATCGGGCGCACAAGTAGGTTTACCATCTTTCATAAATGGATCGGAAGGAGTAATCATTCCTGGGGCATTTGCCTCACAGAGAATCGCTAAAGTTGTTACATCTGTTGTTTTTGGAACGGGCACAACAAAAACTCCACCAACATAGCTATGTCGGTCTGCTCTTTTAGAAATACCGTAATTAAAGGCTGATTTTGGCGTAGCTACGCGAGTAGAGTAAATGTAGTTTGGTAAATCCGTTTTAACCCCAATTCCTAGGACATCAACACTAGAACCAAATTTGTTGTTTTCTATAAAGTAGGCTTGTTGCCCCTTATTGATTGAACCAACGTAGGTAGAAGCTTCTTTTCCACAAGCACAACTGGTACTATTGAAAAGTGCAGGTAGAGCAAAGAACGCAGCAACCGTCCCAACAATAGGCGTAGTAATTAGCAATTTAAGCCAGATGCTCCAGCCCTTTTGTTTGGGAAGAGTTGACTCCACTGTCTCTTTAGTTTGGGTCCGATCGCTTTCCATGATGCTCTGCCTCTACTGATTAAAGCTATTATTTCGCCAAAATTTGGTTTGTTTAGCGATCGCGATCGCACATATCTTTGTCAGCGATCGCATGTCCATCTCAGATCCATACCAATTTCTCTTGAATTTGCGATCGCGTCTGTCCAAACTAATCCCCATAGGGATCGTCGTCGGGCTGATAGACAGGGGCAACTTTTAAGGGTTTATGACCGTTCTTGCGCGTAGGCACATTCTGCAAACCCGTTTTCAAAAAGCCGAGAATATCGCTGGGCTTTTGTTGTTCGATGCGATTCACTTGAGAGAGTACGACCTCCTTGTCGAGACCCGCGATCGCATCTTTAATCTTTGCAGGGGATAAACGCGAATCGATGCGACGCAAGCGATAGACCATGGCTTCCTCAAACGGCATATCGGGGACGGGTTGATAGATATTGCGTCCGTCCTGTCCGCGCATTACGGGTGGGCGCGGGAACTTGAGAAATACGGGCTGCGTAAAGTGAGGGTGGCGTACCATCAGTTCTCCTTTGGGTAGCGTGGCAAGTTTGGTTTTCACTGCAGAGGAGAGCGTGCTATAGCCGGGGGTAGCGAGTTCGTCCATATCCATGCGTCCGTAAAGCCCCGTACCGCAGTTACCGACGATACGTTTGTGGACTTGCGATCGGAACTGTTGGGCGGAAAATAGAACTTCACCCAAATAGCGACCGCGTTCTGAAATATCCAAGAGAGTTCGCTTTAAATAGGTGTCGCTACCATCCGAGGCAGCATATTTATTCAATTCATCCACAAAAATAATTACCCGTTCCACACCCAGACTGTTCTGTTCGAGCGATTCGCGAATCTTGCTGACAATGCGCGTGAAGACGAGATCTTGGGCAGTTGGCTCTAAATTCGCCACATCCACTACATAAATATTACTCTTGCGAAAATCACCCCAAGGCAGATCGTTGACAATATCGCCATTGCCAACCAAGCCTTTACAGCGATTGGTGATATTCATCAGACGGTTGCGTACCTTATAGATCGTGGCAATGTGATGGCTGTGCCATTCTTTTTTATTTTCGCTTTCCATCTCCTCAATCACGCGACTAAACCACTCTTCCAGCTTTTGGAAGTTTGACACCTTTACGCCTAGGGTATAGTTCATGTCGGGGTTGCGAATCACTTTCTCTTCGATCAAAGAGAGAACGGCATCGGCTTTGGCATCGACATCATCGCGATTTAACAAAACCTCTGTATATTCAAAAATCTCGGTTAAGCCCCACTGGAGTGGCGAGACGTTATGGAGTAGGGCGGGATGTGTTCGCAGCGTATTCAGATTATAACCATCGGGCTTAAAGGGAGCATAGTAATGCACGTCATCAAAGGGCGTTGCAGGAATTTCCAGTTTTTCATAGACATCTAATTCCTCCTCTGTAAGCTGTCCGCCCTCCGCAGGGGGCAGATCGAGATAGAGCAAATCGGGTCCCTTAACATTAAAAAATACTGCTGCTACGCCACGATCGGGGTTATCGGGGCAATAGTGCGCGAAGATGCTTTTGAGCAGGAATTCCACAAGGGAAGTTTTGGTTGCCAATCCCGATACCCCCGTGATATTCAAATGGGCGGCTTCGGGGCCTAAGAGGAAATCGGCATCGAGATATACGGGCGAATTCATACCACCCTTAACATAGACACCGACTGGAATGCCGCGACCTTTGCCGACATACTCATCCATGCGTAGGGACATCAGCACGGCATCATCGTCAGCCAAATACACGGGCCCAATCGGAACGGGTTGCAAAGGCTCCTCAGGTTCCATGCGCAAGACGGCAGCTTTAAAGGCGCGAATTTCTGGGCGTTGGGTGGGGGCAATATCGGCTAACTCGGCACTGCGATCGGCGCCGATATAGTCATACAAGGCGGAAACCAAATCTGTGTAGCCATGGGCTTCGACCACAATGCCATAGATATCCCATTTTGTGGCGGTGGCTTTACCAAAGTTGCGTTTGGGTGGCTGGGCTACGGTAATTTTCACAATCGTGCCAATGCCCACGGGTGAGTTTAGCTCCGTCCAAAAATTGAAGGTGTCGGGAGTATTTGGGCTACTTTCTGTGGCAAAGACGCGACCAATTAGTTCAGCCATGGGTTTTGGGGTATTTATGTTGGGGGGGAGGTAAGGCAGTCACTGAGGAATAGTCGGCTTAGGTGCTTGAGGAGGATAAAGCGATCGCTTCACCCTCCTCACAAGCAAGATTAGTTATTCTTCTTCGTCCCAAAAATCCTCTGTATATCCAAGTTTTGTGGCAGCAGAACGCTGAGAAGAACTTAGATCTTCCCAGTATAGATCGTCAGATTCAGGAGGATCGGTCTCTTCCTCCCAACTGTCCTCATCCCAGCCAAGTATACCCCAGAGTTCTTGCTCTGCTTCGCTCATGTCTATCCAACTCATGTCATCCCATGTATCACCAGGATTCCCTTCTACTTCTCGAATGCCTGCCATGTTGTACCTCTTGAGTATTTTTCAAGAATTATGTTAGCTTACAACAAATGCTTGTGCAATTCGTTGCTCTTCAGACAGCCACGCTACGACTTGAAAGCTTGAGGTGGGTCTGGCGATCGCCCCTCCTGCCATATAAAAGCTCTGCGGTCGCGAATTAATCGCAGATCGAACGAGGAACTTTTAGAGATTCACTCAGTCTTTAGACGGATTGCGACTATTATAAAAACACTAGGTGTTCGCGTTAGTAATTATGTCAATCCAACCTATTCGATCTATGTATAAAAAGAGTAAGTATAAAAAGAGTAAGCGATCGCTTGCACTCTCCATCGCCACAGGTTTGCTCTTATTCCTACCAACTCAGGCAGTCAAAAGCGCCGAACAGAAAACCAAAAATCCCTATCCAAATGAAGTGGTCAATACATTTATGAAGGGATGTCAGATTACAAATGACAAGAGCTTTTGTAGTTGCTCCCTAGACAAATTGCAAGAAACCTATACCTTTGACAATTTTAAAAAGGTTGATGCAGAGGTGAGAGAAACCAAGAAATTGCCCAATGAAGTCCTAGAAATTTTCACATCTTGCCAAGCTAAACAAACCAATAGCACAGGTAACTGATGCAGATCGTAGAGGCAGAGAATTAAATCGTGCAATCGCTTCATGTTGTCGTCATTGGTGGGGGTGCAGCGGGATTCTTTGGAGCAATTCAGGCGGCTAGTGCTGCCAAGCAAAGTTTTTCTCCGATCCAAGTCACCCTTTTAGAAGCAGCTCACCAGCCCCTTGCGAAAGTGCGTATTTCAGGTGGTGGTCGGTGTAATGTTACCCATGCTTGCTTTGAGCCTGCCACCTTAATTCAAAACTATCCCAGAGGTGGGAAAGCCCTGCTCGGTGCGTTTAACCGCTTTCAACCCCGCGATCTCGTGGCGTGGTTCGCCGCTCAAGGTGTGGAATTAAAAACCGAAGCAGATGGGCGCATGTTTCCGATTACCGATGACTCCAGCACGATTGTGGAATGTCTGACTTGGTCGGCTAAAAAAGCAGGGGTGATTCTCGATATCGGGAAGCCTGTAATGGAGGTCAATTCGTTCTTAACCGAAGAAGGAAAGCAGCAGTTTGAAGTCATTCTCAAATCGGGTAGGCAAATTGAATGCGATCGCATCCTACTAGCAACGGGTAGCAACCCCAATGGACATCAAATTGCTCGGGCTCTAGGACATACGATTGAGCCTCCTGTACCTTCGCTATTCACGTTTAACATCAACGATCCGCAGCTACAGGAACTGGCTGGGGTAAGCGTGGAATCCGCAAAATTACAACTAGTTTCTAAAGATACGGAATCAAAAGCTGGAAAGAAAGCGAAAAATCAATTAGAGCAAACAGGCGCATTGCTCGTCACCCATTGGGGTTTGAGTGGGCCTGCGGTACTGAAACTCTCAGCTTGGGCAGCAAGAACGCTGCATGAATGCGGCTATCAAACTAACTTGCGCGTAAATTGGCTACCACAATTCCATTCCGATCTGGTGCGACAAACGCTATTAGACGCGAAACAAGAATTTCCCAAGCGATCGCTGGGCAGTCACTGCCCTTTTGCTTTACCCCGTCGCCTCTGGCAGTATTTGTTAGCCCGTACTGAGATCGAATTAGAAAAACGCTGGTCGGAACTTCCCAATAAGTCAATCGAGCGGTTGGCGATCGCCCTCACGGCAAGTACCTATACGATCGCAGGTAAAGGCGTTTTCAAAGAAGAATTTGTCACCTGTGGCGGGGTGAACCTCAAGGAAGTGGACTTCAAAACGATGGAAAGTCGCCTTTGCCCCGGTTTATATTTTGCTGGCGAAGTCCTTGACATTGATGGGGTGACGGGTGGGTTTAACTTTCAAAGCGCTTGGACGACTTCATGGTTGGCGGGACAAGCGATCGGGGGTAGTTGATATTTTATCCGAAGCAATGCAGATCTCGGCAGAAATCACACGATGGTTGTGCGGCAAGTCATTATACGGTTGTGTTATAAATCAACGATTAACGCAATGGATGTAGGGAAGATTGATTAGTGTTAGATGTTTTTGCATCACTTAATTTTTCCTTTACAGAGGAGTATCACCCAATGACCGAAAAGCCTAGCCTTGACGAATTTAAGATCGATCCATACATTTCGCCAGTAGAAGCCCGACAATTAGTCCAAAAAATCTTAGAAGGGAAACCAGGTTTATTCCCAGTCACGGGACAGGCTGGTACGGGCAAAACAACAACTTTATTTATGATTGCCTATCATGCTTGGCAACAAGGGTTTCCGATTACAGTGTTCACCGAGGATCGGGATCTGTTCGATTTACTGCATTTTTCTTTGCCTCAAAGTTGGGTGACGCATTGCGTAGAGGCATCCGAACAGGCATGGCTAGATGTCACGCATCAAGCGATCGCCAATCCTTCTATGGCTATTGTCATCGATTTGCTCAACGGTAATAATGATGAAGCCGCACTAATAGCGGCAAAAGCTGGGCATTGGGTTTTTACCTGTATCGATACCCCTTTTGTTGGAATAGATGTGCTCTATAACCTACGAGGTTGGGGATTAACTAGCCGAGACATGTTAGAGAATGTTTCGGGTGTGGTTTCACAAATGCTGCTGCCTCGCTTATGTGGTGATTGCGGTCAATTAGTACCAGCGAGTTTAGAAGAGACAAGGCTGGTTTATCCAGAAAGTCATAAAACCAGAGAACTATGGCGAGAGGTTGGCTGTCCGATCTGTGAGAATCGAGGAACGGGAGGAAGTTGGCGTTACGGACGTTGTGCATCTTTTGATGTATTGCTGATTGACAATGAGGTGCGACCACGATTAGCAGATTATTTGGATCGCAATATTCTAAGTTATCTCCCTGCTGACAAACATTTTACGATGAAAGATGGTTCAAAAGATTTAGTTAAAAATGGACGGGTAGGTATCCAAACCTACCAACGCGAAGTTTTACAAAATCCACTATTGCGAACGCAACACTTTTGGGAGCAAGAAAGCCTTCGTGCCAAGCAATTTCAAGAGATGTTTGGTCGTTTTGTCACCCAACAGCTTGTAGAAAGACTCATGTCTCAGCAAGACTTTGAGCAGATCGTTGAAGGCGAAAGACGATATGTCACCTGTTTCTTTTGCGATTTTCGAGGTTTTACTACCCGTTCGGAACAAAGTTCCCCATCAGAAATCTTTCAAATGCTCAATCGATATTTCCGAGAGATTATCGATACGGTGTTTCAATACGAAGGGACGATTGACAAGTTTATTGGAGATTCCGTCATGGTTGTTTTCGGTGCTCCCATCGAGCAGACCGATCGCGAACTTCGAGCCGTGCAATGTGCAATTGCCATCCAGCAAAAAGTTGCTGAAATCAATCAGCTTGAGGGTATTGAGCCAATTCATATTGGGATTGGGATTAACTCAGGTGAAGTCATTGCAGGCTGTTTGGGTAGCGATCGCCGCATGGACTATACTGTTTTAGGGGATGTGGTCAACACGGCAGCACGTTTGGAAAGTCAAGCTCAGCCTAATCAAATTTTGATCGGAGCAGAAACTTATGCTGCTGTAAAGGATAAAGTGGAATGTCGTGGGATCGGCGCTTTAAAACTCAAGGGAAAAAGCGAGTCGTTGGAAGTTTTTGAGGTTGTCTACAGGTAAAAACTTTATCGATCCGTGAGATGAATCTAGGCGATCGAACCAAATTACTTTAGACTCTAGGGAAATGCCTGAGATTGGGGCTGCTGTACCGTAGATTTTGATAGTATATGGGTAATCCCATGTCCAAAAAACCTAAGCTAAGCGCAGATCTCAAACCCACATCTGTTGCAAATTTACTTGAAATTGGTATAAGAAAAAGGAGTTGAAAGCAAATGACTCAATCAATTTCGCCACCTGTCACTGGTTATGAAAGCGATCTCAATTTGTGGATTGAGGAAACAGTCTTGCGACTAAAAGCTAGGGACTTTGAAGGATTAGATATAGACAATTTAATTGAGGAGTTAGAGGGCTTGGCAGGGAGAGATAGACGTGAATTGAGGACTAGACTAACTACATTGCTCGAACATATCCTAAAACGGTGCTATGTCAACAGCGAGTATGATTACGCTGGGTGGCAAGCAACAATTGTCAGGACTCGCATTGAGATTGAAGGGATCTTAGAACAATCCCCAAGCCTTAAAAATTATGCGAATAGCCCAGAGTTATTCCAAAAGGCTTTTAAGGATGCTTTACGCCTTGTTAGAGCGGAGCTAGGTTATAAGTCCGTCCAATTTCCTGATGCATGGCAGTTTAGTCAAGATATCGATGCGATTTTGAATGTGGATTTTTGGGAATGACGATCGACAAAAAGAATCATCAGTTACTATGGATAACCCATATACTCTAAAAGCTCGTTTTACTCCAAAAGCTCGTTTTATAAGTGCTCGAGGATTTGGTGTGTTAATTTTCAGAAATCGCCTTGTTTTTTAATCTAGAACCTATGTCAGATATCCCTGCTTTAAATAAAGATACGATTTGGGCAATCCTTCACGAAGAGATCGATGATGCTGGTGTGAATAGATTGTTGTGGTACTACCTCGGCTATCGCTACGATGAGACTCAGCAAAAATGGGATAACAGTCTGGTAGATCAGGCTTGGCAAGAGAATTATCCCGAACCACCCGATTTTATTGAAAATCGTCCTCCTACTGTGCAACTGACGCGATCGATTCCCGCTGAGAATAAGCAGCTTTTAAAAGAGAACCTAGGCTTTAAAGGGTACAAGCTTGGCGAATTTGGTCCCAGACAAACCCGTCGTGCCACTGCTGCGAGTTGGCTATTGAGCTACATGCAACAACAGGGACAACTATAGCGATTGGAGCTAGTTAGGCGCAAGAAAACTTAAAATATAGGTGTCGAGATCCCCGACTTTCGATCTACAGTTAAAGACTAACTTTGTCGATCGCCAAAAAAGTCAGGGATCTATTCATTTACGCCACTAAATTATGATTACTGAAGTCCAAATTGAGAACTACAAATCAATCCAGAAACTAAAGCTGGGTTTGGGAAGGGTAACTGTATTTATTGGTGAGAATGGATGTGGCAAAAGTAATATTTTGGAAGCGATCGCCTTAGCCTCTGCCGCCGCTAACAACAAATTAGATAACGAGTTTTTGGTTTCTAGGGGCATTAGAGTTACGGAACCTGAATTTATGCGATCGGCTTTTGATGAAGAAAATCTTAAAAAGGAGATCAGAATTAGTTTAAAGAGAACTGATAAAACTGTATTTAATTGTGTTATACAGCACGACAATGGAACTTATTCTAATTGGAATAAAGTTGTTGAAATAAATAAACATGAGGAATTAGTAAATGTGCTTGAGAAAGCAGAAAATAACTTAACAAGCGAACAGTTATTGCCTGTATTGACGAAATCTATTCAAGATGCCATTGATAAAATTCAAGATAAAATTCAAGATAAAATTCAAGATAATATCTCACATAATCTAAGAGAATTCAAAGAAGAAAATCCACACGCTGAAGAGGATGAAATTTCTAGCTATATTAAAGAGGCTTCGATAGAAACTGTAAATAATCATATACAGCCGATTATACAAGAATATATACAAGAAGCTTTTATGTTTAAGCAAAGCAGTTTTGGGTTAAAAAACTTTATAATCTATTCGCCTGAAAATTCTTCGTTACGTGTTTTTGAGAAAGAAGGACAAATTCAACCATTGGGAATTAAGGGAGAAGGCTTATTTAAACTTCTCAAGGTTTTAAGTTTAGATAAAGAATCCGATAAAATTGGAGAGATCAAGGAAAAACTTAAGCTGATAGATTGGTTCCAAGATTTTGAAATACCTCAAGGTTCTTTTGACTCAGAAAGAAGCATTCAAATTAAAGATAGGTATTTAGATGAAAACCTGCCTTACTTCGATCAAAAGAGTTCTAACGAAGGCTTTTTGTTTTTGATGTTTTACTTCGCTTTGTTTGTCAGCAGTGACACACCTAAGTTTTTTGCGATTGATAATATTGATGCTTCCCTTAATCCTAAATTGTGCAGTCGATTAGTTAAAGAGTTAGTCGAACTTGCAAAAAAATATGATAAGCAAGTTATCTTAACTACTCACAATCCCGCCATTTTGGACGGCTTAAATTTAGATAATGACGAGCAAAGGCTTTTAGCGATTTATCGCAATAAAGACGGACATACCAAAGCCAAACGCATTCTCAAACCTGAGCCATTGGAAGGACAACAACCCGTGAAATTGTCCGAAGCATTTATGAGGGGCTATATCGGCGGACTTCCTAAAGGTTTTTAGTTATGAAGAACACTTTCGCAGGAGTTACGGAAGGACTCACCGACCAAATTATTATTGAGAATATTTTAGCTGGATATTTTGAGTCTCGCGATATTGATGTGAACTGGCTGCAACCCTTAAGAGATACCACGGATGCAAATAGATCTAGTACCTTTGGTGGCTGGAGTCAGGTTTTTGAGTACTGTCGATCGCCTAATTTCAGAGAATCATTTCAATTCAACGAATACGTGATTGTTCACATCGATACGGATGTCTCTGATGAATACTATGACGTTCCGCACCAAGATGAAAATGGAGAAATTCCTCCCGAACAGCTCATTGAGAAGGTAATTGAAAAGTTTAAAAGTGCGATCGGTGAGGACTTTTACGGTCAGTGCGAGGATAAAATCATCTTTGCGATCGCTGTTCATTCCACCGAGTGCTGGCTTCTTCCCTTGTATTACGCCGATAACAAAAAATCAAAAATCAAAAGCTGTTTATCCACATTAAACCAAGCTCTTCAAAGGAAAGAGGGCTTTACGATCGATCCTAACAATAAAAATCCAGATTATTATCAGGATATTTCCAGCCAATACTGCAAACAAAAGACTCTATTGAGTTCGTATAAACAGAATCCCAGCCTTAAAATCTTTATAGAGAAAATTGAAAAGAGAAATATCGTCATTGAAGAAGACTTTTGATTTTGACTTGTCGATAAGCTAAGCCTCTGCTTTGGCTTCCTGCTTAGGAATTCTATGCAAGTCACCCTTGCGGCGGGACGCATCCTGCAAGGAATCGCTGCTGTCATGGTTTGGGTTGGGACTTTTTTATAGGTTTGGCTTAGCCTTTGAGGTGCGTCCCAGAAACAAAGGCTTATAGAGCTATAGTTAAGTTTCTTAACAAGTTTTTGTAAAGATTTTGAGATAAGGGGTCGAAAACTGTTTGAATATTAGATGGGTTTCTGAATCTCAGATCGTTAAAACCCCGAAAACGTTTTTTCATTGAAAACTGAAAAGCCAAACCATATAAATCTCATATCTATCTTAAAGTCTCATACTCCATAACCTTCCTATGCCTACCACAACTCGCACAATCCAAATCGGTTCTCGTAAAAGTCAACTTGCACTTGTACAAACTTACTGGGTTCAGGCAGAGTTGCAAAAAGCACATAGCGATCGCACCTTTGAGGTACAGACCATGAGTACCCAAGGCGACAAAATTCTCGATGTGGCATTAGCCAAAATCGGTGATAAGGGCTTATTTACCAAAGAGCTAGAGCTAGCCATGATCGAACGTGAGGTTGACTTAGCCGTGCATAGCTTAAAGGATTTACCCACCAATCTTCCTGAAGGTTTGATGCTAGGAGCAGTCACAGAACGCGAGGATCCTGCGGATGCCTTAGTGGTTCACGAAAAGCACAAAGATAAGCAATTAGATACCCTGCCCGAAGGCACGGTGGTGGGGACATCATCCCTACGTCGTTTGGCACAACTGCGTCATTACTATCCCCACCTCACATTTAAGGATATTCGCGGAAACCTCAATACCCGTTTGCAAAAACTAGATGCAGGCGAGTTTGATGCCATTATTCTTGCTGTAGCAGGTCTACAGCGTTTGGGCATGGGCGATCGCGTCCACCAAATTATCGATCCCGAAATTTCGCTCCATGCGGTCGGTCAAGGCGCATTAGGGATTGAGTGCCGCACCGACGATCCAGAAGTACTAGAACTATTTGCCCCGATTATTCACTACCCCACCACGCAAAGATGCCTTGCCGAGCGCTCCTTTTTGCGCGAGTTAGAAGGTGGCTGTCAAGTTCCGATTGGTGTGAACACCACCATTGATGGCGATCGCCTCACGCTCAAGGGAATTGTAGCTAGCCTTGACGGTCAAACCCTCATTAAAGGCGATGTCACGGGCGATATTACCCAACCCGATGCGATCGGCATTGAATTGGCGCATCAACTCAAGGGTAAAGGCGCACAGGCAATTTTAGATGCCATCACCGCCGAATTTCGCGCTTAGAGCAGGTATGCAATGCCCTACCCTATTCAGACAAACTCGCATCCTTGATGCTGTTGCTCAAACCGATTACCTAACGGATGTACTACTCGCCACAGATGGCAAGTTCCATGTTGGTGGGGGTCAAGCACAGATTCCTGAAGGTACTGAGATTAGCGATCTCACGGGCTTAGTTTTAGGTACTGGGCTAGTCGATCTCTATAGCACCAGTGGCGAACCAGGTTTTGAGCAACGCGAAACCCTTGCTTCTTTGGCAGAGGCAGCTCGTCGTGGCGGCTTTGCTAAGGTTGGCATTTTACCCCACACGCAACCTGCGATCGATGATATTGCGGCATTGGAATTTTGGCGCAGTCAAAAGCACCTGCCCTTTATGCCTTGGGGTGCGATCACCAAAGGCTGCGAAGGCAAACAGATCGCTGACTTGGCTGAATTAGCGGAATTTGTGGTGGGCTTCACCGATGCCAAACCGATGGCGAATTTAGCACTGGTGCGGCGGGCAATGGAATATATCAAGCCGTTAGGCAAACCGATGATGCTGATGCCACAAGATCTCAGTTTGGTTGCCAGTGGTGTCATGCGCGAAGGAAAGTGGTCGTTGCAATATGGTTTGTCTGGAATTCCAGATATAGCAGAAACTTCGGCACTGGCGGCGTTATTGGAATTAGTTCGTCTCACCCATACGCCGACACACTTTATGCGAATCTCTTCAGCTCGCAGCGTGGAACTGATTGCTCAAGCCAAAGCTGACGGTCTTCCTGTCACCGCAAGTGTGCCTTGGCTCAATCTTTGGTTGGAAGATCGAGACCTGCATTCCTACGATCCAAATTTACGCTTAATTCCTGCGCTGGGCAACGAAGCCGATCGCAGGGCCTTGATTGCTGGGGTTAAGTCTGGCGCAATCGATGCGATCGCAGTCGATCATACACCCTATACCTACGAAGAAAAGACCGTAGCCTTTGAAGTTGCACCTGCGGGAGCGATCGGCTTAGAACTAGCACTCCCGATGCTCTGGCAGCAGTTGGTCGAGACTGGTCTTTTGACTGGGTTGGAACTCTGGCAAGCCATGAGTTCCCGACCCGCTCGGTGTTTAAATTTAAATTCCGACCAGTTATCTCTGCAAACCCTATTCGATCCCAATCAAAGTTGGACGGTGACGGCAAGCGCGATCGCTTCTCTATCTCACAACACACCCTGTTTGGGCAAAGTGGCGATCGGCAAGGTAATTTAGGCGATTGGAAAAGGTTTCAGAAAGTCAAGATTTAGTCTGATGTCACCCAGTTCTCAAGTGCAAGGTCTGGAACTCGACTAAACTCTTTTGTAGGGAAGTTGATCTCTTGTTGACATAAAGTCATCGGAAAAGAGATCGAGACTATTAAAGAGGGTTTGCCAAGGGTTGTTTTTGGAGAGTGTCAAGTAAACTGTGTAAACTCTGAAATCTAGATATGGAGGCGATCGCCAAATAAAATATCAAAGCGATTCAGGGCAGGTTTCCAATCCTTAATCAGCATCGTCCACTTCTTGGAGATATTCCACATCGCCTAATAGACCAATTTAAAAGCCGCCTCATCGGATGGTAGTTGTAACTAAAGCAGTTGAGCAGATTGAGAATAATAAATCGTTAAAAGAGCGGACGGTTGGCGCTCTTAAGTCCGCTGGAGTCGAGGGATTTAAAGAGCTTATCGACAATTCGCTTGTTAATATATTTGATGGCAGCGATCGAAGGCTGGAAGGAATGTAAGTAATATGACTTCATTATCAAGAGTTGATTTACCATCTTTTATTCTTGAGTGAAATAGTCAGGCTAATGGTAGTGTCAACGTTGCTTCAATTGAACAAATTGAGAATAGGGTTAGAAATATTATTCTCGAGCAATCACTCAAACTAGAATCTCTCGAAATACTAGGTGAAGGTATGACATTCTCATCACAAGAGAAACAAAGTGAATATTTAGCCCCTCAGATTAACCAAAGCTTTAGTGCGCCTGTAGGAGTAGTCCAAAATGGAGACGGCAGCACAGCTAATACTACGCAAAATATTGGTAGGGAGATAGCCGAAATTCTACAGTTGATCGACAATCTTCATATGATAGACAAAGCATTGCCAATAAAGCGATTGAAACACTTCAGGAAACCACTTCAAATCCCACACTTTTAAAGACTGCTCTATTCACGATCTGGGGTGTTGGGCAGGGAGTAGCAACTTTTGACACCAGAAGACAAAGAAAAACTTATCCTGCATGGCACTTCAGAGAATACTTCTACTTTTACTAAGTGGGAAATGCTCACCTTAAGCTTCTGAACTTGGCACAATTTTTCTAGAGATATACCAAGTTACAAAACCCGTAACCAGCGCGATCGCACTGAGCGCAAAAATCACCTTTGACAAACCAAAATAAGACTCCGCGATTCCCGCCACCGCCAGAGGTAGGCTGAGCGCAATATTAATCGCATTATTTTGCAGACCAAACACAATGCCCCGTTTTTCCTCAGGCGTTTCTTCTTGAATTACGGTCTGCATCGGGATCATGCATAAACCCGCAAATACCCCCGTCCCCGCAATCATGCCCAAGCCAATCCAAAAGCGATCGCAAAAAACTGCCAAACCTGACAAGAAAATTGCCATGCCAATCGAGCCAATTAAAGCAAGCTTTTGACGACTAAAGCGATCGCCAAACTTTGCCACAAAACCTGCCCCAACCGCCATACCTAAACTGGCATCGGCAAGTAAAAACCCAAACTGTTCCGATTTAATTTCGGGCATCACCTCCGCCAACCGTACCGCCAACACCGTCATCGCCGCCGTCACCGAAAACGTACAAACCAATTGCAACAAAGCCGCCAGTGACGATCGCTGAGTGCTGAGATATTGCAACCCTTCCTTAATATCTGTCCAGACATGAAAGTCTTCTTTATGCAAACTTTCGCGGGTTTCACCCGTGCGTAGCAGCAATAAAATTAGACCCGCGATCAAATAGCTACCCCCCACCACCACTTCTTTGCCAATCTGATGGATCAAGCGATCGGCAAACACTAGTAATGGCTCTCCGATCGCAAACCCTAAGATCAAAGCCCCCATGATCGTGGTGGTGTAGATCGAGTTCGCCGAGAGTAAATTCGGTTTCTCGACCACCAAAGTAATCGCTGACTGCTCTGCGGGAGTAAAAAACTGCGTAAACGTAGAAACAAGAAAGGTGATGCAGAGTAAGCCCCAAAACCCTACAGGCGAGCCCCACAAAGGCGACCAGTCCTTCGTCGTCCATAGCAGTAAGGGGGTAACCATCACCAGCACACCGCGCAGTAAGTTTGAAGTCACCAGTACCCATTTTTTCGACCAGCGATCGACATAAACCCCAGCGATCGACCCAAACAAAATTGCAGGGATTGTAAAGGCAACCATTACCGATGACACCCACCCGCTAATCGTCTCGCCTTCATTTTGAAACTGTGTAGAAACAATCGCAATGATCAGAACTAAAAAAACCTTGTCGGCAATTTGCGAAAAGATCTGTCCGCTCCAGAGTGAAAGAAAATTGGCATTTTTTAAAACTGAAGTAGGCTGCGGCTCCTGCGGCTGCGGTAATTCTGGCTGTTGCGGCAAATTTGGAATATTTGTGCTGGCAGGAGGGTCAAACAGATGGGTCATAGGTTGAAGCAGTTGTCGATCAAAGCAGCGGACTGAATGGGCTTATCAAAATGATACTGTGCATAGGCACGCAGAAGTCTTTCCACCGTAAGCCATGCTGTAGAATGCGCATCTGAAACAGTTTGGGATAACTCAGGTTGAACCAAGGATTGCATTGCGATTAACTCGGTACCATTAAGATAGCGATCGATTTTCACACTGAAACTGTCAGTAAATTTTATACGATTGATTGTCTGATATTCAGTAGTTTGAAGCTCAGCAACTATGGTTTCAGTTAGATTCGTTTCTGGAAGCTGAGGTCTAACGGGCTGGGGTTTTGCCGAAAAGCCCTGAGCTTCAGAATTACCTGAGAGACTGACAATGCCGCCCCCAGAAAAACTAAACCCCACTTTCCATCTAGGACGATCGGTCTGAGGAATCAGAGCTTCTTGGGTAAAACAACAGGCATGAACTTGCGGGGCAAAACCCGCGATCGCCAGCAGATGATAAATTCCATGAACGAGACAAGCTAGAACCCTCTGATTGTCACAATTTTGCAGCCGCATGAGATGCTCTGTGAGTAGCTCAAACAGTTCCACTTGGGGTTGGGCAGAGAGTGCCTGAATCAGGGCCAATTCGGCTAAATACTGAGCAGCGGTTAACTTAGCGAGATTATGCCCTAACCCGATAAAAGATTGCAGTGTCTCAGCGTGTTTAATCCGATCTAGGCTACGTCCTGGCGAAATTAACAGGTCGTTGACCACAAACAAGCCCGATCGCCCTGTCATATTTGAGCGATGCTTGCGCGCCCCTGCCGCCACAGCCCGAATTAGGCCATGTTCTCGGGTCAGGATAGTCAGTAAGCGATCGTTTTCGCCCATTGCCACACCTTTGAGATTAATGCCTATGGTTCGATATGTGCGAGACAAAAGAGGTTTGCGTAAGTCTTAGACAACATAGCAATTATACGGATGAACCTCCCCAGATACAGTGGCGTATATCCGTACCATTACGAAATCAAGGACTAAACCCCAGGACAGACTTCTCCAGCTTTTTTAGCAACAGGTGAAAGGTCTTTAAAAAACTTCTCTACGGCAGGTTGCAACTTTGCAGAGCGAAAGTCATTGGTGTTTTGATTGAGAACGGTTTCTGCTAACTCAACAATCGCTTGGGCAAAGCCTGATTGAATCATTTTAAGGTCGGAATCAGAGAGTTTGACATCTTGAATTCCCTTGGCGATCGCTTTCAATTCCTTAGCAGTATCTGCAGGGGTAAGGTCTTTTTTTGAGAGCGGAGCGTTCAACCTTTGCACGGCTTTTTTCAGGGTCGAACATTCGACCTTTTTCTCAGCAGAAATTGTCTGAGCGGGTGTGGTCTCTGCCATGCTAGGACGAACCAAACCGAAACTCGCGATCGCGCATAAACTCGAAACCAACACCATCGGTAGTGCCTTTCTACCCAATTGAGACCCAGTTAGAACAGCCATAGTCATGAAAATTTAGTATTTTTTTTAGTATACCCAACTGCTATAGGTAAAGCGATCGGGCAAGATCCTATGGCGAGAAACGAATCCTACAACTGCTCAAGTTCTCTTGCTGAACTTTTACAGACCTTCAACTTTGCTGCGATAGTCATCAGCAGACATTGCCTCATTTAAGACATCAGGATCTGCAATCTTTACCTTTAAAAGCCACGCATCCCCATAGGGATCGGCAGCAATTTTTTCGGGTTCATCCACCAATCCAAGATTTGCTTCAAGGACTTCACCGCTTATAGGAGCATAAAGATCTTCAACTGCTTTGACTGACTCTACCGTGCCAAAGGGCTCTCCCTTACTGACAGTTGTACCAACTTCTGGTAGATCGATAAATACCACATCGCCCAACTGATCGATCGCAAAGGCAGTTATCCCAATGGTGGCAATATCTCCATTGAGACGGATGTACTCATGGGAGTCAGTGTACTTTAGGTCATTAGGATATTCCAGCATGATTTACTTGTCCTTTATTTCTTCTTTAAGCGATAACTCAACTTTGCGATCTAGCGTACTAGGATCGCTAACATTCGCCGAATCCAAATCTAGTTCGGGAGTTCGTTTAGAAAAGCCCCAGATAAATATGGCTGCGATACAGGTTAGCATTAGCCATTCAGGGGGTACATAGCTATCGGCAACAACCTTTAATAGCAATCTGATACCGACCAACATCACAATTAAGTATCCTGCCGCCTCAAGGTTGACAAATTCACCCAACCATTTAATAAACAGTCCTGCCAAAAAGCGAAGAGCGATAATTCCTGCGACGCCCCCCAGCAATACCAACCAAGTTTCCTGTGCTACCGCCACCGCTGCCGTCACGCTATCAAGCGAAAAGGCTAAGTCCGTCAGAGACACAAGCAAAACTACCTGCCACATCTTATCCGCCATGCGTACAGGGTGCTCAGCATCATGATCTTGGGCATTAGCTAGGAAAAATTTACCTGAAAGCCATAGCAAATAGACTGACCCAGCTAGCTCAAATTGCCAATACTTGATCACCCAAGTTGCAGTTAAGATCAGCACAATTCTAAAAACAAATGCCCCAATCAGCCCATATCGTAAAGCCCATGCCTCTTGTCTAGGATCGGGGAGACTGCGAACAATTGCTGCAAGTGCGATCGCATTATCGGCTGATAAAATTGCCTCTAGTAAAATCAGTACCCCAATAATAGGGATCACTTCAGGGCGAAGGGATGACGGACTAAAATCGATAAACTGCTCGAGCATTCAATACCAATCAAAAACAATTTCACGTCCTAATATTATGCGCGATCGCTTAGCAAATCTCTTGAGGTTTCGATTTGTCAAGGTCGCGATCGCCGAGAAATTTAGATTTAGGACTAGCTAACTCATAAAAGTAAGATATAATTAAGTGCTTATGTCTATGCTGAAAGATTTGCCTACTCAAATTTTTCGATTTATAAAGTTAGATATGAGCCCTGCTGTGATTGCCTTTAAGCTGAGATGCTGATTAGAGCTTAAGAAATAGTAATTCGCTGCTGCTGTTACATTTCCAGGAGGAAAACCAATCTACGGAGAAAAACACTAGGACACACATTAGTATGGTCAATATGGTCAATCGGACAAAAACTGCTACATCCACTGCTACCAATGCCAATGTCGGCTTTACACACGAAGATTTTGCGGCACTACTAGATAAATACGATTATCACTTTAATCCAGGTGATATCGTGGCGGGAACTGTATTTAGTATCGAGCCACGGGGCGCTTTGATAGACATTGGGGCAAAGACGGCAGCCTACATCCCAATTCAGGAGATGTCAATTAACCGAGTTGACCAGCCAGAAGAGGTTTTACAAAATAACGACACGCGTGAATTTTTTATCCTTGCCGATGAAAATGAAGAGGGTCAACTCACGCTGTCGATTCGTCGCATTGAATATATGCGGGCTTGGGAACGCGTCCGTCAACTTCAGCAAGAAGATGCTACCGTTCGCTCTTTGATTTTTGCGACCAACCGAGGTGGTGCACTGGTTAGAATTGAAGGCCTGCGCGGATTTATTCCCGGTTCGCACATCAGCACGAGAAAACCAAAAGAAGAATTGGTCGGAGAGGAATTACCTCTGAAATTCTTAGAGGTGGATGAAGATCGTAACCGCCTTGTCTTGAGTCATCGTCGTGCTCTGGTTGAGCGTAAGATGAACAAACTTGAGGTTGGAGAAGTTGTGATTGGGGTTGTACGCGGCATCAAACCTTACGGTGCATTCATTGATATCGGGGGTGTTAGCGGTCTGCTTCACATCTCTGAGATCTCTCACGATCACATTGACACACCTCATAACGTGTTTAATGTGAATGATGAAGTTAAGGTCATGATTATCGATCTTGATGCCGAACGCGGCAGAATCTCACTATCGACCAAGCAGCTTGAAGCTGAACCTGGTGATATGGTGAAAGATCCTCAAATTGTCTATGCGGGTGCCGAAGAAATGGCTGCGAAGTATCGCGAACAGATGAATACTCCACCTGCTAGCATGACGATTCCAATTCCTGATGCAATGGCTGAAATTGTTGAAGTCTAGGACATAAGATCGTTGAATTAAATAAAGAAGGCAAGAAGCTAAAGCTTCTTGCCTTCTTTATTTAATATGAGTTCGAGCTAAATAGAAAGGGTAAAGCCCACTCCATCATCGCCATAAATTACCAAGTTTATCAAGCGAGTATAGAAGGAACAACATTATCCGTCCATCAGCAAATCTTGGCGAGATCACTGGCAGCATATCATCCTTTCTTTGCCTTCCCCCCTGAGATCCGTAAGTGATTTACACCACGAATACGATTGAGTCGATGAATAGCAGTTTGCGCAAGGCGATTAAAAATCAACAGATTTTCCCCTCTGACGAGGCTGCTTTCAAATCAGTCTATTCGGCGATGCGGAATATCTCGAAGAAGTGGACGATGCCAATTAAGGATTGGACCTGCCCTAAATCGCTTTGACATTTGATACTCAGCCAACGAGGAGAATTGTGTCTTAACCTCTCTGACGATTGCTATATATCAAGTTGGAAATGCTGAAATTTCAATCTAAGCAAAATCATTTTGCGCTTAATCGGAGGTGTACATTAATGCCCTTAAACAAGCATTTACTGTGTGGCAGTCCCTAAAACCATCCTAGGCTTTCGCGTAAGGTGAGTTAGTATAATAAACACTCAACTATGTGTTTGCTGAGAGTGAATTGAGGCACAACAATACGCATCCCCAATAGAAAGAAACCATGTTCATTTATCGAGCATGGTTTCTTTTCTTAGAATATTAATCTTGGCATCGAGTTATTTTCCCGCAGGGCTACCCCTAAAGTATCTTCACCGTAACAGCGTTTCACCTCTGAGTTCGAGATGGATCAGTGTGGTTCCA
>NZ_CBDDRA010000029.1:0-66770 GCF_965232925.1 Tumidithrix helvetica PCC 7403
TATACTTTGTCTGATGTAAGGAGCGATGCGATATATTAGTGGACATGAATCTATCACTCGTTGCATGGTCGTCTCCTCGGCTTGATTGTTTTCGTCTCCCCATAACATCATTGGAGCGGACGGAATAGAGGTTGTCGGTGGGAGCCGATCTTGTAGGGTGCGTTAATGAAATGTAACACACCTTGTTTTTGTATGAATGAAAGTAGTTAAGCAGGTTTTCTTATTGCTTTTTTTCCGTATCCTATGGGAAACACTTAAAATATGATTGAAATTCGCGAGACTGAACTCTATTCGCAGTGGTTTAAATCATTGGTTGTCTATTGAACAAAGTTCCAACCTATCTTTGGGATACAGCAGAGCCTCTAGAAACGCAAGAAGATATGGCAGCTTATCTTGAAGTTGCCACAAGAATTTCTTTAGATCGAGTCCACAGACATCTTTGCTTACCCTTGCCAAAGGTTAAAATGATAATGAAGCAATAGAATTACTCCAATGAAACTAGATCGTATTACAACCAATCCGAAGCGAATGAATGGGCAACCCTGCATTCGTAATCTTCGCCTTACTGTTCGTCGGGTGATAGAACTATTGGCAACTTATACTGAGCGGGAAGAATTACATCAGGAGTTCCCAGAACTAGAGGAAGAAGATCTCCGACAAGCCCTAATTTTTGTCTCCTCCTACTTGGACGATCGCATCATTAAACTCCCTAATCGCCATGAAACTGTTGTTTGATCGGGGACTACCACTCTCAGCGGCAGCGTCATTGACAGTCAATGTAGGATAAGATAGTACGATAAAATAATCCCACCAGACTGTCGCAGGCAACTTACAGCCATGAGTAAGAAAGTCAGTATAACCTTGGATGACGAGGTTCTAGATTTTGTAGATCGGTTAGCAAAAAATCGTAGCAGCTTTATAAATGATATCCTCTTGCAAGAGAAGAGAAGGATTTTCATGAAAGAGCTAGAAGATGCTTATAAAGATCAGGCTAGTGACCCAGAGTTCCAAGAAGAAATTTCTGTTTGGGATATTGCGGTGGGCGATGGTTTAAATGCCTAACGGAAACTTAAACTTAAGTCAAATGAGAGCTGTAGATGCTCAGAGAATCAAGAACAAGCAAGGTATTTTAGAAGAAATTTATTGGGAAGAAATCGAGAAAGCAGTATGTATTGAGCTTGGTTTCAGTTTAGCGTTTAAGTCCTCATAGCCTGCCTAACAAGCGACTGCACTCAGATTTGTGCGATCGCAAACAAACCATCTAAAGCGATCGCCACATCGGGAAAAGCTTGCATAGTCACAGTATCATTGCTATTCAAAATCAATTCTTCACGATAGCTTCCATCCTCTGGTTGACGAAAAATGTAAACTTGTCGCTTTTGCAAATCGAGAATCCAATATTCTAAAACTTGATTTTTGCCATAAATACGCGCTTTTTGCTTGCGATCTTTTGAGATAGTCCAATCGGCAACTTCTATCAACAGATAAATATCAGGGGCTTCAGGATGTCTAAAGGAATATTCATTCTCATCAAGCCTAACAACAGCAATATCTGGTTCTGGTTCAGAATCATTGCCTAATGTCACAGGTAACTGTGCGCGAATATAAGCCCTATCCATCAACATTTCGTAAAGATAATTAGCACTGCGTTGCACGCTTGCCGCATGAAATGGTCGTTGTGGACTCATACAAACAATTTTGCCTTCCAACAGTTCTACGCGATCGTCCTCATCCAAAACTCCCGCCTCGAGCATTAGGTGATAGTCAGAGATCGACCAAAGATGAATTTGAGGTTCTAGTTCTTGTTCTGTTTCAGTTACAGTTGCTTGCATGATATTTCTGCTCACAGCTTGGTCACGTTGATTTTAGCAAATAATAATAAAGCCCTGCGATCGCCTGTTTTATAGGCTTCGCTAATGAAATGTAACGCAGGTTTTTGATTTATTGATATCTGTGATTCATGCGTTACGCTGCGCTAACTCATGCCACTACTGTTGAACGATCGCCGTATACGCTGTCGAGGCGAGGCGAACGGCGATGCTTTGCCTCTAATTTGAGAATTGCTTTGGTCTGGGCAGCTTTGGGATTCTTGATGTTTTGCACCTCATCAATTACGAAACGAAACTCTGTCACAATCTATAATTTTGCCAAATTTTGTTTTGCCCAAGCCCGAAATGCTCGAAATGCCGCACCTCGACCTTCTTGAAACGTGCGCTCTATAAATTGTGGAATTACCTCACGAACGGGAAGATTGCCAAAGGTTGGACTTAAGGAAGACTCAATATATTCGCCATTACGAAGCAAGTAAATCTTTAAGCTACGGTCTAGATAGATCCAAAGCTCGGGGACAGCGATCGCTTGATAAACCTCAAGTTTTGTTTTGGAAGTCACATCGACTTCGATCGCCAAATCTGGAGGAGGATCGATGGATAAATCTAATTTTCTAGCTCCGCGCATGACGACATTGTTTTGGATGTAGAAACAGTCATCAGGTTCTAAGCCTGCTTGTTTGTCCATACGCTTGAATGTCGAAGAGCCAAAAGGCTCAAAGTCAACTTCCATCTCATCGAGGAGCGCTTTAATAAAGTCTCCTATAAGTACCTTGACTTTTTCGTGTTCGGGTAAAGGCATCTCAATCTCCAAGACTCCATCAAAATAGGCAACCCTTGCTGCGCGTTTTTCTCCTAAATCTTCTAGAATTGCCTCAAATTGCTGCCAATTAATGTCATGCAAAATTGTGCTCTGTCCAGGCAAAGTCTCAATTTGTGAGATTTGTACTAATGTTGCCATCCTGTTAGCTCCTATCCAGCCAGTCTTATCGCTGTTTTTACGAATATGAAAATCAAGGTTTAAATTCCAAAACCCGCCAAATTATTGATTTCACCAAATAAAACATATCAAAATATATAATGAAACTCAGTGATTTCACGCTTTTTGCTTACCTACTACCTTGCATACTGTCACCATGAGTAACCTGTTTCTGGAACGTCTTCATAGCAGCGATCGCCCCGTACTTGTATTTGATGGGGCAATGGGAACAAATCTGCAAACTCAAAACCTTACAGCAGAGGACTTTGGTGGGGCAGAGTATGAGGGGTGCAATGAATATCTGGTAATAACCAATCCTGCTGCCGTGGCGAAGGTGCATCGGGACTTTTTGGCGGCGGGGGCTGACGTGATCGAGACCGATACCTTTGGCGGTACGTCGATCGTGTTGGCTGAGTACGACTTGGCGGATCGGGCATATGAGCTGAGCAAAAAAGCCGCAGAATTAGCAAAATCTGTCACAGCCGAATTTTCTACTCCTGAGAAGCCTCGTTTTGTCGCAGGTTCGATTGGGCCGACAACCAAGCTTCCTACGCTCTTGCACATTGATTTCGAGACGATGAAGCAGTCCTTTATCGAGCAGATCGAGGGGCTTTGCGATGGTGGCGTAGACCTGCTCATTGTGGAAACCTGTCAGGACGTACTTCAGATCAAGATCGCGCTCAATGCGATCGAGGAAGTATTCCAGCGGCGGGGCGAACGGCTACCCCTGGTTGTATCGGTGACGATGGAAACGACGGGAACCATGCTCGTGGGTACGGATATCAGTGCCGTTCTAACGATTTTGGAACCCTATAAAATTGATGTCTTGGGTCTGAATTGTGCCACGGGCCCCGACAAAATGACCGAGCATATTCGCTATTTGGCAGAACATTCCCCCTTTGTCGTGTCTTGTGTTCCCAATGCGGGTTTACCTGAGAATGTGGGAGGCAAAGCCCATTACAAACTTACTCCGGCTGACCTCAGAGAACATCTCAAGCATTTTGTCGAAGATTTAGGCGTACAGGTGATTGGCGGATGCTGCGGTACGAGACCCGATCACATCCAAGAACTTGCCTCCCTTGCGGCAGAATTTAAACCCAAACAACGACAGAATCACTACACACCTTCGGCAGCGTCGATTTACAGTTCTCAAACTTACGAACAAGATAATTCCTTCTTGATTGTGGGAGAGAGACTGAATGCGAGTGGCTCCAAGAAATGTCGAGATTTATTGAATGCCGAGGATTGGGATGGTTTGGTTGCCCTAGCGCGATCGCAGGTTAAAGAAGGCGCACATATTCTCGATGTCAACGTTGACTATGTGGGACGAGATGGCGTGAGGGACATGCATGAGTTGGTATCTCGACTCGTTACGAATGTGACGATTCCTCTGATGTTGGACTCGACGGAATGGGAGAAGATGGAGGCGGGCTTGAAACTGGCGGGTGGTAAGTGTTTGTTGAATTCAACCAACTACGAAGATGGCGAACCTCGTTTTTGTAAGGTGCTAGAACTTGCCAAGACCTACGGGGCGGGCGTGGTGATCGGTACAATTGACGAAGAGGGCATGGCGCGGACGGCCGATCGCAAGTTTGCCATTGCCAAACGCGCCTATGACAAGGCAACTAAAGAGTATGGCATTCCACCCTATGAAATCTTTTTTGATACGCTAGCCTTGCCAATTTCCACGGGGATTGCCGAAGATCGGCGCAATGCGGCGGAGACGATCGCAGCCAACCGCAGAATCAAAGAGGCAATGCCAGAGTGTCACATCATTCTTGGTGTCTCGAATATCTCATTTGGCTTGAATCCCGCCTCACGGGTGGTATTAAATTCCGTATTTCTACACGAGGCGCAAAAAGCAGGAATGGATGCCGCGATCGTCAATGCCAGCAAGATTTTGCCTCTCAGTCGCATCGAGCCAAGGGAATTGGAAGTCGCCCGACAGTTGGTTTATGACGAACGTAAATTTGATGGCGATATCTGCACCTATGACCCCTTGGGCGAATTCACCACGCTATTTGAGGGAGTCACGACCAAACGCGACAAGAGCGAAGATGTTAACTTACCGATCGAAGAGCGATTAAAACGGCATATTATCGATGGCGATCGCGTCAATTTAGAAGAACGTCTAGATGAAGCGCGGAAACTCTACGCTCCCCTCGATATCATCAACAACTTCCTCTTGGATGGCATGAAGGTGGTGGGCGATCTGTTTGGTTCGGGACAGATGCAATTGCCCTTTGTGCTGCAATCGGCGGAGACGATGAAGGCGGCGGTCGCCCATCTAGAGAAGTTTATGGAGAAGGTGGAAGGCTCTAATAAAGGGGTGGTGGTAATTGCCACGGTTAAGGGTGACGTGCATGACATCGGTAAGAACCTCGTCGATATCATTCTCTCGAACAATGGTTACAAGGTCGTGAATATCGGCATTAAGCAGTCTGTGGATAATATCATTGCTGCCTATGAGGAGCATCAGGCTGACTGCATCGCCATGAGCGGATTGCTGGTGAAGTCTACTGCGTTTATGAAAGAGAACCTCGTTGCCTTTAATCAAAAAGGGATTACCGTTCCTGTGATTCTTGGTGGGGCAGCGCTCACACCCAAATTTGTCTATGAGGATTGCCAAAGTGCCTATCACGGTCAGGTGGTCTATGGCAAAGATGCCTTCTCCGATCTGCACTTCTTGGATGAATATATGCCAGCCAAAGCCGCAGGCAAATGGGATCATCACCAAGGGTTTTTAGATGGAAATGGGCATAAATCTCTCCCTAAAGTACAGGAACGTGAAGAGATTGCAGAGGTTGCTCCCAAAATCAAGGAGGATATTCCTGAAGATACGAATCGTTCCGAAGCGATCGCTTTAGACATTCCTCGTCCCACACCGCCTTTCTGGGGAACGCAGATTCTCACGGCGGCGGAAATTCCTTTAGAAGAGGTATTTTGGTATCTCGATCTGCAAGCCCTGATCGCTGGGCAGTGGCAATTCCGCAAGCCCCAAGACCAATCGCGAGAGGAATATGATGCCTTCCTTGCTGAGAAAGTCTATCCCGTTTTAGAAACTTGGAAACAACGCATTCTTAACGAGAATTTGTTGGAGCCAGCGCTGGTTTATGGCTACTTCCCCGTGCAAGCCGATGGCAAGCACGTTTATTTCTATGACTTCAAGGAAGCCCAAACTCATTCGCAGCAAGGGACGCACGAAAATCTTCAGCCGATCGCTTCGTTTAAATTCCCCAGACAGCGATCGCTGCGTCGTCTCTGTATTGCGGATTTTTATGCTGACAAGTCTACGGGTGCGATCGATGTGATGCCGCTGCAAGCTGTGACGATGGGACATAAAGCGAGGGAATTCGCCCAAAGTCTCTTTACCTCCAATCAGTACACGGACTATCTCTATTTCCACGGCATGGCAGTGCAAATGGCGGAAGCTCTTGCCGAGTGGACGCACGCGAGAATTCGCCGAGAGTTAGGCTTTGGTGCGGAAGATCCTGATAATATTCGTGATGTGCTTGCCCAACGCTATCGCGGTTCTCGTTATAGTTTTGGCTATCCCGCCTGTCCGAATATGCAGGATCAGTACAAGTTGCTCGATTTACTCGATGCCAGTCGGATTGGCATGTTGATGGATGAAAGCGAACAGCTCAGCCCTGAAGAATCGACGACGGCTCTGATTGCCTACCATCCTGAAGCCCGATATTTTAGTGCTTGATTCTGATGCCGCAGTAGGGGCAATTCATGAATTGCCCCTACTGCGGTGCTCTTAACCTAAATAAACTACCTAAATAACTAAAAATGAAATCTCTAAATCCATGTCTCGCTGCTTTTTTTGTGTTTGTTTTGAGTGCGTTGTCGGCGCTTCTGATTGGCATTACTCCCAGTTATGCCCAAACAACTCCCTCTGCGGATACGGCGGAAGAGTGCAAAGTTCTGCAAACTTCGCTTCAGACCTTGGTGAAAGCCTCAAATTTTAAAAATGCCGATCAGATGGTAGAAATTCTCAATGTTTCTGTGCGAGATCTTGAGAATGCGAACCTCTCAAACCCAGTGTTGCAATCGGTGCGATCGGGCTATGTGAAAGCGATCGCAAACTTAGCACAGGTCGTCAAAGAAATTGGTGCAGAACACCCCGACCATCAACCCCTCAAATCGCAATATTTTAAACCTTCGTTCACGGCTTTTAGCCAAGAAATCAGCCCTTGGATTCAAAAAGCTGTAACTGAATGTCCTAGCAAATAGATAGCTTTTCTTTCCCACATAAAACGAGATCGTCAACTTCCAATCCTCAATCAACTACTCACTCAGGAGTGAATCTTTGGCTTTCATTTAGTGTCAAGCTTTTGAACCTATGACCCAGCCGCGAGATTATTCTAATCAAGATTTGCGAAATCGTTCATTTAAGGGGTGTGACCTTGCTGGCGCAGATTTTCGGAAAGCTGATATACGGGGTTGCGACTTTAGCAACGCTAATTTAGAAGGTGCAGATTTCTCTAGAGTAACAGCAGGAAAAAGCCGTAAACAGCTACTTATGGCGTTTGATGGTGAGCTTGTATTTCTTATTATTACGATTGTAGTATCGGGTTATATTGTCTCTTTAAGTTTGACCAACAATAATCCAGATTCAGGTTTTGTAGTTTTTACTATTATGTATGGGATTTTCGGCATGGTTATGGGGGTGGTAACTTTATATACAGTGGGCTATAAAGATGAGTCTGAGATTTCATGGGAAGGGTTATTGGGACTGTTAAGCGCATTTTTCGGTTCAATTTACTTGAGATCTGCTGGACAAGAATTTACTAAAGGAAATGTCACATGGGGACTTACTTATTCTATATATACATTTTGGCTTTTTGGAGCTACATATTTTGCTTTCGGAGAAAAGTTTAAAAGGATTCAAAAGTTAACTGGGACTTCTTTCAGAAGAGCAACACTTACCAATGCTAAATTTATAGGTGCAACCTTAAAAAACTGTGACCTTAGGGGTGCTAACCTGATTCAAACAGACTGGACATATGCATGTTTTATGCAGTGTAAGGTTTCAGGCTATCTTGACAATCAGCTCGTGAGAGAACTATGCGTTTCCCGAATAGGCAACAATCAAAATTTTAGTTTTAACGATCTTTCTCGTATGAACTTAACAGGAGTTAGCCTTTGCGGGGCAGATCTAACCGCTGCAAACCTCAATGGAACTAATCTAAGTCAAGCAGACTTAGAAAATGCAGACCTTAGCAATGTCCAAGCAGTTAGAACCGATTTTACAAGTGCTAATCTGACGGGAGTTTGTATCGAAAATTGGGCAATTACCTCCGAAACAATCTTTACAAATGTTTTCTGTAGCTATATCTTTCTTGACATGTTCAAAAGAGAACGCAAACCAGCAAGCGGTTCTTTTGAGCAAGGTGATTTCGCCAAGCTTGTCACTCAGTCTACCAAAAGCTTAGATTTTTTCTTTCGCAATGGCATCGATTCGCAAGCCTTCGACTTTGCTCTCAATAACTTGAAGGACGAGTATGGTGACATGGAAATTTCCCTTAAAGCAGTAGAAGATCTTGGTGATGGAGATCGACTGGTTCGCTTAAATACAGTTCCAAATGCTCCCAAAGCAGCCATGCACGCTCAGTTTACCCAAGACTATGAGGCAATACATCAGCAATTAGAGGCTTCGCGCCATCAAGTATGGGAACTTCAGCAAAAACTCGATCGCATCGATTTAGAAAACAAACTAGAAAGAGCTGAACTAGAAAAACAATTAGCTGTAGCGATGGCAAAACTTGAAGAACGACCTACTTCTCAATATCTGCAAAATTTGGTTTATCATCAAGCTAATCAACTCGGACAGCAAAGATTACTTTACGCACCCAACTCTACTTTTAGTGACACCATGACAAATAAACAAAATCAAGCAGGCGGTGATGTTTTTGTTGTTGGCGATAATAACCAAGGCGTTATTGGCAAAGATCAACAAGGTGTAGCTGGTCGCGACATTAGCGGCACTGTCACCAATACAATTCAACAACTGCGCGAAACCAACCAACCCGAAGCGCCGCAACTATCCGATCTCCTAGAGCAACTGCAAAAGGCGGTGGAGACTTCATCAGAATTGAGCGAAGTAGAAAAGCAGAAAGCCCTTGATTACCTCAATCAAATTGGTGAAATGTCAGCGAAAGAACCCACACAAAAAAAGGGAATGCTCCCAATTTTGCTGGATGCTTTTCAAGGTGTAATCAGCAAAGCTGCTACGCTTTTAGAACCTGTTAAGAAAATCGCAGACGCGATCCGTAGTATTTGGCTAGCTTAACCAATACGATCTAACCTCACCTTCAAATTTGAGAGAATAAATCTTTCTCAGTTTGTGTTGCTCCAATTCGAGAGATTATCCAAAAGAGGAATCATAGTGTCCTCTACCTGCGATCGCGATCGCAAAGCCAAAACGAAGTAGTGCTATTGAGAATAATCGCAATAATTTTTCTAAAAAGCCAAGGCTAGACTCTCGGTTTTACTTCCGCAAATAAGCAAATAAATCTGCGATCAGCAAGTTTAGATCGCTGGCAAATTGTGGTACGGGAAGAACTGTCTCAGGCTCGTCTAATACCTCAATTTCTTGCTTTGGACGATAGACAAACACTGCTTTTTCATCGGGATCGATTAGCCAGCCCATCTGAGTTCCGTGCTTTAAGCAATGCAGAATATTCTTTGTGACTTTTGCTTGACTCTGGTCGGGAGAAAGAATCTCAATTGTCCAATCTGGGGCAAGATAGAAAGAATTAGAGATTTCTCCGTTTTCGTCACTAGGAATTTGTTCCCAAATAAAAACCGCAACATCAGGCACGATAGAGCGCCCACCAAACGTACACTGCAGTTCTGGAAAAGCCAAAGCGATCGCTTTTGGCTTCAATATCGTGTTAAGCAGAAAAACAAGTTCTGCTTGCAACTTACTATGTTTCCCTTGCGGCATATTTTTTTGAATCACCCGACCATCAATAAACTCACTCGCAGGTTTTGTTTCAGGTTGGGATAAAAACTGCTGTAGTGTAATTGTTTCAGATTGTGCTTGTACCATCGGGAACTCCCTCCAAGACGACCTAGCTCCATACATAAAGATTGTAGCAATTATTTACCTTGTTCTTAAGCAATGCTTCCCCGCTTGCGAGCCTCCTTGTAAGAAGTACAAACATTGCGCAACCCTGCCTCGATCATCTTTTTTTCGAGCAGCGTAAAGAACCGATGCCGATCGCTTCCCGTCACCACCGCCTGATTGTGAGCTTCTGCCAAGGCTACAGGATAGCCATAACCCTTTTGTACCTGTGCCAAAATCAGCGAAAGCGATCGCAGTCTGAGTTGTTCGTCTAAGGCTGTCCAAGCAGGCATTTCGATTCTTGCCACCTCAGAACCGACATGGAGGTAGCAAAAATAGATGTCGTGGTCGCCATATTCCTGCAAAATCGGTGCGTGACTGTGCCAGAGAGGACTGCATTCTCCTGGCTGGAGCAGTTTGTTCCATAAGGTCGCATCTCGCAGGGGCTGAACTTGACTGCAGGGCACGTTATCTAAAAGCTTGTTGGCACAATGGGTAGCACAGTCTGGCTGTGCAAAGGTACAAGCCTGAAGCCGCAGGAAATTGATCGATTCTACGGTGCGAGGCGAACTGATATAACTAGCGAGTGGAATACCAGCGTTTCGCAATCGCTCCCATGAGGAGAGAATGTCAGGTAGAATCTTAGATCTTGCTTCTTTGGGGAGGGGATCGAGTTCCCAATGAATTAACGAACCATCGCTCAAAGCCAATGTGGGATATACTTCATGGGTTGATTCTGTTGGTGTTGGCAGTGAGGCTTCCGCCAGCTCTGCCAGAGCGATCGCTTCGGCAACAGTACGTTTGAATGTCATCCATTCTTCCGTTTGAATTCCCCACTTCCTTGCACCATAAAGGTCTTCAGGCTTGTAATAGACTTCAGGCACACTATCCAGCAAAGGAAATGCCCCCGAACCATAGTGTAGTGCCACACGACCGACATTAATCAAGTAGCAATAGGCAATCTCGTGACGACTAGGCGCAATCTGAGAACCATCCGTAGCCAGAACCGTATGGGGAGAAGCCATCGGTGGAACTGCTCGAATTTCCTGCAAAGATTCCATTGGCTCCGCACAGTTAAAGGCGAGGCGATCGCTCCATTGTTGGCGTTGTTGGGTGAGTTTGGCTTGGTTCGCGATCGCGGCTTGAAATAAGATTTCAGCACGACTGAGCTTATCTGCGAGTTGCTTGGCTTCTTTTTGCAACTGTTCGGATATGCCCTGCATCTGCCCTGCGACCTTGAGTAAATTAAGCATAAGGATAATGGATTTTGCCTGTCAACGATTAAGCATTGCTATCAGTAAATGCAAATTTTTGGTTTGTCTTTCGGCTGCGATCGCTCATGCCATGATACAGTTTCCCCCTGAGAAAGTTGTTAGATCGGCAAGCTTACTGTGAAGTGAGTTCTCCCCCCTTTTGCAAGGGGGGCTGGGGGGGATCCTTGGAATGTATAGCATTTCAGGTTTTCTTATCCCGAACCGACGTTAATTAATAGAGGTGCCCTTAACTAATTTTAGAAGCTACGTTAGAGAAAATATGGAGTTCTTTACTTCAACTTATCAAGAATTCGCTTCATTGCTTCTTCTACATTTTCGCGGCTGTTGAATGCGGAAATGCGGAAATAGCCTTCCCCTGCGGCGCCAAAACCAGAACCGGGAGTTCCCACCACATTTACTGTTTGCAGCAACTTATCAAAAAAGTCCCAACTGGATAAGCCATTGGGCGTTTTTACCCAAACATAGGGGGCATTGATGCCACCATAGACTGCCAATCCTGCGGCGGTGAGTTGTTCGCGTATAATCTTGGCATTTTCCATATAGAAACCGATCAATGCCTTAATCTGCGCCTGTCCTGCTTCAGAATAGACCGCTTCAGCGCCTCGTTGGACAATATAAGAGACTCCGTTAAATTTCGTGGATTGACGACGATTCCAGAGTTTCCATAGTTCCACATCCGAACCATCAGAGGCTTTGGCTGTTAGTGTATTAGGCACAACGGTGAGCGCGCAACGAGTTCCAGTAAAGCCTGCATTTTTTGAGAAGGAACGAAACTCGATCGCACAGTCTCGCGCTCCTTCTATCTCATAAATTGAGTGGGGCAGCTCTGGATCGGTGATAAAGGCTTCGTAGGCAGCATCAAAAAAGATAATCGAGCCGTGTGATTTAGCGTAGTCAACCCACGCCTTGAGATATTCCTTCGTAGCGGTAGCCCCTGTAGGGTTGTTAGGGAAGCAGAGATAAATCAAATCAACCTTCTCAGAGGGAATCTCGGCGACAAAGTCATTCTCCGCTGAGATTGGCAAATAGACTAAGCCACCATATTCGCCCTTGTCATTCATTTCCCCTGTATTACCAGCCATCACATTCGTGTCTACGTACACGGGGTAAACGGGGTCAGTTACCGCGATCGCGTTGTCATGACCAAAAATATCGAGAATATTGCCACAATCGCACTTAGAGCCATCCGAGATAAAAATTTCCGAAGCATCGATCGCACAACCTCGCGCTTGGAAATCATGGGCAGCAATTTTCTCTCGCAACCAAGCATAGCCTTGCTCTGGTCCATAGCCTTTAAAGCTAGCGCGATCGCCCATGTCTTGAACGGCTAGCGTCATTGCCGCGCGACAGGCTTCAGGAAGCGGCTCTGTGACATCGCCAATGCCCAACCGAATAATTTTGGCATCAGGATTTGCTTCGGCATATGCATTTACCCGCCGAGCAATTTCTGGAAAAAGATAACCCGCCTTGAGTTTGAGATAGTTACTATTGATCGTTGCCATAGCAAATTTATGACTGTGGATTGTGACTGAATATTACTAACCTAGTATGCGACAAAAAGCAGACATCCAAGCCTGTTTTGCCTTTGCCGCAGATCGGGATCGGAGACTAACCGTAATTCAGCCAGTATAAGGTCGCTACTCCTACCCAATTTCTGTAGGGGCGATGCCCCAGTGCTCGCCCAGATTCCTTATACACCCAATAGGTTGCTCCAAAACCCTTATCCCGAATTCACGTTAATTTGTTGGCTGGCTATTTGAATTGTCTTGACGCTTGACCTGAAATTTGCCGTCGATCGCTTGGGCAGCCTGTTCGGGCGTGGTAATCCAATAGCTGTAGCGAAACTCATTCGGGTCGCTCGGTCTACCGGGCAAGGTGAAAGATTGAACTTGGCTGGGTTTGAGGCTGAGACTAAAAGTCCCCAGTGCCAACATTTCATCAAAGCTCAGATCGGTATCCACATGTCGCCGCAGCACTGTCACCAGATCGTTGAGTTTTAGGACGAGGGTTGGGTTACTTAATTTGGCTTTGAGCGCTTTTAACAGAACTTGTTGTCGCTTAATCCGCCCAATATCCCCTTCTTCGTCATGGCGGAATCGCACAAATCCCTCCGCTTGTTTGCCATTCAGCACTTGCACGCCAGGGTAAAGATCGATGTCAAGTTTTTGCGTCTTATCGACATAGCGCATGCGCTTGGGAACGTTCACCTCCAAGCCACCCAAGACATCAACTAGATCGACCAAGCCTGATGTATCAATGCGGACATAATGGTCAATATTGACATCATTGAGTGTCTCGGACACCGTTGATTTGGCTAAAGCTGCCCCACCATAAACATTTGCCCCATTGATCTTTGTGCGTCCTGCGCCGGGGATGGGTACTTGCGTATCGCGAGGGATAGAGAGGATGGTGAGAGAGCGATCGTAGGGGTCAAACCGAATCAATAACATGGTGTCGCTGCGACCGTTAAAAGATTCTGGCGAATCGAGGGGAGCCCCAGGGACGCGATCGATCCCTAAGACTAAAATTTGCAAGGGGCGATCTAGTTTGCGACCCAATGCTTCAACAAAGACTTCTTCGGGGTTACGTCCCTTGAGCAGCCCCATCCAGTCCAGATTATTGATTGGGACAAATTTTGCTAAAAGAATGCCCCCACTGACTGCGATCGCGGTGATGGTGGTAAGTGTAATTTTCCCCCAAGGAATCTTGCGTTGCTTGGGTTTTATTTGATTAGACGGATTTTGTTCTAGTGGTGAAAAATTAGGGATGAATGCGGCTTCAGTTTTCGCCTCAGCAAAGGGGGTTAATCCCGAATCTGATTGCGTAGATGGCTCAACAGGCTTTATGGCTGGCTGCGGCATGGGTCGTTGAATTGACTGGGAGGATAGGGATTCAATCGGCGACTGAGGAGTCTGCTTGAGGGTGTGAACTGTTTGCAGGGGCGTAATACCCTGACCTCCAGTTTGCTGTTCTGACCTAGGTCTATTCGTCACTCAACACAACCTAATTCTATAATTCACACTAGTAACATATACTGCAAGCCAATAACTATGCAAGCGATCATTATTGCCGGAGGCAAAGGAACACGCCTAAGACCCTTGACTTATGGCTGTCCTAAACCAATGCTACCTCTTTTAGATCGACCATTTTTAGCATGGATGATCGATCGCTGCCGAGATGCAGGAGTCTACGACATTTTGCTGAATGTGCATTATCAAGCCCAACAGGTCACAGATTATTTTGAAACAGGCGATCGCTTTGGTGTAAAAATTCGCTACATCGAAGAATCTACTCCTTTAGATACAGCAGGTGCGATTAAATTGGCAGAACCTTACCTGACAGGCGAGTCTCTGATTGTTTTTAACGCTGATATTCTGACAGACTTAGACTTAAACGCTGCAATTAAGTTCCATAAAACACATCAAGCTGATGCCACGCTCACGCTAAAAAGAGTTCCAGACATCACCCCCTTTGGTTTGGTTGAGTTAGACCCAAGCGATCGAGTCCAAGCATTTAGAGAGAAGCCAACCGAAGAACAAGCGGTGGAATTTTTGGCGCAAGGCATCAATACGATCAATGCGGGAACTTACATTTTGGAACCTCACATTTTTGATACCTATCCCGTAGGAGAACCCTTGAGCTTTGAGCGGGTGGTATTTCCGAATCTATTATCTCAGGGTTTGAAGATGATGGGGTTTGTCTGGGATGGTTACTGGATGGATTTGGGAACCCCAGAAAAATACTGTCAAGCTCATGTGGATATTCTAGAAGGAGCGATGCCTTTTGGACTTTCCGAATCCAATGAGTCCACCGAACGGGGAATCTGGATCGCTAAGACGGCGGAAGTCAACCCTCAAGCGACATTAGCATCTCCTTGCTACATTGGCGATCGCGTCAAGATCGGCGCAAATGCGAATATTCCAGCAAACACGATTATTGGCGCGAATTCTCTGGTCGATCGAGCAATCTCTCAGGGAATTTATGCCCCAGGCTCAATATTGATTTAGGTTGATTCGCATGTAGCGGCAGACAAGGGGCAGTGCCCCTACATGCTGTCAGTGAATCGGCTAAATCAATCGATGTGAAATAAAGCAAAATACCCCCATGTGGGGGTATAAAGAGAAGCTATTCTCTAGTTTCCTTCTTTTCTTTCTTTATTCTATTTTCGAGAGATCGGGCGCAACAAGAGACGTTACATTATGAGTCAAGCTAGGTTGCAAAAATCCTAAAGGACTTCCTTGGGGTTTATTGGCTAAAGCTGGAATAGACGCACGTAGCGTTGCTACCAGACTTGATGTGGTTGCATCGTAAACCTGTGTCATCAGCTTAGGATATAAACCAATGCCAATAATCGGTACGAGCAAGCAAGCAATAATAAATACTTCCCGTGGCTCTGCATCAATTAGTTCTTCATGGGAAATGAGTTCCTTGTTTTCTGCTCCGTAAAAGATTTCACGCAACATTGATAGCAAATACACGGGTGTGAGAATTACACCTACGGCTGCCAAGATCACCGCTACCACTTTAAATGTATCGCTGTAAGCATCGCTGGTTGCAAAACCCACAAAGACCATCACTTCGGCGACAAATCCACTCATGCCCGGTAAAGCTAGGGAAGCCAGAGAGCAAGTCGTAAACATGGCAAAGATCTTGGGCATTTTTTGACCGACCCCGCCCATTTCATCCAAAATCAGCGTATGGGTGCGATCGTAGGTAGCTCCTACCAAAAAGAACAAACTGGCTCCAATCAGACCATGGGAGATCATCTGGAGCATTGCGCCACTGGTTCCTAGTTCGGTAAAGGAAGCAATCCCAATCAAGACAAATCCCATGTGTGAGATTGATGAATAGGCAATCTTGCGTTTCAAACTGCGCTGGGCAAAGGAAGTGAGGGCCGCATAAATAATATTAATTATCCCCAAAATCACCAAAACAGGCGCAAAGTAAACATGGGCATCAGGAAGCATGCCAGCATTCATCCGCATGAGCGCATAACCGCCCATCTTCAGCAAAATACCTGCCAGCAACATGTGAACAGGAGCTGTAGCTTCACCGTGAGCATCTGGCAACCAAGTATGTAAAGGGAAAATTGGTAGCTTCACCCCATAGGCAATCAAGAAGCCAGCATAGGCAAAGAGTTGGAAGGTGAGAGGATAGTCTTTGGCAGCTAGGGCTCTCATATCAAAGGTGGGGACATCACCATAAAATGCCATGGCTAAAGCAGCTACCAAGATGAAGAGAGAGCCACCTGCGGTGTAGAGAATAAATTTAGTGGCTGCATATAACCTTTTTTTGCCGCCCCAAATTGACAGTAGCAAATAGACAGGGATTAGTTCTAGTTCCCACATAAAGAAGAACAGAAGCATATCCTGAACGGCAAACACACCAATCTGTCCACCAAACATGGCAAGCATCAAGAAATAAAATAATTTCGGCTTGAGGGTTACGGGCCAAGAAGCCAAGATTGCCAATGTGCTGATAAAGCCAGTAAGTAAGATCAGGGGCATCGAAAGACCGTCAGCGCCCACCGACCAATTTAGACCGATCTGTGGCACCCAAGCATAGGTTTCTGATAGCTGTAGCCCTGGTTTAGAGAAGTCGTACTTGGTACAAAAGGCGTAAACCAGCACCGAAAAGTCAATCAGACCGACGACTAATGAATACCACCGAACTATCTTGCCATCCCCCTTGTCAGGCACGAGGGGGATCAGCAGAGCCATAATTATCGGGAAGATAATTGTGAAAGTCAGCCAAGGAAAATTTTCAAGATTTAGCATACTTACAAATAATCAGTTTAATTACCTACCCACTAACTTCAGACATTGTAACTAGGTCTAAATTGAATGCCTAGAATTATTCAGACTTACTTAAACTGAATATGCATTTCTACCTAATGAATGTATCCCAGTACTATAAATTGTTTATGAACGTAGTACGGGCTTCGGCACAGGCAGGCAAGATGCCAGCTACAAATTAATTACAACTCTTTTAGGATTGCTATAAGTTTTTTGCACGCTTAATAAAAATGCCAGCTACAAATACCACCTACGAATGTAGGTTTAGCTTACTGCAATGGTTTTAAATTTAGCGTTTTTGAAATTAAACCTTACCGAAAGCAACCCATAAAAGCAACGCGCTTCCAAACAGGAGGCGATAAAACACAAAGACCCATGTAGATTGGGTTTTAAGGAAGCGCATCAAAAAGGCGATCGCAAGATATGAAAATATAAAAGATGAAACAATTCCGACCACCAATGGGCCAAAGGATTTGAGATCTTTTAAAACCTTATAGGACTCGTATACCGTTGCCACGGTGAGCGTAGGGATACCTAGTAAAAACGAAAATCTTGCGGCGGTGGCTCGCTTCAGCCCTAAAAATAATGCCGTTGTCAGGGTTGAGCCCGATCGCGACACGCCTGGAACTAATGCTAGGGTTTGCCCCAGCCCGATCAGGAGCCCGTCTTGAATTTGTAAAGAATCAAAGCCCCGCTTGCGAGAGCCAAACTTTTCTGCTGCCCCTAAGATCAATGCCATCACTATCGAGGCGATCGCAATGACTAGAATGCTCTTGGGTAGCACATCTTTAAATAGATAGCCCACGATCAAGGCTGGACAAGCACCGATCGCAATGCCAACGATCTGCTTCCACTCTTCTTTTTGCCAATCTTTTTCGCGATAGGCGGTAAGCGCGCCCATGACAATGTGGCGAATATCTAGCCAGAAATATAAAACTACAGCAAAGACACTACCGAGTTGAATTGCGTCTACAAAGGTTTTCTCACCAACCTGCTCCCAACCTAAGATTTTTGTGAAAACGAGTAAATGGGCGGTGCTGCTGATGGGCAAAAATTCTGTAATGCCTTGCACAATTCCAAGGATAAATGCCTGTAAATATTCCATAAATTTAACATTTTGCGATTGGGTGCTGGCTCTCAGCCCCCAAGTGAATCGATTTCCCTAAGAAGTTTGCACGGGTTATGATCGCACATTATCAAGCAGCCGCGTTGAGGTAAGCAGCTAATTGAGTCTCGCATTGTTGGAAAATATAGTTGACAGCAGCAAACAATTTTTCTAGGTCAAAAATACTGTAAGGCTCTGGATGGTGCGTAAAGCTATTTGCTTCCAACTTACCAAATTCCCACGTGATGCCATTAGAGACAATGCCAAAGATTGCGATCGATGTTTCTCTATGCAATTTCTGTGCAGTAACCATTTCGGCAAGACATTGACCCCAACCCCAATCAAAATTATCCTGCTTTGCCTCAACGAGGAGCAAATAAGGCTTGTCAAACACAACCTTCCCAAAGGGCGATCGCCTTGCCAAAATATATTCTGGAAATCCAGAGAGAATATCATCGAAACTTAACAACTGATGACTCCACAATGTAAATATGCTGCTATATGGCTTCCAAGTTTCCTTGAGAATGGGATAAATCATGTTCTCGCAAATGGCAAACTCAGAATTGTTCACGACTCCCTCTCGCATTACATATTCTAGGTCTTGGCGAAAATAGTCAGAGACGGGAAATTTTACCCCAGACACAAAACTTGCCTCTGAATAAATCACTTGCAGTTCTTTGACGGTTAAGCCCAGACTTTTGAAATTACTGAAAGACATATAGACCTCATCGGCTGTTCTATATATTCCAAGTTACCAGTTAATTTTACGGATAGGGCATTGCGGAGCTGTAAGGACGAAATTGGCTAAGGATCGTAGATTGATTAAAGTGTAATTTTTTGAAAGTAATCGGAACTTTAACCAATGCCTCTTAGTGCCTAGAATTGCAGGTAATTTAATTCATAATCCTAAGCAAAACAAAACCCCCTACTGGTGAGGTGAGGGGGCTAGGAATTCTCGGCTAGATTACTTTTTCTTGATATCTTTCGCCATATTGCGGAACATGTCCATGCTTGTGTCCGAAGAGATCGTACGGCGATCGCTTGCTGTAGGCGCTTCAGCTTCCTTCTTAGAGGAATAGGTAACCGATTCACCACCCGTAAGCTCTGATTTCTCCATAGAAGAGACTGCTTCAATCATTTCAGCCCCTTCGGTACTATTTCCCATTTTAGGGAAGGATTTTTTCACACTCTTGGCTGTACGCATGTAGTCAATATCCCCGTAAGTCTTAGCCGAATCAGCATCTAAGAAAAAGGCATTTGAATCTTGAGACTCCACGCTTGATGAAACAGTTGTCTCTGTTTTATCTGCTTTCTTTTTATTGAATAAACCCCTAATAAAACCTGTCATATCTTTCGTACTGCCTTTAATGGATGATTGCTAGTATTTACTTTTGTTTCGGTATGTAACATATTAGCAATATTTATGGGACATTTAATCCCAACTTCAATCAAAATTTTTGATTCCCTCGCATGGCGCGATCGCCAGAGAATTGTGAGTGTAAGATCGCTCCAGTTATCAGATGAAGTCAGCCTTGCCCATCTCAACCGCTCATGACCATCAAACCGAAAAATAGCTTTAAGCAGAAATTTAGAAATGTTAACTGGACACCCTATTTCTTCCTGTTGCCAACTATGCTACTGCTCGGTATTACTGCGTTTTTGCCCGTGATTCAAGCGGTTTACTTAAGCTTTACCAGTTATGACTTTGTGGGCAGCCCCAATTGGGTTGGATGGAAGAATTACAATCTGTTGTGGCGCGATCGCTTATTTTGGCAAGTTCTCTATAACACGATCGTTTATTTAGTATTTGCCGTGCCTTTTTTGGTGGTTTTGCCATTGATTTTGGCGATTTTAGTAAATCAAGCCCTCAAAGGAATTCAAGTTTTTCGGGCGATTTATTATTTCCCTGTGGTTGTTTCTGTAGTTGTGGCTGGGATTGCTTGGAAGTGGGTTTACGCGCAAAATGGCATCTTAAATTACTTCGCTTCGCTGATTTCATTTCAAACGATCAAAATTGCTTGGCTGACGGATTCGCGGACGGCAATTTTTTCGATTATTGCGGTGACGGTTTGGCGCGGGTTAGGCTATTACATGGTGATCTATCTGGCGGGGCTACAGGCAATTCCTAAAGATTTATACGAAGCCGCCGCGATCGATGGTTCCGATGGTTGGCAAAAGCATTTTGATATCACCGTGCCTCTCCTAAAGCCCTACATTATTCTTGTGGCAATTCTCTCGGCGATCGCTTCGATGAAAATCTTTGAAGAGGTCTATATCATGTCCAAGGGGGGCCCCGCGAATAGTACCAAAACAGTGGTTTATTATCTATTTGAGAAGGGATTTGACAGTTTAGAAATGGGCTATGCTTCCGCGATCGGTGTCGTTTTATTTCTGATTATTTTTACGATCTCAATTTTGACTGTAAAGTTTGTTTCTCCTAGTACTCGTGCCTAAATGGATAGTAATTAACCGTAGGATATGTTAGGCGTAGTCGTAACGCATCAAATCCCTAGTCAGCATGGGTTACGCTGTCGCTAACCCATCCTACAGAGATCCGTAAAGTTTGTTTTCTCCTAGTACTCGTGCCTAAATGGATAGATATCTGCGTAAGAAAAAATCTTTCAACACTAAAAATCCCTATATAGAGAAATTTTGGGGATATTTGTTACTCAGTTTGATTGCTGTGGTCACGATCGCACCCTTACTTTGGTTGGTTAGTACGGCTTTTAAATCTCCTGATGAAAATATTTTTCGGTTTCCACCGCAACTAATTCCTGCTAATCCTACGTTTAATAACTTTATTAAGGTTTGGCAAAATAATCCCTTTCATATCTATTTGTTGAACAGTGTTTTAGTCGCAAGTGTCACCGTTATTTTGAATTTATTGTTTTGTTCTCTTGCTGCATTTCCATTGGCAAGATATGACTTTAAAGGCAAAGCATTTTTCTTTTGGGCGATCGTGGGGACAAGTATGATCCCATTCCAAATTACAATGATTCCCCTTTATGTTTTGGCAGTACAGCTAAACTTAAAAAATACCTATGCGGGTTTAATTTTTCCCTATGTTGTTTCGACTTTTGGTGTGTTTTTACTCAGGCAAGCATTTCAAGGTGTACCTAAAGAATTAGAAGAAGCGGCTTGCATGGATGGTTGCTCTAGTTTGGGGATTTGGTGGCATGTGATGCTGCCCTCAAACCGTCCCGCCCTTACCACTTTAGCGGTCTTTACTTTTGTGGCAATGTGGGGCGATTTTCTCTGGCCCTTGGTGATTGTAGACAAGCCAGAATTCTATACATTACCTTTGGGTGTGGCAAATTTAGCCAGTGCCTTTTCGGAAGATTGGCGTTTGATTGCGGCTGGATCGGTGATTTCTATTTTGCCAATTTTTGTGTTTTTCATCTTTTTACAACGTTATGTAATTCCTACGGATGCTGGTGCGGGTGTAAAAGGCTAAAGATAAAGGTTAAAAATTGTAATTATAGGAACTTATTTTTGGTTTTAAATGTTGAATGATTTAAGCACTAATAAATTCTAAAAGTTAGCAGTCTAAGCCCAAGAGTGCCAACGTTTTAGTCTTATTGGTAAAGCAATCCTATTGGATTTGTCAGTGGAGTAATTTATGAATTACTCCTTCTCAATTTACCTTTTAGCTGTTAGGAGATAAATATGGAATACACATTTGAAATTTTAGGTGTGTCGCCGATTCTTTATTTCTTTAATCATCAACAAGAAGCAATCCAAAAGTCTACCCATGAGGGTGTGGAGTATCTTGGCGCCCATCGCTGTACTCTAGATGCCTTTATCCAATCGGCAGAAATTGTACCTGCCCAGAGAGGCTGGGACTTCGATCGCCTCGTGCAAGCGATCGTCGATTTTTGGGTAAATAATCCCGAACGTGTGGGGCTTTGGCGCGAAAGACTATCAGATGCAGGCGGTGAAAGCCTCGTTGTAGCTAGAGTAGGTAATTTGAAATCCTTACGCCACGAACTAGAGTCGATATTCAGGCAGTAAGATTGCAATTTGACCGAGCGATCTTTGCCTTTTCTGGAAACTGTCATAGCCAACTTCCAACTATCACAAAAGAAGCCCAAAAGAACGGATGTTTTATCTTTCTAGGGCTATTTGATGGGAGCGAAACTGCTGGTAAGCCTGGGATACCGATGATTTTGTTGTTTTCGATCCTAACTTCGCCATGTATTATCGATAGTTGGGCTTTTTGTAAAGCGATCGCTTTACTTGGTGCATCAGAAAAACGACTGTAAAAGCTCAAGATTAAAGGAACAGTGCCAGCATCACTGACTGACCAGAGAGAAGCTAAAACACTACGAACGCCAGAAATTACAGATACTCCTGCAATGCCAAGATTTTTGCCTACTGCTGTTTCACAAGCACTCAATGTCAGCATTTCAACTTGAGGCTTGTCGAAATTGAGACTAGGAATTTGCCTAATACTAAGGCGATCGTCAAAAAACTGAATGAATGCCCCGTCAGCTTTATTACTCAAAAAGCGAGCATGCGTGGCTAGATGAATGATGCCATAGTCTTGTTGTTTTCGTTGTACCTGCATATTCTTTACAGTAAATGTTTGATTGACAAAAGAATTGCCAACTAATAAAGATTGAGCATTACCATTGCCAACAATATGGGAGATCTCTGTATCTACTGCTGGTAATGCTGAAAGTCCTCGCACAGGTTCGGTTAGACCCATTGCTAATACTCGACTATTTTTGTGATTGCGCTCTTCTAATTTCGCTAAGCGAAGGCTTGGTACGCTGGCGATCGCATATTTCTCAACCAGAAATTTTTTGCCATCATAGAGTGCAGCAGGTGGAATCACTCGTAAGTCTCCATCCATAATGAAAACTAGAGTACTTATTTTCTCTGCTTGTAAGGATGCTTCAATTGGCTCGATCAGCCAATGATTTAATTTCTGGGCTTCGATCAGATAATCATCTGAATCAGGATCGCGCAGGTTAGAGCGAAAATCTATAATAATGGGTAGTAAAGATTGCTTGGAGCTATTCGCGACCGTTTTTTGGACTATCTTTCCGCTTGGGAATATGACCAAAATCTCAAGGCGATCGTCAAAGATTACAGGATAAACTAAAGCCGTAGGGCTACCTGTGATTTTTGAGGCTCTATTCAGTTCTTTTTGAATATTTACAATAATCTCTTTGGGAGTAGGGGTATTCCTAGTAGTTGAACTAGTTAAACTAGTTGAGCCAGTTGAATTCGTTGAACTAGTTGAATTCGTTGAACTAGTTGAACTAATTGAGCCAGTTGAATTCGTTGAACTAGTTGAGTGAAGTAAGCTAGTTGAAGAGGCTAAAGGTACCCCAAGATAAGCTTCTAATTCCGAAATATAGCTAGATTCGAGGCTAACGATTGCCTCTACTAAGTTGCCACTCTTAATGAACAGAGAAGCTTGCACATGGTGAGATGTAGCTAAGGCTGTTTTCTCTAAGGTTTGAAGTTGCCCGCTAACGATCTCGGTTCCCGTCTGGGTTACTTCAGTAAGTCCTGAACCTGTAAGCAGTTTGGGTAAATCCACGATCGCGATCGGTTTTAAATCGCCTAATTTTTGCTCGGTAGCGATGGGGAGATCGAGGCTGAGTAAGTTACCTTCGGGGGCAATGCGAACGAACTTCCCATCAGGAATGGCAATAATGTTAATCTTGCCGTTAAGTGTGGAGATCGTACCTGTGTTAATCACAATACCACCAACAAGTACGATCCCCTGTCCTTGCGAAGCAGATAGATTGTTTGCTGAGTTCTCTTGTCCAGTTTGGGAAAATGGGATGGAAGAATTTGCCAAAGAAAAGGGATTGAGACGATCGGTGAGACGTTTGAGCTCGCTTACACTATGATTAATGTCTGACCAACCATTTCCAATTGGAAGCCCATTTGCTGTAGGTGTGGTTAGGGTCGCAGGAATAATTACAGTTTGAATACCATTTACTGTAGGTGTGGTTAGGGTCGCAGGAACAATTCCTCCAACACCCATTAGAATGTTTTGGACATTAGGTTGACTGAGAAAATTGGTAACTTGTCCTTGGGTTAAGCCAAGTTGTTGAATGCTTTGAATGAGATTCGAGCCTGTTTGGGTTCCAGCCGTAATGTTAATTTGGTTCCCGTTGGGTAGGACGATCGTGACTGTACCGTTTTGGGATAGGTTAATGATTTGGGCTGAGAGTGATTCTGCCATTAAGGGTGAGCATAGTAATGCGATCGCTACGACTGAAAAAGTCTTCTGATACAGTCCCGTAGCTAATTTCATACTTAAAACTCTCCTGACGTTATAAATTTAAGTTTAATTTGTTTTCATTCAAAATAGGAATAGCCTTGATACACGAGGCTTTCAGGAATAAGCTAAAATCAAGTAAAATTCCGTCTGTAATCCTAACAATTGTTTCGAGCCATCATGTCAGAAATTACTGCCGAGCAACATCGTCAAAAAATGCAGCGCCGTCAGGAGGTGCAACGCGAACGGCTCGCAGAGCGACAGCTAGAAAAGGGACTCACGATCGTTAACACGGGGGAGGGAAAAGGTAAGACCACTGCGGCTTTAGGCATGGTTTTACGATCGCTTGGACATGGCTATAAAGTTGCGATCGTGCAATTTATCAAGGGGGCATGGGAACCTGCTGAAAAAGCGGCATTTCAACATTGGGGCGACCAGATTACTTTTTTAGCGATGGGTGAGGGCTTTACTTGGGAGACCCAAGACCGCGATCGCGATATTGCCAAAGCCGAGGAGGCATGGACATCAGCTTTAGAATTTATCAAAAACCCTGAGATTAAATTAGTTCTGCTGGATGAAATTAATATTGCGCTCAAGTTAGGTTATCTTAGTGTCGATCGCGTTTTAGCTGGATTATCAGAAAAGCCCGAAGATGCTCATGTAATTTTGACTGGGCGGGGCGCGCCCCCTGAGTTACTTGCTGCTGCCGATTTGGTCACAGAAATGAAGCTAGTCAAACATCCTTTTCGCGAGCAGGGTGTGAAAGCGCAAGCAGGGATTGAATTTTAGAGGAGATTTTCGCAAAGATTCGAGCAAGACTTAAATTAAGAACTTCAGAGAAAAGGAATTTATATTGTGAAGGCAGTTGGAGTTGGGGTAATTGGCACAGGATTTGGACAGATTGTGCATATACCAGGTCTGAGAGAACATCCACATACGGAGGTTGTTGCCGTTTATCATCGCGACATTGCCAAGGCAAATCAGGTAGCCGAGAAGTTCCAAATCCCCTATACTTGCGATCGCCTTGAGGATCTTTTTTCGATTCCCAAGGTTGAAGCAGTAACTATTTCTACACCCCCGTTTTTACATTACATCGCTGCCAAAGCGGCGATCGCTTCAGGTAAACATATTCTCCTAGAGAAACCGACGACGTTGAGTGTGGCAGAAGCGATCGCGCTCTATCATCTGGCAGCAAAGCATAAAGTCGTAGCAGCCATGGACTTTGAGTTTCGGTTTGTTCCAGAGTGGCGTTATTTCAAGCACTTGCTCGATCGGAACTTTGTTGGTAAAAAACGATTGATAACGATCGATTGGATCGTTCAGGGAAGAGCCGATCCAAGACGGGCGTGGAATTGGTATAGTCAAAAAACCTGTGGTGGCGGAGCCCTAGGATCCTTAGGCTCTCACACTTTCGACTATGTTAATTGGTTGTTTGGTTCTGTAAAGCATTTGTGTGGGCAACTCAGTACGGCGATTCCCGAACGCCCACATTCGGATGGGACTATGCGTCCAGTCGATGCCGATGACACCTGTAATATTTTATTGGAACTTGAAGATGGAACCCCCTGCAATATTTGCATCAGTACAGTTTCCTATCAGGGCAGTGGGCATTGGGTGACGGTCTATGGCGATCGCGCCACCTTGGTCTTGGGCAGTGGCAATAAATCTGATTACGTGCATGGCTTTCAGGTGCAACAGGCGGAAGTAGGTAAGGTGGAAATGGAAGTAATGCCCATTCCGTCTGAATATCAGTTACCGCAAACCTATCCAGATGGAAGGCTAGCTCCCTTTATTGCTATATGCGATCGGTTTGTAAATGCAATACGTACAGAATCTCCTATGCTCCCAAGTTTGCGTGAAGGAGTCTATTCTCAACTCTTGATGGATTTAACCCATCAGTCGCATCAACAAAGAAAATGGCTAGATGTCCCGAGTTTAGAAAGTATATTACAGAAATCCTAATTCCTAAGATTCAATTGGATTTGCGCAAAGGCGCAAGATGTGGAGGTAATTCATGAATTGTCACTACAGTAAAACTGTGTCTACTCCAAAGGTAATAGGGAATCGCCAAGAATTATCTGTTCCCAGTACACCAGCTTTTCTGTCAGCACTGCTTTGTGAATTGGCTTACTGAGATAGTCATTCATCCCAGCGGCTAGACAGTCCTCTCGATCTTCTTGTCTGGCGTTCGCTGTCATAGCAACGATCGCGATATCGCAATCGGGTGAATCAAGTTCCCGAATTTTTTTGGTTGTGGCGAATCCATCTAATTCGGGCATCTGGCAGTCCATGAGGATAAGGTCATACTTTGTTTGAGCAAGCATGTTTAAGACTTCTACTCCATTCTTTGCCACATCAGCATGATAGCCAGAGATCTTTAAAAGGTTCACAGCTACTTTTTGGTTAATCAGATTATCCTCAGCTAACAGAATTTTTAATGGCGATCGCCTTACTTTAGAGGCAGGAGCAGCAGATTTCTGTGGTTCTATTTCAGATATATCCTTTGCGCTAGACATAGTTTCTAAGAGACGATCGTAAAGCTCTGACTGTTTGATCGGAGCAATCAGGTAGTTGGAGAAACCAGCTTCCTGCACTTGCTGCTTGCTTCCTCTGTCCTGTAGAGAGGTCAACAACAACAACTTAACATATTTTAGATTCGGATCGGTCGTGATTTTCTGCCCCAAAATTTCAGCATTGCTTCCAAGCATTTGCCGATCCAAGATCGCAATATCATAGGGTTGTCCTTCAGCGATCGCTTCATACATAGCAGGAATTACAGCCTCTGATGATTGAATGCGATCGACGCGCATCTGCCATGTGGAGATTTGGTAGTACAAGACTTGGTAAGTAATTTGACGATTCTCTACAATTAAGATTCGCTTACTATTGAGGTTGTCTTTGGAGATCTCTTGTGTGGAAATTTCCTGTTCTTGAATGCCAAACTGGGGATTTAATCGATTATTGGATTGTTTTATCAATGGAATTGCGAACTTGAAGTCAGATCCTTTACCTTCATGACTTTCCACTGAGATCGTCCCACCCATCAATTCGACAAACTGCTTGCAGATCGCGAGTCCTAATCCTGTGCCACCAAATTTTCGGGTGGTGGAGGTGTCAACCTGTGTAAAGGGGGTAAATAAGCGATGTTGTGCAGATGCTGGAATGCCAATGCCCGTATCTGTAACTAAAAATTCGATGGTTGCTGTATCTGTGGTTTCAGACTGAAGTGCGACAGTGACCAAAACATAGCCCTCAGATGTAAATTTAATCGCATTACTGACTAGGTTTGTGAGAATCTGCCGTATCCGACCCGTATCTCCTTTAAGTTGTAAAGGAACTTCAGCGTAGATCAAAGAAGCAAGCTCTAATCCCTTTGTCTGAGCAGAGACCGCCAAAAGACTTATCACTTCTTCGACGCAGGTCGCTAGATTGAAGTCTATAAATTCCAAACTCATTTCTTTGGCTTCTAGTTTAGAAATATCGAGAATTTCGTTGATCAGGGTGAGTAGATTCTCGCCACTAAGTCGAATTGTCTCGGCAAAGTCTTGTTGCTCCGTTGTCAGTTCGGTATTCATCAAAAGGCTGGTCATTCCAAGTACGGCATTCATCGGTGTCCGAATTTCATGACTCATTGTGGCAAGAAAAGTACTCTTGAGTTTCGTTGCTTTTTCGGCTTCGTTGCGTGCATCTTCAAGTTCAATATTCTGCTCCGTTAATAGCTTTTTCTGTAGGGTTTCTTGTTCGAGTAGTCTAGCTTGATAGAGAGCGATTCCCACTTGATTGGCAAGCTCGCTGAGCGAGTCAATTTCAAAGGACTTCCAATGTCTGGGCTCAGAACAATGATGCATAACCAATAATCCCCAGAGACGATTATTCTCTAAGATTGGTACAACCAGAATTGCTTTAACCTGAAGTCGTTCCAGCATTTGCTGGTAGCAAGGTGAAAGATTTGCTGTAGCAACATCATCTATCACTTGTTTTCTGCCCCTCTGAGCGTATTCACGCCATAGACCTTCACGAAAGCAACTGTCAGAAATACACTGACCTACACAGGCTAACCATTGTGAGTCTAGAGATTCGACCACAACCTTGCCATCCCAATTGTGATCGAACTGAAAGATAAGAACGCGATCGGTTTTAAAGAACTGACGGACTTCCGTCACCGTTGTATTGAGGATTTCAGGAATATTTAGAGATTGTCGAATGCGAAGGGTAATTGTGGAGAGTAAAAGCGATCGCCAGTTTTGCTGTCTGACATTTTCTTCGGCTTGCTTCCGCTCTGTAATGTCTATCCCAGTAGAAATCACGTATTCCACCACAGCTTCTCGACTGCGAAGTTGGGTGTTTGACCAAGCAATTAAACGACGTTCGCCATCTCGATTAAGCCAGTAGTTCTCAGATGAACTAGGAAGTTCATTTTTGACTAAATCGGCAAAGATCGCTTTGACGGCTTTCGTTTCTTCGGGAATCAAAAAAATATTCCAAAAATATTTGTCGCGAACTTCCTCAAACGCAAATCCTGATGTTTGTTCGCATTTGCGATTAAAGCGAACGATTCTCCCTTTGGGATCGAGTACGACCACTAAAGCGTCAGTCGTATCGAGAATTGTCATAATGAAATCACGTTCTTGCTCAAGATTGTCTTCTAGGTGTCTGCGTTTAGACATTTCTTGATTGATGAGATAAAGTATGAATCCTAAAGCCGCTAAATTGATAAACACTCTACCCAAAAACTTCTTCTCTAACTGCTCGGCTTCAACTTTAATATCCTCAATCCAAGTATCTAGTACGCGACTTTCTACGGTAGCTAATCGATCGATCTCTTGGCGGACTTCGTTGAATGCTGTAGGGTTTCTATTATTGAGAAATTTTTGCTGTGCAACCGAAAGCTGCCGATTTTGGACTAATGAGATCAGAGATTGTGTTTCGAGCGCTTGCTGCCGAACAAATTGATTGAGTTGATTTAATACCCGCTGCTGGTGCTCTGTAATCGATCGCTTTTGCAATTCTTGGATGTTTCGACCAATTTCATCAACCTCTTTGTAGTAATTCTCTAAGTCTTGTTCTTGACCGGTTAGAAAAAAGCGATATTGCAATATATCAAGTTCGCGTAAGCGAACGGAAATCTGATTGAATTCTCCTAAGGTTTGACGCTTTCCAATAAATACCTGAGATGTTTTGGTTAAACTGCTTAGACTTTGGTAAGCAATAATGCCCCCACCCACAAAAATGCAGGCGGCGATCGCCAAACTAATGCCTATTTTGTTGAGAAACCAACTCTTCTTGTTTTTGTTAGATTTGCGTAGCAGTACTACCCGATCTAAGTCAGCAAGGTTATGACGCAGCTCGATCAAATACACGACTTGACGAGCTAGTATTTTTAACGCGTCGATCTGTTCTGGACTCAGTTGCCTTGGCACGCGATCGATCGCGCAGAGCGTACCCAAAGCATATCCCTCACTCGTGACTAGGGGCGCACCTGCATAAAACCTAATGTAAGGAGAATCCGTAACGAGAGGATTATCAGCAAAGCGTTCGTCTAGTAAAGCATCGGGGATAATCATTACGTCTGGCTGCAAAATTGCATGAGCGCAAAAGCCCACGCGCTTAGATGTTTGAGTCACATCTAACCCCACTCGCGATTTAAACCATTGCCGATTTTTATCCAATAAGCTGATCAGTGCAATTGGAGTTTGACACACATATGCAGCTAAGCTAGTGATATCATCAAACTCTTGCTCGGATGGCGTATCCAAAATTCTGCACTGCTGTAGAGCCTCAAGCCTGAGTATCTCGTTAGCAGGTTCCTGGGCTGGAATCATCGTGAACCTTACAGGTTATTACTACAACAGACAATACGTCTAAATCATGCTAATAGTCTAGCCTGATTCTCAATCGATCGACCTGTTGATACAGGGATGCAACTACAAGTCTATAATTGCCGTTAGTGATTTCAGGGGTAGTTGTGCTAGAAAAAACAAATAACCCAAGCTTTATAGCTTTGCAAGGGATTGGTAAGTCCTATTTACAGCCTAATGGCCAAACGATTACGATTATCGAGAATATTAATTTAGAGTTGCGAACTGAGCAAATCATTGCCATACTCGGCCCATCAGGTTCGGGCAAATCGACCTTGATGCGAATGATTGCAGGGTTAGTTCCCCCAACTAGCGGGAATGTTCTTTATTACGATCGCCCACTTACAGGGCTGAACCCTGGTGTAGCAATTGTATTTCAGAATTTCGCGCTCTATCCTTGGCTAACGGTATTAGAGAATGTGGAATTGGGGCTAAAAGCCAAAGGAGAGGCAAAGGAATCGCGAGAGAAAAAAGCCCTGAAAATGATTGACGTGATTGGCTTAGATGGCTTCGAGAATGCCTATCCTAAAGAATTGTCAGGGGGGATGCGCCAGCGGGTCGGTTTTGCCAGAGCCTTGGCAGTGGAACCAGAACTTTTGTGTATGGATGAGCCCTTTTCTGCCTTGGATGTCCTAACGGCTGAGAACCTAAGGTATGAGTTGCTCGATTTATGGCTAGAGCGCCGCATTCCTACAAAATCGATTTTGATTGTCACCCATGGGATCGAAGAAGCCGTTACGCTCGCCGATCGCATTATTGTACTAGGACGTAACCCCGGTCGCATTCGTGCCGATTTACCTGTGACCTTGCCACACTACCGCGATCGCAAAAGTCCTGAGTTTCAAGCGATCGTCGATCAAGTATATAAGATCATCACGCAACCAGATCTAGATGTAGATACGATTAATACTTCTACTACGACTTCTCAAGCCAAATCAGAAACTCATCAAAGGTATCAATTTCTGCCATCTGTCAGGATTGGCTCGATCGCTGGTCTGATCGAAATCCTCGAAGATCGTCAGGGCTATGACCTCTATCGGTTGGCGCAGGAATTATTATTAGAAGTTGATGACATTCTGCCAATTCTTGATGCTGCTAAGTTATTAGAACTCATCATTCTATCTGAGGGAGATATTTCGATTACCGAATTGGGACAAAAGTTTGTGCAAGGCAATATTGATGAACGCAAGCAGTTGATCAGGTTGCAAATCCTATCTCATATCCGACTCGCGCAACAAATTAATCAACTGATCCAATCAAAGCGCAATCATCGCATTCCCGAAGAGATGGTTCTCGATATTTTAGAAAAGTACTTTACAACTGGCGAAGCCAGAGCACAATTAGAAACAGTAATCCACTGGGGGCGCTATGCCGAACTCTATAGTTATGATGAACCATCTGGAGAAATCTTTTTTGAGCAGGAAATCAGCGAAGAAATAGAAGAGACGATTTCTGTTTAAATCTTCGATAGGGTTATCCGTCATCGGTGATTGGTTATCAGTTAAAGAGCAATAGGTTAGCGGCATTTATTTGAATTAACATTTGAACCGCCAACTGCCAACTGTCAACTAAAAAAACGATCGCATCTCAATGTCGCTAGCTTTCAAAGGTGTTTATGTTTCAGCCCACAATTGACCCCAAAGCCAAGTTTCGCAGTAAATGGGGAATCGGAGACCTACTCTTGCCTCTGGCGATCGTATCGCTCATCTTTGCGATCGTACAGACTGCATCAGAGTTTACTGGTGCTTATAATGAGAAGCTGGTAATTTCTCTTTCCCTATCTTCTCTGCCTTGGTACACATTGCAAACCTTGGCGAGGATGGTCGTTGCCTATTTCCTTTCACTTTTGTTTGCGATCGGCTATGCCTATACAGCCTACCGCTCTGCTACCATGTCGGTGATTTTAATCCCGTTATTAGATATCTTGCAGTCGATTCCAGTGCTCTCTTTTTTGCCTGCGGTAGTTTTAGCATTGGTGGCAGTGTTTCCCAGTCAACGCATAGGCATAGAGCTTTCTTCAGTGCTTTTAATCTTTACAGGGATGACTTGGAACATGACCTTTAGCTTTTACCAATCTTTGGTTAGCATTCCTAAAGAACTTAAACAAGCCAGTCAGGTGTATCGCCTCGGTGCATGGCAGAGATTTTGGACGATGGAGTTTCCATCAGGGGCAGTAGGTTTGGTCTGGAATAGCGTGATGTCCGTGGCGGGGGGATGGTTCTTTTTGATGCAGACAGAATCATTTACCCTATCAAATCGTGACTTTACCTTACCAGGGTTGGGTTCCTATTTAAGAACAGCAGCCGATCGTGGGGATTTTGGCGCGATCGGTTGCGGGCTGTTTGTATTGGTGAGCGTGATTGTTGCTATTGATTTTTTTGTTTGGCGACCCTTAATTGCTTGGGCAGAGAAGTTTAAATTAGAAACGGTAGAAGCGACCAATGCTCCAGAATCTAGAGTCCTAGACTTTTTACGGCGATCGCCAACGGTCAGGATTTTAAGCGATCGCGTATTTGCGCCATTGCAGGAATCGATCGATCGCGGCTTTAATCGCAGGTCTCAAACGGCTCTAACTGCCAATACAAATCCTGCCAGTTGGGTAAAGTGGCTCAATTGGATTTTTTTAAGCGGGTTTGGACTGATTGTGGTTTGGGGAACATGGGAAGCCTTGCTCCTATTAAGCAAACTGGGTTTTGACGATTGGAAAACGGTGATGGTTGGCGCCATGTATACTGCCTTCCGCGTGATGGCTGTCCTGGTGATTTCCCTACTGATTACCGTACCCGTTGGCGTTACCATTGGTCGCAATCCTCGCTTAGCCCAATTTCTCCAGCCCTTAGTACAAATTGCGGCTTCCGTTCCTGCTACGGCGCTGTTCCCTGTATTTCTGCTCTTCCTTGCCAATTTGGGTGGAGGTTTAGATATCGGCGCAGTCTTGCTCATGACTTTAGGAAGCATGTGGTACATTTTATTCAACGTGATTGCTGGGGCGCAATCAATTCCCTCGGAACTGTTTGAAGCTGCAGAGGTGTATAAGCTTTCTCTCGTACAACGATGGAAAACTTTAATTTTACCTGGGATCTTTCCCTATCTGGTCACAGGAATTATCACTGCTGTGGGAGGCGCATGGAACGCCAGTATTGCAGGTGAATATATCAAGTTTCAAGGTAAGGTTCTTACTGCCACAGGGCTTGGTGAAACGATTACTCAAGCCTCTGATGCTGGCAATTATCCTTTGCTTTTAGCCGCAACCATAGTCATGTCTTTGTTAGTCGTAACGACCAATCGACTGATTTGGCGACCTCTCTATCGACTCGCTCAAGAGAAGTATCAACTGTTGATTTAAAATCTAGATTTTCGTGCCGTCTGCCTCTGAAATCTTTTCAATCGCCTTCAATACTTCCATTCTAGTCAAGGATCCCTCGTTTCCTCCTTTTGGGGGAAATGCCCATGAGGGCAGAGGGATCCGATACTTCGACAAGTGCTTAGGCAAGTCCAACCAATTTAGCGCTCAGATTCCACATGCGATCGGCTTTTTCATCATCCCGAGCTTGAGGAGAGACGGTCTGCACAAAAGACTTACGGTCTTTTTTCTGGCGATTTCCCCAACTCCAGTAAGCTCCAGATTGCTTGTACTCAGGATCGGCAACCACTGCTGCCACTCTTTCGCCCGAAAGTTCTTGAGATACATACCCGCCTGTAATATATTTCTGGAACAAGGGGAAGATCTTTTGAAATAAAGGATAGTGATTGCGAAATAGAGGAGTTTCAGCCACACAACCTGGATAGAGAGAGGTAAAGGTAATTCCTGTAGAGTCGTGATAGCGGCGATGCAGTTCTCGCATGGTCAGTACGTTACAGACCTTACTATCTTTGTAGGCTTTGACCGACTCAAACGCTTTTCCATCAATCATAGAGATTGGATCTTTAAACCCTGCGGCAAATCCTTCAAAATTGCCAAGATCTGGGCGTGGTGGAATTTTGCCACCCAACTCATCTGGGTTGTGGGTCACCGTTCCCAAAATTACCAATCTCGGATCGCCATTAGGCGCTTTTTTGAGATCGTCAAGCAAAAGATTGCACAAAAGAAAATGTCCGAGATGATTCGTAGCAACGCTGAGTTCGTAACCTTCTGGACTGCGTAAGGGGTCTTTGAGCAAAGGCATATAAATTGCGGCATTACATACCAATGCATCTAGCGATAGGCCTCTTGCCCTGAAGTTTGAGACAAATCGCCTTACGCTTTCTAGCGAGCCTAGGTCAATATGGATTAATGAGTAGCTATCTTTAGGCATTCCAAGAGCTTGAGCGGCGCTATCTGCCTTCTCTAAATTGCGACATGCCATCACCACATGCCATCCCCTGTCTACAAGAGCTTTTGCTCCATATAGTCCAACGCCTGAGGAGGCACCTGTGACGATCGCAGTGGGTTTCCGATTTTGTTCCATTCTAAATAATATTTATATTTACTTGACTATCTAGTAGGATTTTACCCCACTGAGCCCCTCGGATATATTTTGGATGAGGATGCGATCGCAATTTTTGCCTAATCAATAACCAGAGGACAAAGCATTTAGGATATTTTTAGTAGGATGAAGGACTTTCACCCCGTTATTTACAAATATCAAGTCGCCCAAAAATAGTAGGAACGAACAAGCGCTCATTCCTACATTTCATTCTTTTGGAATTTCCCTAAGATTCATTTACCTATAGGGTTTCCAGTACCTCAGACTTAGGAAATCTTACCTTTGCCAAAGCTGCGTACTTGTCACCTTCAGAACGATAGCCTGCAGCACAAGCCACGACCGTAGCATAGCCTTTAGCAGGCAGTTCCAGGACTTTGTCGTAACTAACAGGTTCGATTCCTTCCATAGGGCAGGTATCAACCCCTAGCAAAGCGGCGCTGGTCATGAAATTGCCCAGTGCAATATAGGCTTGACGAGTTGCCCATTCATTCACGTTAAAACTACGTGCGCCATATACCACGTCGCTTACCATCATGTTGCGATAGCCAGCGATCGCTTCGACCGAACCACCACGCACCTCAGCAGTACGAGCGACAAATCGATCTACATGCTCAGCCGTGAGGTTCTTTTTAATGGTAAACACCACATAATGAGAACAGTCTGTTACCTGAGCTTGATTCCATGAGAGCGGTCTGAGCTTTTCTTTGAGTTCCTTGCTAGTGATAATCAGGAATTTCCAAGGCTGAAGCCCATAGGAAGAAGGAGTTAACACTAAGGAATCTTCTAAAGCCGTCCAGACCTCTGGGGAAATTGTTTTGGATGGATCGAACTGCTTGGTGGCATAGCGCCAGTTGAGATGTTCCAGTAAGTCTGTTGGAGTTATGTGAATCATAGATCGAGAAATAAGCCTTCTGGTTAACAACGTCGATCATACTGCACAAGCATAATTCGCATATATTACCTAAGGCTTACGTAGTTACCCCTCTAAAATTCTAAAATTTGGGGCGCAAGGTCATTTATCGTATAAAGGTTAAAGCAAAAGTAAGATCGAAAACTATGGCACTACATCGATTAATTTATGTTAGCCAAGCCGCAACAGGTTTAGGTTATCCTGACCTTGTCAATATTCTTGAAAAATCTGAGCGCAATAACCTGCCCGTTGGGATCACGGGCATGCTGTGCTTTGGGGACTCCATGTTTTTGCAGGTTCTAGAAGGGAATCGTCGCGTTGTCAGCCAGACCTACAATCGCATCATTGGCGATAAGCGCCATACTAACGCCGAGTTGATTGATTTTTCAGAAATCGAGCAGAGATCTTTTGGGTCTTGGTCGATGAAAGTTGTGGAACTTGGGACTCTACCCGAAGTACGGAATATTATTCTCAAGTATTCTAGTACCGACAAATTTTCGCCAATTTCGATGAACCCGCAGCAAAGCCTTCGGTTTCTGGTTGATATTACCGAGCTATTTAATCGGGGAACCATTTTAGGGGTAAAGCCATAGGCTACCCCTCTAAATACCTAACCGAGATTACGAATCAGCTTAGCCCCAAAAACTAAATCTTTGGGATCGAAGCTAGATTCACAACCAGCTAGTCGATTAACGCAGAAAATTACCTCGGTTAAACCGACGACCGTTGGAAGGCGAAACATTACCTACCAAGGCTGACCCCGTACCACCGTCACTAGGATCGAGGAAAGGCTTGAGATAGATGCCATCCCGATAGCTTGTGGGTGCGGGATAGCTAGGCGTGCTACTAGAACCGCGATTGGTTGATAGCACAGTGCTCAAGACATTGCTAATCGAGGATAAATCGATCTCACCAGAATGAACCGCTCTTCTGCCGCGATTGCCACCAACATAGGTATTAACTGCTGTAGTGCTTTGACCTGTATCGGCAGTGCTAAGGTTTGCAAATACGCGATCGCGTGTAGATATCGGATCTTGTCCCACTGGGACTGTGAGTACAATGCGACAGGCACTATTCTTTTCGGTGGTGGCGCAAATGACGTTATAGCCATTTTCTGTACTGGTGCGCATTTCCACCAAACCATCAGGACGATAGGACTCTAGACGACGGCTAATTTCGGCACATCGACGTTCTGGCGACCAACCATCACCCATTGCCGCAGGTGCTGCCCATGCATAAAACTTTCCTGGTTGGCTCTTAGGTTGATACATCACCACATACTGTCCGCCATTGTTTTGACAGTAAAATCTCTGATCTAGGGTGCCTGAGTTGGCTGCCGTTTGGCTAGATGGCTGTGTCGTGCTGGGTGAAGTGCTAGGTGAAGAAGTGCTAGCAGGATCCGTTTCGACAGGGATAAACTGCGCGAGTGCGGGACTTGCTACGGTCGCGATCGCAAGGGGTACTGCAAGACTCATCAACGGGATCAGCCTGAGTATCGATTTGCTAAGTTTTTGGCTAGTTTTTTCGATGAGCTTGTTCATGGCAGTTCTTTACATGCAATGGATGACTTAATGTCAAAGACTTCATGTCTACAATTTAAGTTCCCGTTAGGTTGCTCGAGCAGAGGGGATTTTTTCAAGGAGGGGTAGGCACACTTCGGCTGCGTTTAGTGCAAGCAGAGCACTACCCCTAGGAAATATTCACCCTAGCTACAAGCTACAGGAGCGCCAATTTCTTTGGGTGTTGCAAAGGAAGTCCCACAACTGCAAGACTTGCTAGCATTGGGGTTACGGAACCGAAACCCTCCGCCCATGAGATCTTCGGTGTAGTCAAGTTCCATTCCTTGCAACTGAGGCAGATTGGCTTGGCTAATCACAATTTTGACGCCATTACAGTCATACTCAGTATCTTCGGGTTGTAACTGCTCGGCAAAGTCCATCACGTAGGACAGACCAGAGCAACCGCCCTGCTTAATTCCTACGCGCAAGGGTGAAGTTGTACCGCGTTGGTTTTGCAAATTGCGGACACGGCTAATGGCAGAATCTGTAAGCGTAATCATAAAATCCCTTATCCTCAAAAAATAATTATCTAGACATGCGATCGCAATTTTGAATTGTTTAAGGAAAATTAATCCTCTAATAAGACGAGGGCTATACTAGCAAGAGCCACATTGCTATAGCCAACTACTTTTGCGGCTTTATAAAATGGCTTGGTCAAAAAGCAGCGATTGACTCCTAGTAGCCTAACACCCGTATCAAGCAGTAATCCTGTCTTAAAGTGGAAATCTCTATGTAGCCTCACTGCTTTTGCTAAGCCCGAACTTTTGCTACAACATGCCATAAAGTTTTTCCTCGATTTCATTAACTTCTTTCTCTATATTACTTGTTATTTTAAGTTCAGGATATTTATGCAGTTTGCCGATCGCCTTAAGCCCTTGGGATCTAACGTATTTGCCGATATGGACACCGCCAAAAATCTGGCACGTCAAAATGGTAAGCAAGTGATCGATCTGTCTTTGGGATCCTCGGATCTGCCCACCTCGCCCCTGATTTTAGACGCGATCGCACTTGCCCTCAACGATCCCAGCACGCATGGTTACTCGTTGTTTACGAATACGCAGGATTTTCGGGTAGCGATCGCCGCTTGGATGCAGCGAAAATTTGGTATCACCGTCGATCCTGAAACTGAGGTATTGCCCTTAATTGGTTCGCAGGAAGGTACAGCCCATTTGCCTTTGGCTATCTTAAATCCAGGAGATTTTGCCCTATTGCAAGATCCTGGTTATCCTTCGCATTATGGCGGCGTCCATATGGCAAGCGGTCAAGTCTATGGAATGCCGCTACGCGCCGAACGTGGCTTTTTACCTATACTTGAGGAAATTCCCGAAGCCGTGCTGGCTCAAGCCAAGATGATGGTGTTGAGCTATCCTCACAACCCCACCACAGCGATTGCATCCTTAGAATTTTTTCAATCGGCGGTGCGATTTTGCCAAACCCATAATTTGGTGCTCGCGCATGACTTTCCCTATGTCGATGTTGTGTTTGATGGTTCAGCGCAGCCTTCAATTTTGCAAGCCGATCGCGATCGCGCAGTGTCAATTGAATTCTTTACCTTCTCTAAGTCCTACAACATGGGTGGCTTTCGCGTTGGGTTTGCCGTGGGAAATCAACACCTAATCAAAGCCCTGCGTCAAATTAAAGCAGTAGTGGATTTCAATCAATATCAAGGCATCATACGCGGCGCGATCGCGGCATTATCGGAGCCTCCCACTGAAATTGAGCAAAACGTCGAGATTTTTCGGCAACGCCGCGATGCCGCGATCGCTGCCTTGGCAGCGATCGGCTGGCAGATGCCTACGCCCACTGCCACGATGTACCTATGGGCGAAGTTGCCAGAAGCTTGGGCAACAGACTCGGTCAAGTTCTGTACGGAGTTAGTCCAAGCTACAGGTATTGCCCTCGCCCCCGGTGCGGGTTTTGGCAAGCATGGCGAAGGTTACGTCCGCTTTGCCTTGGTTCACCCTCCAGAAGTTTTGCGAGATGCCATTCAAAAAATTGGTGAATTTTTCAAGAATTCTTAACACTAGATTTCCCTTTGCAAAGAAGCGATCGCGTGCCGTTCAAAAAACAAATCTTTGCGTGTTATGTTAAATGCAATATGGAGCGAAGGTGAAATATGGTAATCACATCCGCAAAACCTACAAGCTTAGAAACGTTTCTCAATCTGCCTGAGACCAAGCCTGCTTCCGAATTTCTCAACGGACAAATCAACCAAAAGCCGATGTCCCAAGGAGAACATAGCCTATTGCAAGGAACGCTTTGCCAAACGATTAACAAAGCTACACAACCCAACAAGCTTGCGATCGCTTTCCCAGAGCTACGCTGTACTTTTGGGGGAGCTTCTATTGTTCCCGATCTATCTATATTTCGTTGGGATAGAATTCCCCGTAATGAATCAGGAAGGATTTCTAACCGCTTCGAGATTTATCCTGACTGGGCGATCGAAATTCTCTCTCCAGAACAAAGACAAAATAAGGTTTTAGCGAACTTGTTGCACTGTGCCGAACATGGTACAAAGTTGGGCTGGCTGCTCGATCCTGAAGATGAGAATATTTTGGTTGTGTTTGGCGATCGCCACGTCCAAATTTTTCAAGGATCTAGTCAACTGCCAATACTGCCAGACCTAGAATTGGAACTAACAGTCGAACAGATTTTTAGCTGGCTTTGTTTTTAAGAGTGTGTTTGAGAAGTTCTTCCCCCCCTCTAACTCCCCCTTGCAAAGGGGAAGAATTTAAGTTTCCCCCCTACCCTGCGGGAAGTCGCTTCGCGGTTAATGCAAGGGGGGTACGAAGTTAGTGCGTTTGAGGCTCTTCAAATGACCAAAAAACTGAGAAATCAGTGTTAACCTGCATTTGATGAAATTCGTGATGCGATCGCATCCTCGATTGGGTTTGGGCTTCTGGTTGACATCTGGCAGATGGTAACGTTGACCATATTAGATCGCAGCACTCTCATCAACGACCAGAGTTTTGGCTGTGGCATCGAGCGTTGCGATCGCCCCAATCGGTAAAACTGCATTCTCAGTCACATGCCCGAACATCAGGTTATAGAGCGTTGGTTTCCCTAGGTCGCCAAAGCGATCGCGGAGGACATTCTCTAAACTGATCGTTTGCCAAAAGGAAGGTTGATAGTCTTTAGGAACGCAGTCTTTAAAATGCCCCAAGGCAATCCCTGCTGCCTGCTGAAACTTTCCTGCCAACCATAGCTGCGTCAACATGCGATCGATGCGATAGGGTTCCTCCCCAATATCTTCAAGAAAAAAGATTTTCCCCCTCGTATCAGGCTCATAGGGCGTCCCTAACAGATTTGTCACCAAGGTTAAATTGCCACCCACCAGTTGCCCTGTCGCTCGCCCCCCTGCGATCGTAATCAGACGATTCTCTCTTTGAACTTCTCGACCTTGATACTTGGGTGGCTTAGCAATTTCCCCAATCCGCTGGTTGGACATGATCGCACGTCGAAAATGCTCGATCGCATAGTCCCCCACCCCCGTCAGCCCCGAAGACCCATGAAACGTAATCAACCCCGTTTGGCGATGAATGCCCAAAAGCAAGGCAGTAATATCGCTATGTCCGACAATCACCTTAGGATTTTGCCGAATCAGGTCGTAATCTAAAAAGGGCAGCAATCGACTACAGCCATACCCACCCGAAAAAGTCACAATGCCCCGAATATCTGGGCGGCGAAACATCTCATTGATATCGCTGGCTCGGTCTCGATCTTGCCCTGCCAAATAACCGTTCTGGGCAGCAATATGGGGTGCGAGTTCCACCTTGAAACCATATTGCTCCATGGTCTCCTTGGCAATTTGAATCTCCTCTGGCTCGTAGGCATTGCTAGCAGGGGCGACCATCCCGACCCGATCGCCCGATCGCAGCATGGGTGGTTTAATAGGTATAGGTGTATCGCGATCGGGCGTAGCTGCTTGGGTACTTTGCAAGCCTTCTTGCCATGCCCCAATACCCCCTGCTGTCGCGATCGCGATAGAAATATGGTTTAAAAAACGTCGCCTTGTCAAATCCTGTTGCATTATTGGCAAATTGAGCGAATATACTTAAAAAGAAGTGAAATTTCTAGCATGAAATTTTGATTCAAGCTTACCAAATCTCCATGTGTAAGTCCTAACCCATACAAGTAAATCCTTACCTAGAAGCCCCTATGAACGAGCGAGAACTTTTACAAGTGATTGAAAAGGCTGCAAATGAGATGGAGATCTCTCTGTATCTTAATGATAATCAGATTAAAGCATTACCGCCTGAAATTGGGAAAGTTCACGGACTAACATGGTTGTATCTTAGTGAAAATGAACTTTCTGACCTACCCGACGAAATTGGGCTGCTGGAAAAGCTGATGTGGTTGCACTTGAGTGAAAATCGCTTAACCAAATTGCCGATCGCCTTGACCCAAATTGCCTGTCTTACCGTACTCATGTTGGGAGCCAATCAAATCACATCGATCCCCTCTGCAATTGGCAATTTCAAGAAGCTGACGCGACTCGATCTTAATGAAAATCTCCTGAAATCCTTACCCCCTGAAATCGGTAAATTAGAGAGGTTGAAATGGTTCGATCTTTGTGACAATCAACTCACTGCAATCCCCTCCGAAATTGGCAACCTCAGGAAATTAGTAGAATTAGATTTAAGAAACAATCAACTTACTTCATTGCCATCAGAAATTGGGAATCTCACAGGTCTAACCGAACTCTATTTGGGGGACAATCAGCTTACTTCATTGCCATCAGAAATTGGCAATCTTACAAGTTTAACGGAATTAGATTTAGCAAACAATCAACTGACAGCACTTCCGCCTGAAATTGGTAAGCTCACCAGTTTAACTAGATTGGAAATTGGCGGAAATCCCTTGACCAATGTGCCTGTGGAAATTCGCGATCGGGGTGTAAAAGCAATCCTCAAGCACCTTCAGTCGCAACTCGTCGAGAATCATTGAATTCGCTTGGCATTGAGGTAGAGTTCGATTTAGCACTCAACAGTCCGAATCTATGCGTCCAACAGATATTCATACGAAATTGATCGACCAAATCGATCTGGCGATTCGGGCTAAATTTCCCTTACTGTATATTGTGGCAGCGGAAGAGGAGCCAATCGAAGAAGTTTTACAACAGGTTGCCTTACAAGCTACGCCAAAACGCAAACTCCTCTACTGGGATATCGTGCGAGGTTGGAGCGATAATGGTGCTGATAAGGGTTCGATCATGGCAGCCCTAATGCGCGTGGGTAGACTAGACAACCCTGGTGCAAAAGATCAAGACAATGCAATCTTTGTCCTACGCGATCTTCATGCCATTCTCGGCAATCCCGGTCACGAGCGAAATCTTCCTGTGATTAGAGAGTTAAAAAATCTGGCACGCGATTTAAAAAGCGATCGCCGCATGCTCATTCTCACCAGCTATACCCTAGAGATTCCACCAGAGTTAATGGAAGAAGTTACGGTAATTGACTTCCCATTACCGACGATCAAAGAGATTGCTACATTAATCAAGCAAAAGGTCGCACCCGATAAGTTAAAAATTTCAGGGCTAGCATGGGAACAGATGGTCAAAGCCTGTCAAGGGCTGAGTCGCATTAGGGTACAGCGGGTTTTGGCAAAAGCGATCGCGGCAAAAGAGCAGGTTGACGAATCAGATATCGATGCGATCCTGGCAGAAAAGCAGCAGGCAATCCGTCAGACAGGCATTTTAGAATTTTTTACGGGTTCGGAATCGCTCAAAAATGTGGGGGGATTAGAGAACCTCAAGCAATGGGTGAGAATTCGACGCGATGCCTTTACGGAAGAGGCAAAGAACTATGGCATTCCCACGCCCAAGGGGGTTTTGTTAGTGGGAATTCAAGGGACGGGTAAGTCACTTTCTGCCAAAACAATTGCAAACGAATGGCGACTGCCACTGCTGCGACTGGATGCGGGACGGCTGTTTGGTGGGATTGTCGGTGAAAGCGAAAGTCGCGTGCGTCAGATGATTCACCTCTCGGAAGCCAGTGCCCCCTGTGTGCTGTGGATCGATGAAATCGACAAGGCTTTTGGCAATCTCGCCAGTGGCGCTGATGGGGATTCGGGCACAAGTCGGCGAGTATTTGGTTCGCTGATCACTTGGATGCAAGAAAAAACTGCTCCCGTGTTTATGGTCGCAACTGCGAACAACGTCCAGATTTTACCTGCGGAACTCCTGCGTAAAGGTAGATTTGATGAAATCTTCTTTTTGAATTTACCAACAGAAGTAGAGCGGCGGGAAATTTTTAAAGTCCACCTGCAAAAGTTGCGTCCTAGCAAAATGAGAGACTTCGATCTAACAATTTTGGCACGTCAATCTCGGAATTTCAGCGGGGCTGAAATCGAACAGGTGATTATTGATGGCATTCATCGTGCCTTTGGGCGCGGCAGTACGGGCAAGCGCGAAGATTTTACTACGGAGGATATTTTGCGGGCGATCGAAGAGACGGTTCCACTGGCAGCGATCGCCCGCGATCAGATCGAGGCACTGAAATACTGGGCAGCCGAAGCAGGCGCAAGAACGGCTTCTAACGATGCTGGGCTTTTGGAGGAATTGCGAAGATTTGCTACTGAGAGGGGCATCGATCCAACCGATCCAGTATAGAAATTGAAAATCAAGGGTAAAATTAAAATAGTTAATGGAGCCTACTGCCATGTCCCACTTCACAACCATCAAAGTCCAAATTAAAGACGGTCAGATTTTGCAACAAACCTTGCAAGAGTTGGGCTTTCCTGTCGAAAAAGATACAATGGTGCGAGGCTATGCAGGCGGTAAAACCCATGCAGAGTATGTAGTTCGTCAAATTAATGGCTACGATCTGGGTTTTCGTCTTCAAGGAGATAGCTATGAGTTGGTTGCCGATTTTTGGGGTGCAAATATTAACGCTGAGTCCTTTGTAAATGTCGTAAGCCAGAGATATGCCCACAAATCTTTGCTGGCGACAGTTCAAGCACAAGGCTTTACCATTGAGGAGCAATCAACGCTTGCAGATGGCACGGTGCGTGTAGTTGTAGGACGCTGGTCTTAAAGACATGCAAATTATCAGTATTGGTGAGAAGTTTGATGCCTATGGTGTCAATAAACAGATCTTAAGTTAAGCGTTGATAGCGCATACCTGGAACCTGAGCGATCGCACCCAAGAGTTCCATTTGCAATAATGCGCCAGATACTTCTCCTGACGGTAGATTTACCTGTTCGATAATGCGATCGAAACTCACAGCTTCATCAAAGCCGATCGCTTCCAAAATCTTTTGTTGCGTTGGATCTAATAGAGCCAGTTGAACGGGTTCAATACCAGAATCTAACTGGGGTAACATGCCCAAAGCTGCTAAAAGCTCATCAATGCCGAGAATAATCTGTGCTCCTTTATCGATCAAGTTCAGGCATCCCTTGGCTTGCTCTACATCGAGAGAACCAGGCAGTGCGAAGACCTCGCGATTATAGTCATTGGCTTGATGCGCCGTAATTAATGCACCCGATCGCTCTGGGGCTTCGATCACAATCGTGGCGCGACACAGTCCAGCAATGATGCGATTGCGCTTTGGGAAATGCGCGCGATCGGGCGGCGTCCCTTGAGGATACTCGCTTAAGACCAAACCTGTCTCAAGAATTTTTTGATAAAGCGATTGGTTTCGAGGTGGATAGACCCGATCTACACCCGTACCTACGACAGCGATCGTCTGCCCTTGGACGCCTAGGCATCCCAGATGGGCCTCTGCATCCACCCCATCAGCCAGTCCAGAAACAACTGTAAAACCCCGTTCGGCAAGAGCTTGAGCGATCTTTTTCGTCCAACGTCTTCCATAGCCTGTGGGAGAACGAGTTCCGACGATTCCCACGGTATAGCGTTCTGACCAAGACTTTAAATTACCGCGATAGTACAAAATGGGGGGTGGGTCGGGAATTTCCCAGAGTAGTTTGGGATATTCTGGATCGGCGGGCGTCCAAAAGTCAGGGTTTTTGCTTAGGTATTCTGTTAGCAATTGTTGGGGGTCGAGGCTGAGGCGATCGCGCTGAATCGCTTCACAGACCTGTTTCCCTAAGCCTTCGATCTCCGCTAGTTCCTCAATCGGGGCTTTCCATGCTGCCTCTAAGGAGCCGAAACCCAAATAGATGCGCTTCAGTAAAACTGAACCAATTCCGTAAATGGTTGACCAGGCTAACCAGTATGCTCGTTCCATTAACCTGCTAACTTTTGCTGGATTTTTGCTGTGATACTAGCTGGCTCTAAACTGCCATCGATCGTCACCAATTTCTTTTTGTGTTCGTAATAGTCCAAAATCGGTGTGGTTCGCTCTTGAAATAGTTGCAGACGTTTATGAATTAATTCGGGAGTGTCATCGTAATCGCCTCTAGCCAGCGATCGCTGCATCAGGATGTCTTCAGAGACTTTCAAGTAAATGGCAAGATCGAGAGGCTGATTTAGTTCTTCTAATAAAAAATCGAGTTCCTCTGCCTGAAAAGCCGTGCGAGGATATCCTTCAATTGCCCAACAACGCTCAAAATTGGGATGAGTAAGGATTGTCCTCAGTAAACTAATCATCAACTCATCGGGTACTAGCTCTCCAGATTCGACATAGCGACGGACTTCATCACCTAACTCCAAACCAAACTCGATCGCGCTCCGCAGCATCTCACCGGAGGAGATCGCAGGCATCTTTAAAATTTCAGAAAGCTGATGTGCTTGTGTGGTCTTGCCTGAACCCGCTGCACCTAAAAAAATTAATCTAGTCATGTTAGGACTTTGTATCCGTACTATCAGGATTTGTATCTACATTTCACCTTATCTTGTTTATCTTTGCATAATTTATCCTTTTAAGGTAGTGGGATTCACCGCCGCGAAAAGGGCAGAATAATCAGCGTCTGCCAAACCGAGGGCGATCGCTTGTTCTAAGATCTGACGAACGCCATCAAGGCTCTGACTCTGTAAGCCGAGGGTTTCCGCTTCCGACAGAAATAGCTTGGTATCTTTTAGCAAATGCTTGGTGGGAAAGTTGGGGTTGTCGTAGTTCCCTTCGAGCATTCGCGACAGCTTTTTATCGAATGTGGGGGCATAGAGCGCACTCGTTCGCAAAATTTGCATGAAGGCTTCTGTATCTACACCATAACGTTCGACTAAGCCTAAACTCAGGGAAAAAGCGGTTGTTAGCGAAGCAATCAGTTGATTGAGCGCGAGTTTCAATGCGGCTGCCATACCAACCGTTCCAATGTAGCGAGGCTCAGAACCAAGATGCTGTAATAGCCCCTGCCATTGTTGAAATTGTTGGGGCGTAGAACCAACCATCACGATTAGATTTCCCGCCTTTGCTTCGGGGATACTTCCCAATACGGGGGCTTCCAGATACTCTGCTGAGGCAGCAAGGATGCGATCGCTGATATCTCGACTTTGCGTCGGAGAAATCGTACTCATGGAAATCACGGTGCGACCTGCAAGTTGAGCTTGACTAGCCTCAGAGAGCAGGACTTCAGAAATTGCGATCGCGTCTGAAAGCATGAGAATAATGCAGTCGGAAGTTCGGATTAATTCTACGGGAGAATTTGCGATCGCTGCCCCTGCCTTTGCTAGAGATTCTACTTTCGATGGTGTACGATTGTAGACTGTAACAGCTAAATTTGCTGCTAGCAACCTTTGAGCCATGGGCTCACCCATCAGTCCAGTTCCCAAAAATCCAATTTTCACAACGATCTAAGTTTGAGGGTTGACATGTCATCTGACCTACCTAAATTAACACCTCTTACCGTTTTTACCAATAGTTCAGATAGCACTAACGAATCACTATGGAACGATCGCTCGAAGTCACCAATTATACTTTCCATTATTATTCGGTAGGAAATTCGAGTCATCCAGCAATTTTGTTTTTGCATGGATTTATGGGCGATCGCTACGAGTTTAAGGAAGTAATCGCCAGCTTATGCGATCGCTTCTATTGCCTAGCGATCGATCTGCCGGGACATGGAGAAACCCAGGTCACTGGTGGCGATCGGAATTTTGCAATGATGCACACTGCAAATGGAATCGTTCAGCTTTTAGAAGCGTTAAATATTAGGCAATGCTTTTTGGTGGGCTATTCTATGGGAGGGCGTTTGGCTCTCTACCTCACACTTTACTTTCCACAATATTTTCGTAAAGTTGTTTTAGAATCAGCCTCTCCTGGGCTCAAAACGGAGGTGGAGAGAATCGAGCGTTTGCAAAGCGATCGGAAGTTGGCAAGGGAATTGGAAACTGGCGATCTGTTCTCCTTTTTAGTCAGATGGTACAACCAACCGCTATTTGCCTCCACGAAAGCACATCCAGATTTTGAACGAATGCTGGCAAAGCGATTGCAAAACTCCCCAACCAATTTAGCAAAATCTCTGTACAGTCTCAGTACTGGGCAGCAGCCATCTCTATGGGAAAAGTTACAAGAAAATAGCGTTCCATTGCTTTTGTTAGCGGGTGGATTAGATCGGAAATTTGTGTCATTAAATACTGAAATGACATGTGTGTCTGGCAATAAACGCCCTAACAAGAATTCGATGCAGTTGGAAATTATTCCTAACTGCGGTCATAATATTCATTTTGAGAACTCAGACATATTTGCACAACGAGTTGCTGGTTTCCTATTGAGTTAGGATTGCTATGCTAAGATCTCGATTATGAATCACTATTCACTCTTCGTTAAGTATTAATGTCGATTGTTACTTGGATTATACTAGGCATTTCTTCTAGTATTGTTTTTCTCTTTCTTCTTCCAATTTTAAGTGGTTGGGGACGAATGCTTAAAAAGTATCGAACCACTCAAGATCCTTCCTCAAACATTTCTCGGATGAATCATGGAAGAATTGGTTGGGTTAGCTTTAAAGGTACGCTTAATATTGGCACGAGTCCACAGGGGCTGTACCTCAGTAAGTTCTTTCCTTTTAGCCCGTTCTTACCTCCTTTGTTAATTCCTTGGTCAGAAGTGATTCGCGTCAAGAAAAAGGATGGGTTCCTGGGGAATTTCTATTATTTGAGCATCAACACAAAACCAATAACGGTTATGCGCCTGCCACAAACTCCTTTAGCCTCGGTTTCCACTTTACTTGAGGCTAAAGTAGGAAACGACTTCACAAACTAAGTGTCAACTTGCTCCACCAAAGACCTCAATATTCTCGAACAGACAAACAGGCGAAGCATGACCTACCCGAATTACTTGGTTGGGTTCGCCCTTACCGCAAAAAGGAGAGCCATAGGCTTCCATCGTAGTGCGATCGCCGATTTGTTTCAAACTCCGCCAAAACTGATTGGTAATGCCCCGATAGTTAGGGTTGCGAAGCGTCTTGGTTAGTTTCCCTTCTTCGATCGCCTGTGCGTACTCGCAACCAAATTGAAATTTATTGCGATAGTCATCGATCGACCAAGAACGATTGGACTGCATATAAACTCCATGCTCCACATTGCCAATGATGTCGTTTAAACTACTGGGAGCTTCACTGGGTTCGAGGTTGAGATTTGCCATGCGATCGATCGCAGGACGATTCCAAGAGCAGGCTCTAGCACTGGCAACTCCTGGAATTTGCGATCGCACTTGGCTTTCGTAACTGCCTAAGCCCCTTAACAACATGCCATCTTTAATTAGATATTCTCTTGTCGCGGTCATGCCGACATCATCAAATCCATAGCTGGCAAACTCTCCTTTCACAGTCGGGTCAAAGGTAATATTCATGATCTCTGAACCATAGACGAGATTGCCAAAGTCAGAGAGCTTCACAAAACTGCTACCTGCATAATTGCGTTCGTCACCCAAAATGCGATCGATTTCGAGGGGATGACCGACGCTCTCATGAATCTGCAACAGCATTTGGTCGGGTGCGAGCAGGAGGTTGGTGGTTGTGGTTGGGCATTCCTCTGCAGACAATAGCTCCTCTGCCTGCTCGCCAATTTGTCTAGCCCGATTTAAAACTTCGGTTCTTTCAAATACTTCCATTCCTGCTTGATTGCAACGGGCTAGCTGCCCATTATCACCCCGACTTTGAATGACATTGCCCTCTTGAGCCGTCGCCCCATAGTCCGTACTCACCAAGAGAAACTTTTGATAAATATCTGAACCATTGGTGCTTGCCAGTTTGATTTCAGTTTCGGTGACAACCGTATAGGCACTGGTTTTGACAATCTTATCTGAGGTATGTAGGGTATCGCAGATTTCGATCAGTAATTCGTTGATTTCCTTGGCTGAAAGCAGATCGGAAGGCTTCACGAAAGGTGAAAAATATTGTCCAGTCGCTTTGGGTCTTTGCGCCTCGGTAAACGTATAGACAGCCCACTTTGAGGCAGCGATCGCCTGTTGATAAGCACGCTCAGCCGCCAGTTGAATATTTGCCAGATCGAGATGATTGGTGCTGGCATAGCCAAACTGCCCGTTTGCTAAGACTTCCACCATCACGCCATGGGTATGACTTTTGCTGTTAGATTGCGGTTTGCTGTCCCTTACATAGCGAGTGGTACTAGTTTCTGTTACTTCTCTCAGCCCGATCCAGGTTGCAGGTAAACGAATGCTATCTAGTGCTGCTTTTAAATCAAATTGCATGGTGCTTTCCTTACATGACTGATGTCTAATATAGCAAGCCTAGCTTGTTCCTCAACATATGGCTGTAATCTACCAACCTAAATCCCGCATCAAGAGTATTTGCAGAAAATTCAGGATTTGAGTTACACCCATAGCCTAGGTTTTTAAAATTGTATCGACATTTACTGGGTTTAGCCCGCATTATCTATGCCGATCAGTTTTTGAGAGGAGCATTTGCTAGAGATTCCAAACCAGAAGCTTTGAGCAAGTTTTGCCAGGTAGCTTGTAGTTCAGCACTACCGGGTTGAGCGAGACGCAATTTTGCTAAATCAGTCAGTGCTTCGTGCCAAATCCCAAACTTCCTATAAAGAGATACGCGATCGTTTGCTGAAGCTTTATCCAATTGTGCCATCAAAGCTGTATTGGGTTGGATGCGACGAACAATGCCTTCGGAGAAGGTATCCTCAGGGTCGCCAGTCTCGCAGACAACTGATACCAACCACTTGTAGTCTTTACCAAGTTCTAAGGATGTTGTGGTAGGTAGTTGAAAACTGACGATACTTGGGGAACTTATAAGATTTACCCGTTGCTGATAAATCCCTCGCCCCTGATGATTTTCAAGCGTAAACTCTACTGCGATCGCTGAGGTTTTCGGTACATATACAAAAAATGTCGGGTTGGACAAGACCGTAATCCCAAACCTGCTATGACTAGGCAGTAAGGGAATCAGTCTTTGTTCTAAAGACTCACTCGGTTTAGGGGTAACATCTGTAGGTTGAATATCGCGATCTTTAGGGCATTTCCCATCGCTATCGAGTCTGCGCCTTCCACCACCGAGAGTTACAGTCGGGGCAGGCTGGTCATCAGGAGGTTCAAAGTTCTGAGCATTAGCATCTGCTGAAAAGATAGAGAACGCAATGGGTTGTAAGGATGTCGCGATCGCAAAGAGTGCAAGGTGTCGATGGATTTTTTTATAAAACATAGGAATTTCTCGGTTTAGATGTTACTTTCGATGATAAATGACTAGATTGAGGATTTTGGCTACAACCAGTTCCCAACTAAAACGAAAGGAGACCAGTAAAAGGGGTGTGTAAATGCTGGCTGTTTAAGAAGACTCATTTGGGCGGTGCGTAAAGCATCCGCTTTTGTGGTTCCGGGTTTTGACAGTTCTTGATAAAAGACTTCCATAAATGTAGCTGTAGCGCTGTCCTCCACTGACCAGAGAGTGGCGATCGTGCTCCTCGCTCCCGAACGGACTGCTATCCCCGCCAGCCCTAAGGTGGCGCGACTATCACCCTTAGCAGTTTTGCAAGCACTGAGTACCAATAACTCAATGGGAATCCGAATCTCTTGCTCTCGATTTTGCAACAGTTCTCCCAATTGTCGGACACTGAGACGGTTATTCCAAGTCAAAACAAAGGTTTTTTCGATATCAGAACTAAACTCTCCGTGAGTTGCCAAATGCACAACCCGAAAGGGAATCTTACTGATTTGCTTTTGAATGGCTTCGCTAATGAAAGCCTCATTTAAAAGAGATTGCGTTGACACCGTAGATGCGATTTGTTGCATTTCTCTTTCGACATTTGGTAATGCATTGAAATTTTGCGTTTCTTTACTCACCCCCCCAACAAAAACCTCTAGCTGCTGGCGTTTGAGGGGACGGGGATCGAGGAGTTGCAGTCCAGGGGTGAGGGCAAGATTGTATCTCTCTATCAAATATTGGTGACCATCATAGAGAACAGCCATGGGCAAGTTTCTCAAAGAACCATCGAGCACAAATGCCAAGGTTTTAATTTTATTGGCTGTTAGAGTCGCTTCTATCTCTTTCCCAATCAAGATATCGTAAAGCTTTTGAGAGAATCTTTGAGTTTCGGACTCAAGGGCAGTACGGCGTAGAGAGCTTCGCACTTTACTCATAAGGCTTTCTAGTTCGTCCTGAGAAATTTTTGTCGAGCTGTGATGCAAAGAACGATCTGGCAGGGAAACCACAACTTCTAGACTGTTAGGCAAAACAATCGGATAAATCACGGCGGCTTGGCGATCGACTTCATCAATCTGGGTAGAGCGACCCGTCAGGCAAGCTTCCTTAAAGAAATTATCCAATTCTGCCAGTTGTAACGATTCGATCGCTTTACGAGCAGCTTTGAGATTTTCCTGACTGACGGGTTTACCATTCTCAGGAGTTAAGAGTAGAGCGACAAGCTGTCGATAGACAGGTTCAACACTATCGCGGAATGAAAACTGAATATCCGCATTGCTAGATACGAGATCGGTGCGAATGGAAGCAAGGGTATTCACAGCTTCGCCATAGGCAGCGATCGCTTTGGGATTTTCGCCCTTCGATTTCAAGAGGCGTCCGAGTTGCCACTGCCAGCGATAGGCGATGTCTGATGCATTATTGGTTTGGGCAAGGATCAGCGCTTTTTCAGTCAGGTTCTGTGCTTCTGAGATTTGCTGGGTTTGTTCGTAGAGTTCGCCCAGATAGCCGATCGCGTAGGACTCCGCGCGAGGGTCACCCATGTCTTTTGCCTGTTGTGCGGCAGTGGCAAGGAGTTGGGCAGCGACTTCACGATCGCTCGTTCCTAAGCTTATCTCAGGATTTCTCTCAGAATTGAGTTTCATAAGACTCTGGGCAAAATTTACCCTTGCATAGACAGAAGCACGGCTAGGTGGGAGATTGGGAAGTTGCGATCGAATGTCTGAGAATAAAATTCGGGCTAGCTCGGTCTGTTTCGTTTCCACCTGAAGCCGCAATTGGTTTAACTGTGCCTGCACTTTTTGGATGGGAGAGGTGGCGTTGTTGGCTGCTTCTTGATAATAACCAATTGCGGCGGTGGGTTGTTGCTGGCTGGAGGAAGTATTACCCAAACTCAGAAGTGCGTCAGTCATGATGGGAATATCGTTAAGTTTCCGCGACAATGCGAGGCTTTCTTTTAGTGTGGTTTCGGCTTCTTTGAGATCGCCGATCAGGCGCAGAGTATCCCCTAAATTCAGCAGGCTAGAAGCTTTGAGTGACGAGTCGGGGCGTTGATTGAGGTCTGCTTGCACTTGTTTGAGGGTTTCTTTGGCACGCGGATATAAGCCGAGCGATCGCAATGCCTGACTCTGATTAATCCGACTGCGAATAGCTCCGTCTTTGTCCCCTGCTTGCTCGTAGGTTGCTGTTGCTTGTTGCCAAGTTGTGAGGGCAGCTTGGGCTTTGCCTTGAGAGAGTTGGATGTTTCCTTGAATGTTGAGTGCCTGTGCCAGTAATTTGGTCTGTTGTGAATCGGATTTTAGAATTTCTAAACTTTTGGAAATCAAGCGATCGGCTTCTTTCCACTGTCCGAGTTGCTGATGGGCGAGGGCAAGGTTGTCTAATACCACAGCTTGATTGAGGCGATCGCCTTGTTTAGTATAGATGTCAGAGGCTTGCTGCCAGACTGCGATCGCATTAGCATACTGTCCAGCTTGATAGTGTTGCTTGCCTGTCTGGACGAGCGTTGAAGGGTTGGTGCTGGTAGATTGGGTCAGAACGGAATCCACTGAGGCGCTTTGGGGACGGTGGGCGGGATTGTTGGCGATACTAGGTTGAGAATTCCATCCTAAGAGCAGGGCTAGTAATGTCGTACAGGCTCCGACACTGACGTGGCGTAGAAATCTACTGGTTTTAGGTTTTAGCTTTAAGATGGAATTCCAAAAGAACATGGCTTCTCTCTAAATAATTTCTAAATAATATATGGACTAATCTTCACGACGACCAGATGTTTTCTAAGTTCAGCACGAAGCCTACGAGAACGTCTTCTCCTGACAAACTGACTGGAACTTCGAGGATCTCGACGGGTTTGTCTAGACGATAAATCGCAACGCGCTTGCTTTTAGGATCGATCAGCCAACCCAGACGACAACCGTTATCTTGGTACTCTTGCATTTTTGCCATGCCTTTGAGCCACGAGTCCGTGGGGGATAATAGCTCGATCGCAAAGTCTGGACATAGTGGCAGAAATCCTTTACGCTGCTCTGGGGTGAGGGCATTCCACTTTGCGATCGGAATCCATGCCGCATCGGGGGAGCGATCGGAGCCATTGGGAAGCGAAAACCCTGTGGATGAGCCGAATGTTATTCCAGCAGCACTTTGACGATTCCACAAACCTAAGTCGTAATTAATTTCAGAATTCCAAGCGCTAGTTTCCCCACCTGAAAGAGTCATGAGTACAAGTTCGTTATTGGCATTGCGTTCTAGCTTGAGTTCGGGGTTTGCCGCACAGAGTTTGTAAAACTGCTCTCTAGTCAGTTTCACAATGGGTTCGAGGTCGATCGTGTAAGCAGTCATAGGTTTTGCTCCGAAAAGCCGCTTTAATGTATTTTAGGTCATATTCGTTATTGTGGACAAGAAAGTTGGGGGATGGCAGGGCTAAGGGGGTTAGAAGCTGCCACTAAATGCAGAACGCCTTGGCTGTCTCGCACGAGGGTATTTGCTTCGACGATGCGTTTGGGAACCTGTTGAGTGACTTCCTGCTTCTGTTCTGTTGCAGAGATGGAGTTTGTGCTACTGGGTACGAGGTCGGCTAGTTCTACTAAAGGGTGAATGCTGGAAAGCTCGTCGGTGGGGCTCTTGGGTAAGCCGCCTCTGCCAGATATGGTAAAGCGATTGTCTCGATTGGCTAATTTGCCGCCAATGGCACAGCTTTGACTGACTTGTTTGGAAGGGTCGGCAAGGTTAACGGGGAGGTTTGTCAGTCCGCGACTGGGGTCGAGTCCGGGTGTGGTAATGCTGACTGTTCCATTTAAACCAAATTGAGAACTGGCAGTAATGTCGCTGAAACTAGTCAAGAGAGGGCGAAACTCCAGTCCGTAAATGCCGTTGGTGGTGATATTGACGTTACCGCCATTCCCTTTAAACGCATTGGCAAAGATATCGCTGTTTTCGCCTTTGACACCGATGATGAAACCTGCATTGATGTTGATATTGCCACCGTTGCCACCTGCGAGGGCTGTGCCTGCGGTGGTGCTGATCTGGCTACCGTTGCGTAAGAGTAAGTATGCGGGGATGTTGAGGGTGATGTTGCCACCATTGCTACTGGCGGTTTCTGCGGTAATGGAGGAGCCATTGAGAAGGATGAGGCGATCGGCAAAGATGAAAATGTTGCCACCGATGCCAGAACCGAGACTGCCTACGGAGATTTTCGCGCCATCTTGCAGGGTTACAAGCTGCGGATCGACAAAGATATTGCCACCATTGCCAGATGAGCCAAAGGCGGTATCGGAAAATAGTCCTGTACCTGTGCCCGTCAGTGAGAAATTATTGGCAACTCTCACTTCGATATTCCCAGCAAGACCACTGCTAAGCGTAGTCGTTTGAATACTGGCTCCTCCTAAGAGCGTGAGGTCATTGGCAGTAACATTAATATTTCCTGCATTTCCACTACTCTTCGTTTGAGCAAATAGTCCGCTATTCGCGCCTGTTATTGTTATCCCGCGATTTGCCATAACGCTAATGTTGCCAGCAGATCCCGTGCTGCTAGTGCTGGAGTTAACAAAACTACGGTCGAAAAAGATCGATCCCTGACTGATAATCGTTACATTCCCTGCTGGATTGCTTCCTTTGGTATCACTTTGAATAGAACTATTATTGAATGTTAGGTTGCCAATCCCCGAAATACTTACAGCACCAGACGATCCCAGTTTATTAGGGATGGGAAGAATTACTGGTGCCGAGGGAGCTAGCGGATCTGGGATCTCCAAAAAATTGCTAGTAATAATGTTCGTGTTCAAGATAGATACATCACCCGTTCCAGTTATTTGAACCGTTCCAGCCCCTGTAGAGGAAGATAGCGTAGAAATTGATAGATTTGCGATGCTGTTTTTAGCTTCTATGAAGATATTCCCAGCGTTACCAGCAATACCAAGCTGAGCAACAGAAAAAGATGAAATGGATTTATTGGGACTAGCAATAATATCTCCCTGCCTAGCAGACAATGAAATAATCCCACCGTTCCTTGTAGTAGCATTATCTTGCGAAAAAGAAAATGAGAACACATTTCCATTTATAAAGATATTGCCTAGATCGGATTTGAGGGAAATATTGCCCCCATCCCCAGCATTCGGGTTCCCTTGAGCTGAATTTGCGTACGAGTAGGAGTAAAGATCTCCAGTAGAGATGTTACCAACATTGGTAGTCAAAGAGAGCGCTCCTCCATTATTTGCATTGGAATAGATAGCATAGGATGATGCATCTAAACTCTCCGTAGAGATATTGCCAATATTCGCAGTCAAGGTGATTGTGCCTCCATTCCCTCCAGTGCCATAGCCTGATGACTCAAATCTTCCTGTAGAAATATCGCCAATATTCGTAGCCAAAGTGATTGTGCCTCCAATACTTGCATTAACTCCTTGAGACATTGACCGAATATCATTCGTAGAAATATTTCCTACATTAGTTCTCAAGGAAATCGCTCCCCCATTTCCCGCAATACCATTATCAGATCGCGACCATGAGATTAGCTTAGCCGTAGAGATGTTACCTGTATTGGTCGTTAAAGAGATCGTCCCCCCATTACCTGAATTGCCTCCAGTGGTATATGAGTATGCGATCGAGTACGCTTGTATAAAATCTGTAGAGATATTACCTGTATTGGTAATTAAGGAAATCGCCCCTCCATTTCCTGTAGTGCCTCCAGAGATAGTTTGCGAGTATGAATTCAAAAGTCCTTGTGTGAAGATATTTCCAGTAAATGAGGAGAGCATAATATCTCCTCCATTGCCTGCACTACCATTACTAGTCGATGAGGACGAGTCTATGGCACTAAACCCATTTGTAGAAATATTGCCAAACGAAGACAGGGTAATATTCCCTCCATTACCTGCATTGCCATTGACTGTGGACGAAGATGCTATCAAAGCACCTGTTGTGATATTTCCCACAGTAGAAGAAATAGAAATATCCCCCCCATCACCTGCATTACCATTAATTATGGATGAGGAGGTTTGGATACTGCCAACCGTCACACTCGCCCCTGAGATGCTTACATTTCTTTCTGAAGCACGAATGAGATCGAATGGACTCATTGAAAACGAACCAATATTATCCCCATCAGAATCAGCTATAAAGGTTATTGAACCTAAACTCGAAGTCAGTGTGTTTCCATCTAGTGTTCCAATAACGATCTCATTAGTAGCATCGATAGTTACATTGGCACTACTCAATTGAGTTTCTAGTGATGCCTGAGTGAGTGTTGTCCCGAGAGTTGAACCATTGGAAATAATCACATTTGTCGGATCGAGTAGCAGCGTTCCTAATTTCCCATTTGCTGCACGTAAATCTACCCTGCCATCAAAGATTAGATTTTGCTTTCCCGATATTTCCACAAATCCACCATCTCCCTTAAAACTTGGATTGGTTAGATTTACTCCCTTTGCCGTTACTGTGCCGTAAAACTCCGTTAGTTTGTCTGCCCAAATAATAATTCGTCCGCCATTCCCATTTTGGAGCGCATCTGCGCTAATCGTAACACCTCGATCCACATGGGTTTCGCTAGCATTGGGTACTGTTCCCTTGCCTTGATAGTCGCCACCTATCAAGACAGTCCCCCCGCCGTTCGCACCCGACACGTCAATGAGTGCATTATTCAAGAGACTGACATGGCTACCTAATACTTGTACCGTTCCACCGGGAGCAGTTAACACCCCCGTACTCGATATAGATCCCCCCTGCAAAGTAATTCCTTGTCCTTCGCGTACGATCAAACTACTTGCATTTGATAGCGTAGATCGCGAATCTGTCTGTCCGTACTGCAACCCCGGCGTAATGCTCATCGTTAATAACGGTGGTGCTTGCGGATTTTTAGCACTAAACTCGCTACCATCGGAAAACTTAAAACTACTTGCCGTACTGCCCGTAAACGAACCACCAATTTCTAACTTCGCATTTTGCCCAAACGTAATGCCATTTGGGTTGAGCAGATATAAATTCGCATTCCCATTCGCCCTGAGTGTCCCATCAATATCCGAAGCAGAGCTACCCGTCACCCGCGTCAAAATATTCTGAACCTGTGACGCATTGTTAAAATAAGCCGTGTTATTGGTCGGAACTGAGAAATCTTGAAAACTGTGATAGAGATTAACGCCCCTCGTCGTTCCACCATTAATCGCATGGACTTGACCATTTGTAGTCACTGCAGAGTTGACAGGCAACGTCGCGTCTGGAACGATCTGAGCCGCAGCAGAAAGAGCAACCGTGAAATAGGTTAAGAAAAAAGCACTCGTCAGACATACATTGTGAAAGACGGGTTTCATACTTTCATTTCCGAGCAAAAGTTTCGTTCTATTTTCCCATAACCCAAGGTTTTTGTTTATTATTTATTGTTGCGGACAGGAAAGTTGAGGAATAGCGGGGCTGAGTGGATTAGAAGCTGCCACCAATCGAAGGATGCCTTGACTGTCTCGCACGAGTGTATTCGCTTCAACGATGTGTTTGGGAACTCCTTGTGTTACTTCCTGCTTTTGCTCTGTTGCTGAGATGGAGTTTGTGCTACTGGGTACGAGGTCGGCTAGTTCTACTAAGGGTCGTATGCTAGAAAGCTCGTCGGTGGGACTCTTGGGTAAACCACCTCGACCTGAAACAGTAAAGCGATTGTCGCGATTGGCTAACTTGCCACCAATGGCACAGCTTTGACTGACTTGTTTGGAGGGGTCGGTAAGGTTAACGGGGAGGCTGGTCAGTCCGCGACTGGGGTCGAGTCCGGGAGTGGTGATAAGCACGTTACCCTGCAAGCCAAATTGCGAACTGGCAGTGATGTCGCTGAAACTAGTCAAGAGAGGGCGAAACTCCAGTCCGTAAATGCCGTTGGTGGAGATATTGACGTTACCGCCATTCCCTTTAAATGCGTTAGCAAAGATGTCACTATTTTCACCTTTGACGCCGATGATGAAGCCTGCATTGATGTTGATGTTGCCGCCGTTGCCTCCTGCGAGGGCTGTGCCTGCGGTGGTGCTGATCTGGCTGCCAAAACGTAAGAGTAAGTAAGCAGGGATATTGAGGGTAATATTGCCGCCATTGGTACTGGCGGTCTCGGCGGTAATGAACGAACCGTTGCTAAGGATGAGGCGATCGGCAAAGATGAAAATGTTGCCACCGATGCCAGAACCGAGACTGCTAACGGAGATTTTCGCGCCATTTTGCAGGGTTACAAGCTGCGGATCGACAAAGATATCACCGCCATTGCCTGTTGAATTAAGAGTTGTATCTGCAAATAAGCCCGTACCTGCACCAGAAAAGAGGATGGAATTTCCTGCTCTAACATCGATATTGCCTGCTTTCCCACTGCTAATGGTTTGTGCAAGAATTTTACTATTATCTTTGAACGTGATAGCTTGACCTGCTGTAACTGTGACATTTCCAGCATTACCTATGCTGTTGGTGCTGCTCAGGATTTGAGTGTTGTTTTGAAAGGTAATCGTGCTGGGACTAGTGATGGAAATATTTCCAGCAGGATCGCTGCCTTGGGTGACGTTGTTGATGATGCTATTGTCAAAGGTGAGGCTACCTAACCCTACGATCGCTACATTCCCCGATTGTCCACTTGTACCAAAAACAATGTTTATTGGACCGAAGGGACTCGTAATACTAATATTTTTACTTGCGATAATATGAAGATTGGTAATAGCTAGATCGCCTGTACCATTGATTTTTACTTCGCCTGACTGTCCGAAAGTGGATGCGGTATAGATAGTCAGATTGCTGATTTGGTTTTTCGCTTCAAGCATAATCTTACCGCTTGTACCACTTCCCACTAAACCATTCTGTGATGCGGCAATAGAAGATAACGAGCTAGCAAGAGAAGCAGTGATGCTGCCATTTGGGGCAGAGATGAAAATCGCCCCCGCATTCCCCGAATTGGATGAGTTCGAGTACAAAGACGAGATCAATTGGGAATTGTTTAGCGAAATATTACCAGAGCCAGAAGAGACGGAAATTACTCCCCCATTCCCCGAATTGTCGAAGTATGAATACAAGAACGAGGACGAGTCTAGGAAACCTTTGTCAAGAGAAATATTGCCAGAGTTAGAGGAGATGAAAATTGCTCCCCCATTCCCCGAATTACCAAAGGATGATTCCGAATTGGAGGATGAGGTTAATTGGGAACTGTTCAGCGAAATATTACCAGAATTGGAGGAAATGGAAATCGCCCCCCCATTCTTTGAGTTGCCAACACTTGATAAGGAAAGCGAGGTCAGGATAGAATCATTCAGCGAAATATTACCAGAATTGGAGGAAATGGAAATCGCCCCCCCATTCTTTGAGTTGCCGTCGAAGGAGCGCGAGTACGATGTCAAGTTGGAATTATTTTTCAGCGAAATGTTGCCAGAGTTAGAGGCAAAGGAAATTGCTCCCCCATCCCCAGAATCCCCAGAGTCCGACCACGAGTATGAAAACCAGTACGAGAAATTATCTAGCGGGATATTACCAGAGCCAGTGTAGATAGAAATTGCCCCTCCATTTCCAGAATTGCCAATGGGCGATCGCGAGTACGATTCAACCGCTGCATAGTTGAGAATAATATTACCAGAGGTGGAGGTTAGTGAAATGTTCCCTCCATTTCCAGCATCTCCGATCGTTGAATAGGAGAAAGAACCCAGAGCCACACTAATTGTAGTTAAAGGATCGAGGAATCCATCTGTGTTGGTAATATCACTTTGCGCTGTCAGCTCAATCGATCCCCCATTACCATCTGTGGTGCTGGAGGCATCAATGCTGTGAAAAGTAATACCTCCTTGGTCTGCTGTCAGTCTTACAATGCCTCCTAACGTATTGGGTTGTACGCGCACAGCTCCCGCCAGAGTGATGCCAACTGGAATATTGGCACTATTGGTAAATGCTAGTGGATTATTCTGATTGGTAGCGCCATAAACCAACGTGTTTTGTCCAGAACGAATTACCAATCCCGGTTGGGTGCTTAATACTGTATCGTTTCCCACAAAGGAAGAAACCATATCTGGTGTGCTGATGGTCACTGTCCCCTGAATCTGCACATTTCCCTTGGACTCTATCAACAAGGACGAGCCAGTATAGCTTGAAGCAATATCCACATTGCCTGAGCTGCTGATAATTGGGTCATACAGACTGATAAAATTGGCTAGCTTTCCCGACAGACTGCGAATTTTAAACTCGCCGACACTGGAAAAATGGGCATCCGCTGAAATCACTCCATCACTTGCTAAGGTCAAATTCCCTCCACTCACAAAGGGAATCCACTGGGGATGATTTAGTGCGAGAATATCAATCCCTTGACTGCCCTGAATCAACATATCTCTACTGGAAGTGGCAACAAACGGATTTGCAACCGTATCGCGAATCTTGACCGCATCTTGCGCTTGCAGTGTCAAATCCCTACCTGCTACCAAAGTTCCTTGTAAGTCCAGTTTGTCAGCATTCAGAACTAAATCTAGCCCTGTTGAGAGATTTCCCCGACTTGTAATTGTTGCCCCCGGTTGACTCTGTCCGTACTGCAACCCTGGTGTAATACTCATCGTTAATAACGGTGGTGCTTGTGGATTTTTAGCACTAAACTCGCTACCATCAGGAAACTTGAAACTACTGCCCGTACTGCCCGTAAACGACCCACCGATCTCTAACTTCGCATTTTGACCAAACGTAATCCCATTCGGGTTGAGCAGATATAAATTCGCATTGCCATTCGCCCTGATCGTCCCATCAATATCCGAGGCAGAGCTACCCGTCACCCGCGTCAAAATATTCTGAACCTGTGGCGCATTGTTAAAATAAGCCGTGTTATTTATCGGAACTGAGAAATCTTGAAAGCTGTGATAAAGATTTACTCCCCTCGCCGTGCCACCATTAATCGTATGCAACTGCCCTGTCGTTGTCACCGTCGAGTTGACAGGCAGCGTCGCATCGGGAACGATCTGAGCCATCGCAGAAAATGTAGTCATGAAATAGGTCAAGAAAAAAGCACTCGTCAGGTATATAGAACGATGAGCGAGTCGATGGGTGAGTTCCATTATTTTCTTATTCCTATTTCAATTAAATTTATGACTAAATTCACAAAAGATGCGCATTTGCATTTAGCCCAAATCGAGGTATTGCAAATACCAAGATGGTTTAGTGGAAAGATCTAGCAAAATTCTTATCCCCTAGCATCCCATTTTTGCGGGACATTAAGAGATTTTGCGCCCCAAAACTGGTGGGGGAAGGCATTTCTAAAAATAGTAATAGCTGAAATTTTATAGAATCATCTCACATATTCGTAAGATTCATCTCTATACTTTCTGAATATTTACATACAATCTCATCAAGTCCTGACAATTATTTAAGCTTGAGATCGAGGTAACAACTCACCAAAAATCGGGAATATTGCTCGTAATTTCGATTGGACTCCAAAATTAAGCCAAATGTTATAGGTAACTTCCGCTTAATACAGTTCAATAACGATGGTTGTTCGCAGGAAATGATTCTAAGATATTTTGCAAAAGTTCTCAGTCTTCATAAAATAAACGCTTAGCGCAAAGGCTTGTAGGTGTTGGGAGTAAAAAAATCGTGAATAAATTATATAAGAGTTTTTCGGTATCCTTGAAAGGACTGAAAACAGGTTTTGCCGCGATCGCGATCGCAGCAAGTTCCTATACTCTACCTATCACCGCTCAAACCATCATTCCGCCAAATCGTCCAGTTCCTCCCGACCTCAACCCCAAACCCACGCCAAAACCAACGACTGAGCCTTCCAAACTTCCACCTCCCGATCGCTTACTTGCACCAACCGCACCGCAAACTCCTACAATCCCCAGCGATCGCACCTCCGAAGCCCTCATTGTCAAAAAATTTGAAGTGATTGGCAGCACCGTTTTTAGCGATGCCGAACTCGCTGAAATTACCGCACCCTATACCAATCGTTCTATCTCAATTGCCGAACTCTTTCAACTGCGAACCAAAATCACCGACCTTTATTTAGAACGTGGATACATCACATCTGGAGCATACATACCCGAGCAGGACTTGCAAACTGGAACCGTCAAGATTCAGATTATTGAAGGGACGCTAGAAGACATTAAAGTCACAGGATTAGCCAGACTAAATCCTGGATATATTCAATCTCGCATTGCGATCGCCACGGGGAAACCACTCAACCGCACCCGTCTGTTAGAAGCCCTACAACTGCTGCAAATCAATCCCTTGATTGAAAGCATCTCCGCCAATTTGTCTCCTAGTTTGCAACCAGGATCGAATATCTTAGCAGTACAAGTCTCTGAGGCAAAAACCTTTAGCCTGCCAATCACCCTCGACAACAGCCGCACCCCAAGTGTCGGAACCGATCGTCGCCAAATTCAACTGAACGAAGCCAACTTAACTGGACTCGGCGATCGCTTTAGCCTCACCTACAGCAATACCAATGGCAGCAATGCTTTAGATGCCAGTTACACAATTCCTTTTAACCCCTACAACGGTACAATTAGCTTCAGTTTTGGAACTTCTTCTAGCAATGTGATCGAAGCTCCCTTTAATATTCTCGATATTCGCTCCAGTTCGCGTAACTACGAAATATCGATCCGCCAGCCATTGTTTCAAAGCACCTCTCAAGACTTTGCGATCGGGTTAACCACCAGTCATCGCCAAAGCGAAGCTTCTCTACTAGGAGGGGAAATCCCCTTTCCTTCTCTTGGTTCTGATGATAATGGCAGAACAAATCTCACAGCCCTGCGCTTCTTTCAAGAGTACGTGCAACGCAGTAGCGAAGAGGTGTTTGCCGCACGTTCTCAACTCAGTGTGGGTATTGATGCTTTTAGTGCGACAATCAATTCGGCTTCTCCAGATGGTCGCTTTTTAGCTTGGCGCGGACAAGCCCAGTACGTACGACTGTTAGCTCCTGAAACCCTTCTGTTCCTCCGTGCCGATCTGCAACTTGCCGATCGCCCCCTGTTGTCACAGGAACAGATTAGTTTTGGCGGACAGGACACCTTGCGAGGTTTTCGACAAGATGCCGTGCTTACTGATAACGGTTTGCTACTATCGGCTGAAGTACGAATCCCCGTCCTGCGTATTCCAGAAATTAGCGGACTTTTACAGATTGCCCCATTTTTTGATTTTGGCAAAGCTTGGAACCATAGTCTTAGACCCGATCCCGATCCCAGTACCTTGGCATCAGTGGGAATGGGTTTGCGCTTTCAAATAGGCGATCGCCTCACCGCTCGTTTAGATCTAGGCATCCCTCTGAGCCTAATAACGGGCGAGAAACGAACTTGGCAAGAGAATGGGTTTTACTTTTCTCTAGTTGCCAATCCGTTCTAAAAGCGTTAAAACTTTAATATGTGGGTAAACATAAAAAAGCGACTTTGGAAATGGCGTGGTGTTTTCGCGATCGTCCCCGCTACAACGGCTATTTTTCTGGGGCTACGCTTTGCAGGACTGTTACAGCCCTTAGAATTAGCCGCCTATGACTTGTTCTTTCAATTACAACCGTCAGAATCAGCAGACGATCGCATCACGATCGTCGCGATCGACGAGACTGACATTCTGAAATACAGTTCGCCTATTTCAGATGCCACCTTAGCCCAGCTGATAAATTTAATCAAGCAACAGCAACCCAAAGCGATTGGTCTAGATCTGTACCGCGATATACCCATAGAACCCGGACATCCAGATCTAGTTGCCGTATTTGAATCCACGCCAAATCTGATCGGCATTCGCAAGGTGGTTGGCAATCGAGACGGTATTGGCGTCGCTCCTTCCCCCATTCTCAAAAAGCGCAATCAAGTAGCAGCAAACGATTTACTGCCCGATGGCGATGGTAAGATTCGTCGCGTCCTTTTGTCAGTAAAAGATAAGCAGGGTAAAACAATTCCAAGTTTTAGCGCAGCCTTAGCATTGCAATATCTGAAAACAGAAAATATCAGACTAGAGGTGCTAGATGCTAAAACCCAGAAATATAAATTAGGAAAAGCCATATTTCTTCCCTTTGAATCAAATGATGGTGGTTACGTTCGAGCCGAACTAGGGGGCTATCAAATCCTATCGAACTTTCGCAATTTTCAGAATGACTTTCGCACCGTTTCACTGACTGACGTTCTAGAGGGTCGAACGTCTCAAGACATCTTTCGCGATCGTATTGTTTTGATTGGTATTACCGCAGAAAGCAGCAGCGATTATTTTGTGACTCCATATAACAATGCCATCTTTGGACATTCGTTTACGACAACAAATGGTGTAATCATTCACGCCAATATCGCCAGCCAATTAATCGGCAATGCCATGGGTGAGCGACCGCTCCTCCGCGTTTGGACAAAATCCCTAGAGTCCCTGTGGATTTCAATCTGGGCTCTTATTGGCGGACTCTTGTGCTGGACGAGACGTTATGTGGGAACGCAGAATCAATTAAAGCAGACTTTAAGTGTATCTTGGACGGTACTGGCGATCTTTGTGTTAGGCGGATGTCTAACGGTTGGCAGTTATATCGCATTTTTACAGGGATGGTGGCTTCCTGTCGTACCTTCTTTATTAGCGCTATTTGGCTCGGCGATCGCGGTTACGGGCTATACAGCACAGAGCGCAAATGGTATGCGGCAGATCTTCGGGCGCTATCTTACTGACGAAGTGGTTGCCAACCTCTTAGAAACTCCCGAAGGTCTAAATTTGGGCGGCGAAAAGCGAAAAGTGACCCTGCTGTTTTCTGATTTGAGAGGCTTCTCGGCACTGTTCGAGCGTGTTACACCAGAACAGGGCGTTGAAGCGATCTCACTTTATCTGGATGTCATGACCTCGGTCGTGGCTAAGTATAAAGGCACAATCAATGATTTTGTTGGTGATGGCATCATGGTGATGTTTGGTGCGCCCATTCAACGAGAAGATGATACGCAACGAGCCGTTGCTTGTGCGATCGCGATGCAACTTGCTATGACCGAGGTGAATGAAGCATTGGATCGAATGCAACTCCCTGCATTGCAAATGGGGATTGGTCTACATACGGGGGAGGTATTAGCAGGCAATATTGGATCGCACCGACGGGCTAAATATACGGTTATGGGTAGCCCTGTAAACCTGGCGTCAAGAATTGAATCCTATACCGTGGGTGGGCAAGTGCTAGTTTCAGAAGCTGTTCTCGATGAAGTCAAATCAATCGTTCGCATCGACGCACAAATGCGCGTGAAGCCAAAAGGATTTAACGAAGCGATAGTGATGTTTGATATCGGCGGAATCAATGAACTCGCTCTGCCCGAAGATAAGGAAACCTTGATAAAACTGGCGAACCCCATTGCTATAGAATGGAACCTGCTTGAGGGTAAGCAGGTTTCAGACAAGAGATTTGTCGGTAGCTTGATCGAACTTTCGGCAAATAATGCAAAAATACGAACCGATCGCATCTTAGAACCCCTCACCAATTTGCAAATTGCCTTGCTCAATTCCGAGGCAGAAACAAGAATGGAGGATGTCTATGCTAAGGTCGTAGAAGTTAATTCTGAAGATTTGTCTTACTGTTGGATTCGCTTTACTGCTGTCCCCCCAGATGTAGCAGAGTGGCTTTACAACCTGCGTCAAACTGCGGCAAGCCTTCCTATTACTTTGGAAGAAACAGTTTCAAAACAAATCTAAGAACTTATCGATTTCTAGGTTTTATCGAGTTGAAGATGAGAGCGAAGTTGCCAGCAAAGATTCTACAAGTGAGTAGGGGCAATTCATGAATTGCCCCTACGATTCTAGGCAGAAGAAAGAATCTCTTATATATCATTTAGGATCGCTTTATTCCTTCGATGCGATCGCTTCTCACTCAAAGAGTTCCATCAAACCTACCGTACCCACAAAAAAAGTATAAATTGCATATTGCAAAGGTCTTTTTTGTTTTGAAGTTGCCCAAAAAGCAGCGATTAGAGCTTCAAGCCCATGAGCTGCGATCGCAAATCTTCCGATCCAAAACATCGGAATCAAAAAACTTGGTAGCTCGCGATGAGCAAAACTCGTGTAAATATTCCACAGTTCTAGCCCAATCGCACCTGAGATTAACAGGATAGATGTCTTTTTGATGAGGTTCGTAAGTTGGGACGGGAGCATCTCAATTAGGTAATAAGTAGAAATACTTAGCAAAGCAGAGTGGGATAATCGATCAAAGTTAAGCCCTATAAAACAATGAGTCCAGAAGACAAAGAAAGACTAGAAGCCTGTAC
>NZ_CBDDRA010000030.1:0-66107 GCF_965232925.1 Tumidithrix helvetica PCC 7403
TACCACGTCTAGGTTCTACCATTGGCGTTTTTCCCAAGCCTACCCCTTTTTAGACTTGTGTAGCAACTAAAGTCTCGCACTGAAAGTGCGTAGTTTCGACTAGCGTTTTGGGACAATGAATAGAAGAGCTAGCGGAACTAACCTCTCTTTTGAAGCACTTCTTGGCACAATATTTCCTAAGATTTGCTGTCTAAATGTCAGCACTGTACAGCCAACAGCGTAACTATTTTTTCCAAAAGACTGTTACAATTTTTCGCAGTTACTAGCATCATTCACTAATATTTTATAAAAAATCCGAAAAAATACTATTTTTCTTTTTTGTTTACTAAATGTTAACTTAATTGGTTTTATTACCAAAGTGATTGACAGCAGGCTCTAGTAACGAGTAAGTAAGTTGATAATTGTAGAGATGTAAGTAAAGCTATGGCACTAAGAAACGGAAGAAGATCTGCAACTGGTTTTTTGAGAGATTTTCAGGAATTTATTGCTAAAGGAAACGTTGTCGATCTAGCAGTTGCTGTGATTGTTGGTGGCGCATTTGGCAAAATTGTCGATTCTTTTATTAAAGATATCGTTACCCCAGTGATTTTGAGTCCTGTCTTATCTGCTGCTGGAATTAGCGAACTGGAAAAATTGTCACTTAACGGCATTAAGTACGGTGTATTTTTAGCGGCAGTCCTAAACTTTCTGGTGATCGCGTTTGTGATTTTCCTAATGATTCGTGCCCTCGAAAAATTTAAACGCAAAGAGGCTGCTGCCGAAGCCGAGGTTGCTGCCGAAGTGGATAACACTCAAGAACGGCTGGCAACAGTTTTAGAAAACCTCACGGAAGTCTTAAATCGCAACCGCTAAATCAAATTTATCACTCTATCTAGCCTCCTCTTGGCAACACTTGCGAAGGGGAGGCATTCAATTGCGAGATTAGCGCGTCCCTTTCTATATCAAGCCACGACCGATCGCTCTACCAAGCCTTGAAGAGCATCATGTAAATCCTCAGTGACCTTACTAACGCATTCCTTTGCTGCTACGCGACTCGATTGATAGGTGGCAAAGCGATCGCCGATCGAGATCGGCTCCCCAATCGATAAAATCAGCTTGCGATCGCCCAAATAAGGAGTTTTACCAAAGTTCTCAGTTTTAACCCGACTCAAGGCTCGCCAGATCAGTAATAAAGTTTCGGCATAGCGACTAGCACTAGGTAGCTCGGATACGTAATTACCTGTAACCGAAACAATACTTTCGGCAATTCGCATGTGCCACTGACTCGAAAAGGCTTCTTTTGCCAGTTGATCGGCAAATCCACGTTCCAAGGTTGAGATCGAATCGAGGTCTTTAAAATCAGCGCGAAAAATCCGATCCCAGCCTGCTTGTTCTAAACGGCGACAGCGATCGGTAATTGTTCCTTTGGATGGTATCGCAAATTGAGATTCCGATACCCGCAAAATATGATCTAACACAATTTGAATGCGATCGCCTAGATCTTGAACCTCGGAAATGTTGGTGGCTGGGGTATGGGATGGATAGAATTTTTGATAATGATCGCTGACATATTTCACCAGATAATGCCCGACTGCGTAAAGACGTTCGTAACGTTCTTCGTGTGCGATCGGGGGCTTAACCATGCCACAGTCCCGTTCGATGTGCATCAACATGCGATCGATATTCTCCCAAGATGCGGGGGCATATTCGTATTGCAAACCAATCGGCAGAATCACGACATCCTCAGAACGTCCTGCTTTTGCGAGGTCTTCTGCTGCCCAAAATCCGATTTGAGCGATGCCTGGCTCTAGTTGACCTACGAGTTCGCTCTGTCCGTTTGTTCCACCTTCGGGTGCCATGGATATGGGGAATCTTCCATCAATCATTTGCTTGCGAATCGCTTGTAGCCCTTGCCGATCTAGTTTGCCGCGAAAGATGGGAATTCCACCCAGTCGTGGAAAAAGCCAATTGACAATTTCGCCCGCCCATAGAGGGATACCGCGATCGTAAACAAAATTGGAATGCACGGGCTGAGTGAACTTAACGCCCATTTCTCTTGCTTTTGCCTGAATTCCATGGGAAAGAAGGTAAAGCATGCTGAAGTGATCGTCTGTGGTGGGATGACGAAAGGCAAAAAGATATCTCGTTTTTCCTGCTTGAAATGTTTGTACAGCTTCAACTAAGCGTTCCATGTTACGGGATTCAATCTTAGAAATTCCACATTTCCACCGTATCCACGCAGGTACTAGCAATCTTAGCCATCGCAGCAAATTAATGTCAAAGCTGGGCGGGTAGTATGCGAGAGGGGGTTGAACGCGATTAAGATCCACTGCCATTTCAAAAGCTCAGTACAAATAATGGGTATTAACTCAGAGACTAAAATAGCCTATTTCCGATCGCTTAGACGGCGATCGCTGTGCCAATATTGATTCTGTCCCTTAGAAACCTCGAAAAACCTAAAGATATCTTGGAGAACAATCTGGTTGGGGCTTAGGTTGCATCGATAGGTGCTAGACCAAAAAGAGGATTTTCTCTGGACGCGATCGCTGCGTGAATGGTAACTGAGGCGATCGTATGGGCTAACTGCCGAGAAAAAGCTTTTGGGTGGGTAAATACCCTCAAAACCGAAAAAACTTTAGGTTTGGGGTTGCAAATCCAAAAAACTGTGGTATTAAGTTGTACGTGAAAACATCAATATGTCTTCTTAGCACTGCCAAATTGTCTTACTTAGTATTTTTTGGATTGTTCAAACACTAAAAATTTAAGGACGCAAAAGTAAGCAGAAACGTCAAAGCTAAGAATTATTATTGGAGACGCATTCACAAATCCGCAATCTATAAAAGCGAATTCACCGAAACAATGAATTCGTATCTTGTTCAATTTATATAGATACCTAACGTCAAATGAATATAGAAGAGGCGCTGGTCTTGATCGACCGAGGCGTACCTAGAGGCTTGAATACAATTCAAGAACTTGTGGTTCGTCATACTTGGGAAGATAAAACGTATCACGAAACTGCTGAGATTTGTGGCTATGATGCTTCCTACATTCGGGATGTGGGCTACAAATTGTGGCGTACTTTGTCTGACAGTTTCGGAGAGAAAGTAAAGAAAGGTAACCTTCACGTCATTTTAAGAAAGCAGGCGCAAAGAGCTTTACAGGATCGAATTTCGCCGCGCCAAATTTCGCAAGATATACAAGTTTCGCAAGATATGTCAGATCGGCATTCAGAGCGAGAACGCTCCGATCTCATCAGCGAACTCAGCCCGAATGGATCGAATGTGATCGATTTTCAGAAAGCTGTTGCCAGTAAGCAGAGAGATTTGGGTAATGGGATCGCTTCATCAGTTCTGTTAACAGATATTGCTGTAGAGGAAAGCGCGATCGATGCTTTTCCTGACAAACTTGATGAATTAGAACGCAATAATACCGATCTCATCATGAAAGCCTACAGCAAGAATTCTTTGAGTGGGTTGCAGGAATTGCAAGTTATGCCTTTAACCACGATCTCAGAGATTACCTACAAAACGAACGAATCATCAGATTTACAGGTTTTGCAAAGAGTTTTAGCCGCCGAACGTCCTGCGGGTTTGGCAACATGGAACCACCGCATACTTTGGTTAAATAATCTGTTGGCGCAACATTTTTCTGAAGCTAAGACACAAATTCGCGATCGCTATCTTCCCTTTTACTGGATGGAAGGGACTTTAGAAGAGTTGTATTACGAACTCAAACACCAAACATCGATCAGAAAGCGATACTGCGCTTGGCTTAACGATACGCAATTTGCCGAAATTGATTCAGATTTTGAGGTCGTTCAAATTACTGATGACTGGAATCAGACGATTGATGCTCGGTTAGAATTTGTGAATGAGATGAAGATAATTAAGCCTCCTACGGATCTTTTGCCTCCATCACAGCGCAAAGCCTTGGCAAAAAAGATGCGAGTGGACCTTTCCTATCAACTTATGGGCTGATTGTTTGGGGGATATGGACTCCCCCTTTTGACCCTATACTATGTGATACCCATTTCACTTAAATTTGCCAAAGATCGAGGTTTGAGTTCCGTGCTCCGCGCGGTCTTTTAAAAACAATGCGTCGCATTACTTTTTGAAAATGGTATGAGGTGCAGATGAGCTACATCATGGTTGACGTAGAGGCAGATGGTCCAATCCCTGGAGACTACTCGATGATTTCCTTTGGTGCGATCGTGGTTGAGCCATCCCTATGCCGAACGTTTTACGCCCAACTCAAACCAATTTCAGAGCAATGGATACCAGAAGCTCTAAAAATTAGTGGTTTCACGCGTGAGGAAACACTGACATTTGACGAGTCTCAAACAGTAATGGAACAGTTTGCTGCTTGGATTGAGGCTGAAAGCTCTGGGCGAACTTTCTTTATCTCAGATAATAATGGGTTTGATTGGCAATTTATCAATTGGTATTTCCATCATTTTTACGGAAAGAATCCTTTCGGATATTCATCAACGAATCTAGGTTCGCTTTATAAGGGTCTGGTCAAAGATACCTTTGTCAACTTTAAGCACCTGCGAAAAACTGCCCATACGCACCATCCCATAGATGATGTGCGCGGAAATGCGGAGGCACTTTTGCAACTCAAAGAGAAGTATGGGCTCAAAATCAATTTGACGTAATCTGGAGCAATTCTATGGGCAAGAATTCCTTGAACTCCCATACAATGTACTTTCCTTAAAGACCCCTGAGAATCGCGGTTTCAATTCATTCTCTGTTCAATGAATTGGCAAATGCATGGAGTTAAAGTAGACTCAGACAAATTTGGTTATTGATGCAGCCTTGCCAATGTTGAGAAAGATTACAGCTAAACAATCCTTTGATCGCGTTTTGAGAGATGTAGCGATCGCTTCGATCTCAGGTTATCAGCGTTATCTCTCGCCCTATAAGGGGTTTTCTTGCGCTCATCGGGTTTTGCATGGTAGCGAATCCTGTTCTGCTTATACAAAACGTCAAATTGCTGAGAAGGGCTTATTGCAGGGACTAAACCTATCGAGATCTAGGTTTTATGCCTGTAAGCAGGCAAGTGAAATTTTAAATGCGCCGCGATCGGAAATATACCTCGCGACAAAACGCACCCCGCCCAAAGATCCATATCCTCCTAAACGCAACGTACCATCCAAGGCATACTCAAGAACATCTAAACAGAACAGTCCAAATCAGCCTAAACAAAAAAACGCGAATCAATGCATAGCAGACGAATGTTCGACCCTAACGGTAGACTTTTGCTGCGGTAGCGATCGGCGCACAGGGCTCCCAAATGTTTGTTCCTTTTTCTAAAGATGCTGCGCGAGCTTTTAGATATTGCCTATCTGCAAGAGCGGGTATGCTCTTTGCGCTTTTTAGAAGATCTGAATATCTATGGAGCAGGCTGGAATCCGAACGGATTACTTTTCTGCAATGCGATCGAGCTTTTCGCGAATCGAGAGTTGAATCAGCGATCGCAACAGACCAATCAAAGATAGCCCTGATAGCATAAACGCCGCGATCGCCCAGCTAACATAGCCCCCACCTGCACCTACCAACAAGACTGCCCCCGATAAGAGCGTAAATCCCGTCAAGCAAGCATAGATCAGGCTCTTAACGGCGAGATGAATGCGTTTGAGCGTGCGATCGCTTTCTGTAGACCGCACCTGAATCATCAGTTCACCTCGGTCTAGTCGATCTTCCAACTTACTTAAAAAAACTTCCGTGGCACTAGGCTGATTGAGCTTATAGGTAATAAAATCTCTAGCTTGTCGGGCTAACTCTCCTAATACATTTCCTTGCCCCTTGGCAAGGGTTAGGCTGCGCACAAAAGGTTGAGCCGCTGCGGTCAAGTTATACTCTGGGTCGAGAATGCGTGCAATGCCGTCCAAGGTTGTCAGCGACTTGAGAATGTAGGTCATTTTGGCTGGAAGGCGAAAAGGCTGCTGCTCAAACATGGAAACCAGTTCGCTTTTCATCTGCTCGAATGCCTTGATATCCACAGGACGCTCGGTAAACCGATCTAACACAAATTTCATCATGCGCTTGACAGGACTCATATCAGGTACAGATTCAATCAAACCCATGTTGGTGAGCATGTCGATCACCTCATTGCTATCTTTTCTCAGCACAGCAAAGAAGGTCTTGACCATCTGGTCTTTATCTAGGGATTGAACTTCAGCCATCATGCCATAGTCATAAAAAATCAGATTGCCATCCTGACTGACCGCCAAGTTGCCTGGGTGCGGATCGGCATGAAAAAAGCCATCTTGGAGTAATTGTTTGAGATAGGCGCAAATCCCCAATTGATTGATTTCCTTAGGATTGAGTCCACAGGCTTCGAGGGCTTGGCGATCGTCAACTTTAATCCCTGGCACATATTCCATCGTGAGGACTTGTGTGGTGCTGTACTCCCAATAGACATGAGGAACAACGATGCGAGGGTATCCCTTAAAGTTTTGACGGAAGCGATCGGCGTTTTTACCCTCTTGGGAATAGTCAATTTCTTGATAGAGGACGGTGAAAAATTCGGCATAAATGCCTTCGAGTTGATATTTTCTCGTCCAAGCAAAGTAACGGCGAAACACCTTTAAAAGCTCGCCGATCGCATGTAGATCTAAATCAAATAATTTCTTTAGCCCCGGACGTTGCACTTTTACCACGACATCTTCACCCGTGTGCAACCTTGCTTTATGCACTTGCCCCAAGCTTGCCGCTGCCAGAGGGGTGCGATCGAAATCTCGATAAATCGCGTGAATAGACTTACCTAGCTCAGTTTCGACAATCGTAATCGCTTCGGTCACGCTAAAGGCGGGCACATTATCTTGTAGTGCTGACAATGCCTCGATATATTCAGGTGGTAGTAGATCGACGCGGGTTGAGAGCGATTGCCCCACTTTAATGAATGTTGGTCCCAGTTCTAGCAGATTAGATACCAACCAGTTTGCCCGACGCTTGCGCGTATCTGAAGAGGCATTTTGCCAGAGGTTATCCCACCAGATAAAAAACAGAAATGTGAAAGCCGTCGTGAAAACTTCACGTTGTCGCGCCAAAGGCGAACTTTTTACTCTTTGCCAGCGCAGTGGCTTAGGGTTAGGAACAACAGTTGTGAGCATGTCACGCTTATATTTAGTGCTGATGCTGCCAATATCTTAACTATTTCTGTGAGATTGTGCTGTTTCTTTCCCAAGACTAGGATTTGATGTTTCCCCCTCACAATGTTCAGTTTACCCGTAATTGATAGGCAAACAATCAAGCTAATTAAATGCAGGCAAACTTGCTATGGTAAGATCGCACAAAAAGATGGTGGTTCTGCCTAAATTTTTTTTGGTTAAATTTTGAGTTGGACAGTTAACAGTAACGGCAGAAAATTCCCAAATATTTTAGAGGTGTAAGCGAGGTACAAGCATGGGTGAAATTACAAGAGAGGAGATACGCGAGCGGCTGGGTAATATCGATCAAATTCGAGACATTATTTTTGGCGCACATTTGCGCGAATATACTAGCCGACTCGATAAATTAGAGTCCGATCTGGGCACAATGCAACAAGAAGTGCGCGATCGCATCAATGAAGTCAAAAATGTCCTCTCTATCGAATTAAAATCCGCAGTGGACTCGATTGATAAACGGCTAAAGGTAATTTCCTCAGCAACCCAAGAGGAAAGTGCCGATCTGCGCCAGCAGATCGATCGGGTAAATCGCAAATTTACCAATGGCATCGAAGCCCTTGATGAAGCAGTTGAAACCCAAAAGAATGCCCTCCGCGAAGAACTCACGGATACGCGAGATCGACTGCAAGAAGATATTCGAGAATTGAGAGCCCATGTGTTTGAAGAACTCGACAGACACTTCTCAATGCTCAAAGAGGTGAAGGTTTCCAAGGATGATATGGCAGAGATTCTGTTTGAATTGGGCATGAGGCTTAAGGGAACAGAATTTGTGCAAGAACTGGAAGAAGCGGCTGAACTCGACTATGAGGAGCTTGCACTACCAGAAGCTGCACCTACACCTGCCCCTGCACCTAAGCGTAGTAGTTTGAGTCCAGATGATAGCTCCAGTAATACTAGTACTACTGCCAGCACGTCGGGCAAAACCTCTAGCCGTTCGACACGATCGCCCAAAGCCTAAATTTCGACCAATTGGGATTTGTGCGTTTTTTGCGTAGCATCATAAGTTTAGGGGCGATCTATCGGTTGCCCCTATCTTAATAAGTGAGATTCCTGTAATCTAGATCTTTAACGAACTAGTGTCATAGCCAATGACAAAAGAGTTTCCAAACAACACATTTGAGTCAAATGCCCAGCAAGATCCTGACTCGCTTGATTCTTTAGAGAACTTGCTACGTTTATTGGCAGATCTCAGCATCATCGAGCGTGCTAAAAGAGAAAAAGCTGCAGCGGAAATCCAGAAAGCTACCCTCCCAAACTCCGAAGCCCAAAACGTTAAAATCCCCAACGCTACACCTAAAAACTCCGAAGCCCAAAACTCCGAAGCTTACAGATCCAAACTACCAAAGCCTCACCTCCCAGAACAGAGCAATCGTGGGATTTCTAACGGGAATGGACAGGATTACCAAAGCGATCGCATGAGAGAAGCCCCCAATACAGAACCCTCTCCTATTTCTAAACTTGCAACCAATGATGATTTAGCCCGCGATCGCTTACCGATTCAGAAAGCTGAAATTCAGAACCTCAGAACTCCAGAGCAAAGCAATACAAGGAATGCTAACGGGAATGGGCAGGATTACCAACGCGATCGCATGAGAGAAGCTCCTAGTGCGGAATCTTCTCGGATTTCCAAACTACCAACGAACAATTTCGGGCGCGATCTTCAAAGCTCTGAACTATCGCCGCGCAAAACATCAGATCGAAGAGATTCAGATCGTTCTAACGGCAATGGACAAAAACGCGATCGCAGGTCAGAAATCCCTGCGGCTCCCATGGTGGCAGAGCAAAATTCCTACCGCGATCGCATTAAAAAAATCTTGGCGATGCCCGTGCAGTCAGACTCCTCATTTCTTGAGAAGCTTCAGAATGCCAAGCTAGAGAGCGATGCATCCCCTGCCATACCAAGCTTGTTGGATGACATCAAATTCCTTGAAATCCCCAGCATTCAGCTAGAAGAGGTTCCCGCTGATTTGCCGAGTCCAACGAAGCCACCTCAAAAGCCCGTTCAAATCCCTCCGTTGGAAACTCAATCTAATATTTCACCCGAAGCAGACATGGGCGCATTTCGTCACCTATCCAAATTATTAGGCGATCTAAATGGCTTGGATAGTACGAGAAATTTAGAAGATACTTCTATCTCAGATGAGAAACCTAAGGCGGTTGATGAGACTGCTCAGCTACAGGTTCTACAGAATATTTTAGTCGAGCCAGAATTAATTCAAGTTCGTAACTTTTTGGAAACGGTAGAACTGAAGTTAACGACCTTAGAACATCAGGTGAATGACCCCGCTTTAGAACTGAAGCTCAAAGAACTGGAAACCCAGATGAGCGACACCTCAGAGATCGGGGATATGCAGAGAAAAATGGCAGAGATGGCAAGTCAGCAAACAAACTTGTTAACCAACTTTCCCACAGAACTAGCCAATCTCAAACAGCGATTGATGGATGTCGAGCAGAATCTCTACGAGCCCGAACAACTTGTGAGTTTGTTAATGCCAGTAATTGTCGAACTGCTTAACCGTAAGGTGACAGAGTCTAAGGAGGATATTAGCCAAGCGATCGTGCCGATCATTGACAGCGTAATTTATCAACGCACGCAAGAAGATAAGGTCGCTATGAGCAATGCTTTAGCTGAGATTATTCCCGCTGCTATCTCTCAGCAGATTCAAAACTCTCCCAAAGAAATTGCCAAAGCGATCGGTCCTGAAATTGGTGCTGCCATTCAAGAACAAATCCGTCTAGATAAAGATGTGATTGCCAATGCGCTTGCCCCTGAAATGGGAGCAGCAATTAAACAGCAAATCTTGTTAGAGCGCGATGCCATGGTTGATGCGCTCTATCCTGTGATTGGGAACACCATCAGCAAGTATCTATCGGAAGCCATTCGTGCGATCAACGAGCGTGTTGAGAGAACCTTTAGTCTAGAAGGTATGCAACGCAAGATGCGAGCTAAGATGCAAGGGGTATCTGAAGCCGAATTGATTCTCAAGGAGTCCATGCCCTATGAAGTGCAGGCTGTGTTCTTAATTCAAAAAGGTTCTGGTTTGGTGATGGTCGATCTACAGAGAAGTAGCGACGATCCCGAAGTTCCAGCTTTAGAGTCAGACATGGTTGCAGGGATGTTAACGGCAATTCGCACCTTTGTAAATGACTGTATTGCCCGTTCGGGTAATGTTTCTGAATTAGATGAGATTGACTATGGCGGTTCCAAAATTGTTTTAGAAGTAGCGGGATATTGCTATTTGGCAGTGGTAATTCAAGGGGAACCCGATAAGAAATTTATCTTAAAAATACGCAATACGCTTTCGGAGTTGATTCAGAAACATGATAAGTGGATCGAGCAGTTTGATGGCGATTCCAGCACCATTCCATCGGCAGTGTATAAACTGTTGCAACCCTTACTCGACAAGCCCGATCCCGAAAAATCCACAAAATCAAATCGAGGTTTATTGATTGTTGGGTTCGCGTTGCTGGGGCTCATCCTTGTACCTTGGGGCTTTTATCAATATCGCAGCAGTGTCGATCGCCGCCTTGAGGCAAAAACTGCGAATGCGATCGCTTCCACCCCTGAGTTGGCGGTCTATCGCCTAAATGTAGCTGCCAATGGAGATAGGCTGCAACTCTCAGGACAATTACCCAACCAATATCTGCGCGATCGCGCCGCCCAAGTAACCCAACGAGTCATCCTCGCCGAAAATCCCCAGTTAACGATTGATAATCAGATTTTTGCGGTCGATGTTCCCCCCGACCCCCTACTTGCCGCCGCAGAGGTACAGCGCGTTACAGCGATTTTAAATCAGACGGCAGGAACCGCGATCGCGACCAGTTTTAAAGGAGACAAGATTACGATTACGGGCAAAGTGACCGAACCCGCGATCGCCGATCGGATCACCCAGTCCCTCGCCCAGATCCCTGGGGTTAAATACATCACCAATACGGTTACCATTCAACTCCCTGAAATCAAAACGCGCATCTATTTCTATACTGGCTCTGCCGACCTACGCCCCGAAGATATGGCAAGAATTTTGGAGGTCAGTGCCTTTTTAGAGCGCTATCCCAACTATAACCTCAAGATTTTGGGTAGAAGCGATCCCATCGGCGATCCGTTTTCCAACCAGCAGTTAGCAAGCGATCGAGGGCAATCGGTCTATGATGCACTCGTTCAACGTGGTGTAGATCGAAAACGGTTACAGGTCATTGGCTTAGACCATCATCTCAATAGCACCGATCCCAAAGAACCGCTATGGATGGCAAGGAGGGTAGAATTTATGCCTGTCTTATCTGTCCGCTAAATTGCGTGGTGACCGTCATCAAGTTGTCAATTTCCAATTCTCTCGTATCTATCAGAACTGACCATAGCAGCCATAATCTCGATATACTGCTAGGAAGCAATATTTTACCTTTGAGGGCTGTGTAAGCTGAATTTATGTCAACCATATCGAAAAAAATGTGCATGATTGGTGACTTTGGCGTCGGTAAAACCAGCTTAATTCGCAGATTTGTCGATCGCGCCTTTAGCGATCAATATCTATCGACGGTGGGAGTCAAGATTTCTCGCAAAATGATCGAACTATCCGACAATAATCAGCAAGATAAGGTAGATTTACAGGTGCTGATCTGGGATATTGAAGGAAGCACAAAATTTAAGGCGATCGCGCCTAGTTATCTACAGGGGTCTAAAGGTGCGTTGATTGTTGCCGATGTCACCCGTCCTGAAACGATCGCAAACCTATCGCAACATATTCAGCTGTTTCTATCGATCAACCCCAAAGGGTATGCGATCGTTGCCCTCAATAAGGCTGATTTGGTAGAACCCGAAAAGTTAGCAAAACTCTTAGAAATTTATCAGTTTTCCGATCAAAGTCGTGTCTTGGCGGTCAAGGCAACTTCTGCGAAACTCGGTGACGGGGTCGATCAAATTTTCCACAAGCTTGCCTATAGTATGGTTCAGCCAGAATGAATCCCAAACCCACCAAACTGCTTCTACCTCATCATATTGAGTACCTCATCGTAGATCAGAACTTGGTGATTCAATCCACTTCGGCACAGATTGCACGCTTTGTAGAAGTAGAAGAAGATATCGAGATCGGTCAAGATGTCCGATTAGCGTTTCCTGAACTGTTTGGCTATGAAGAAATTTTGATGGCTGTATTAAAAGGCGAGCAACCTAATTTCGAGCTAAAAGCAGTGACGCGGATCTTTGAAAATCTACAGCCAGAAGAAATTGAGGACTTTAATATTTCCTTAGGGGATGCTCAAGAGAGTTTAGACGCGTCCAATCCAAAATCCCAGATTTATATTGATATCTATGTCAATCAAGCCCGAGATCTAGCTGATGGTCTAGTCGTGTTTGTCGAAGAAGTTACCGATAAGATGACACTCGAACAAGCGCTCGTTCAAAGCCTCAATGAAATGCATCTGCTGTCAGGGGCTTTAGATACTTCCAGCCACTACATCGAGCAGATCGTTACCTCCATGGCAGAGGTTTTGTTAATTGTTTCCCCCTCTGGCAAGATCAAAACGGTCAATCAAACTGCCCAAAGTCTATTTGGCTACAAATCAGAGGAGCTAGTTAACCAATCCCTGTCGGTGCTAAGCAACGATCCTAGGCTGCTGATTCGAGATCTACAGCAAACTCAAAGGGTTGAAGCCGTCTGTCGAAAAAAAAATGGTGAATGCTTATTGATTTCGTTCTCTTGTACGGTTCTTAGCATGGAACCAGATAGTTTGCCTTCCTTGCTTTACATTGGTCGTGACATTACCGATCGCAAACACCGCGAAGTCAAACTCTTAGAAAATGAAGAGCTATATCGTGTCTTGTTTGAAAGCGCGATCGGGCTTATGTTTGAAAATACGAGCGATCTGATTCAGTGGGTGACACCTGAGGGGCGGTTTGTGTATGTAAATCAGGCTTGGCGCGATACGTTAGGCTATGTGTTAGATGGTGACAGCCCTCCATCGATTTTTGAGATTATCCATCCTGACTGCCAAACAGAATTTCGCGAAAGTTTTAATGCCATTCTTGCGGGTGAGAGCATGGAGCAAATTGTGGCAGAACTGATCGCCAAGGATGAGCAAAAGATCTGGGTCGAGGGCACCATTAGCTGTAAGTTTAACGAAGGTAAGCCCATGGCGGTATTGGTGGTTTTTCGCGATGTCACTCCGCGTTTAAAAATTGAGGCACTTTTAAATCAAGAAAAAAGAAATACTGAACGATTGCTATTAAATATCTTACCTGCGCCAATTGTTGCCCAGCTCAAGCAATTAGTTCCCAATGCTGCAAATATTTATCCAAGTGAGGCAGTAATTGCCCAACATTTTGCCGATGTAACGGTTCTATTTGCCGATATTGTTGGCTTTACTCAAATTGCTTCTTCGCTCAACCCAACTACCCTAATCGATTTACTGAACAATATCTTTTCTGTTTTCGATCGCTTAACCGAAAAACATGGTCTAGAAAAAATCAAAACGATCGGAGATGCCTATATGGTCGTGGGGGGACTACCAGTCCCAAAACCCGATCACGTTGAAGCGATCGCGGATATGGCATTAGATATGCAGGTGGCGATCTCACAGTTTAAACTGGCAGGCAGTCCGTTTAGAATGCGGATTGGTATCCATACTGGGCCAGTAATTGCTGGAGTGATCGGAATCAAAAAGTTTATTTACGATCTCTGGGGTGATACGGTCAATATTGCTAGTCGAATGGAGTCGCAAGGTAGCCCGCAAAAAATTCAAGTTACGGATACTACCTATGAGCGCTTAAAAGAGCAGTATATTTTGCAAGAGCGCGGTATGGTGCGAATTAAAGGGAAGGGAGATATCAAGACCTATTGGTTGATAGGTAAAAAATAGATAAGAAATAGGCAAAAAACAGATAAGAACTAAGGGGAAGGCAATTTGTCAAATAAGATATAAGTAGTAAACGGTAATAGTTTTCAATAGTTATCGCGCAGCAATGCCTGGGTAACCTATAGGTAATGAAACAGTCGAGTCTTCTCAAAAAGCTTTTAGTGCCACCGCAAAGGTCATATATTGTGGTGAATCGAGATTTAGTGATTGTTGAAGAATCCTACGGCGTCCAAAGATTTGCTGGGCTCATCATTAAGGTGGCGATCGGGCAGGATGTCAGGCTTTGCTTCCCAGAACTGATTGGACTCGAGCGCATCCTTGATGAAATTTGGCAAGGAGAGCGATCGGGTTTTGAACTCAAAAGCATCAATCGCACCCAAGTCAAAGGCGAGCCTATCTATTTTGATATTTATATTCTGAGTGCCTTTGACGCTGAAGAAAATCAGAATATTCTGATCTGGTTCGAAGATGTCTCCGAAAAAATGAACATGACGCAAAAGTTGGTGCATCGAGCCAACGAAGCGGAGCTACTATCTCACGCCTTAGCCACGACCAATGACTATATTGATAAAATTATTGGTTCGATGGCTGATGCCCTTTTGGTGACCACCACCACGGGCAAAATCAAAACCTTTAATCCAGCGGCTCAAGATTTATTTGGCTATACCCGTGAAGAATTGCAAGATCGGGCGATCGCAGAACTTATTCTCGATACCAAATTTCTAGAATGCGTTCATCAACAACAGGCGCTCACCGACAAACATTTTCTCGAAAATACAGAAACAATCTGCCAAACCAAAGATGGCACGGATATCTTAGTTTCCTTTTCCTGCTCGATCATTCAGACCGATCAAGAGGGCATCTTTAACTATGTCTACGTGGGGCGAGACATCACCGAGCTAAAACGCACAGAAGATGCACTCAAGCTAGCACGCCAGCAAGCCGAACAATCAGCCCAAACCAAAGGCATCTTTTTGGCAAATATGAGCCATGAGATTCGTACGCCTATGAATGGGGTTTTAGGCATGACCGACCTGCTGTTAGAAACCCCCCTTACCTCCGAGCAAAGAGACTATGTCGAAAATATTCGCTTGAGTGGCGATTTCCTCTTGAGTTTGATTAATGAAATCCTCGATTTTTCAAAACTAGAAGCAGGGGAAATGCAGTTAGAAACCATCAACTTCAACTTAATGAAATGTATAGAAGATGTGATGGAACTGCTGGCACCACAGGCTCATAAAAAAGGGTTGGAAATCAATACCTTGATCGAGAGACAGGTTCCGATCTATTTGCGCGGTGATGTAGGGCGTTTACGGCAAATTCTCACAAATTTAGTCAATAATGCGATTAAATTTACGGCTCAAGGTGAAATCATTCTATCCGTTGAAGTGCCTAATTTGCATCTTTCTCTAGAGCGCCAATCAGATCGGGGTGTAAATCAGGTAACAGGTTGCGAACTTCTATTTACAGTAACTGATACAGGTATCGGCATTGCTAAACAGAACCAAAGCAAGCTATTTACCTCCTTCTCTCAAGTCGATCCTTCTACGACCCGCAAATATGGTGGTACTGGTTTGGGCTTGGCGATTTCCAAGCAACTTGTTACGCTGATGTCAGGAGCAATTGGGCTAGAAAGTCCTATTTTAAACGATCGCGGCTCGCAGTTTTGGTTTAAAGTTCCTTTCTTGCGACAGCCAGCCAAGGATGGCGATCGCTATGACATCGAAACAGCTCTGTTTAAAGGGCGATCGCTACTAGTCGTCGATCGCAATGCCAATAGTCGCAGAGCAATTTTCGAGCAGTTGACGCAACTAGGAATTGCAGTGCAGGCTGCTGACAGCGCAACCACGGCTCTGGAGATGCTGCTGCAAACCGATGGTTCCGATCGCCTCTCTAGTCAACTCAGTTATGATGGCGTTTTAATCAATTTTAAGATGGAACCATCGGATGGAATTGCACTGGGTCGTCAAATTCGTGCCATTCCCATTCTTGAGAAACTGCCGCTAATTTTGATGATTCATACGAATCAGCGCCATCTTGTCTCAGAAGCTTTAAACACGGGCTTTAATAGCTATTTGGTCAAACCACTGAAGTTTTCTCGTTTGATGCAAGCGATCGCAGATGTCTGGGAAACACCTCTATATCCCACATTGCCAGCCAGGATATATAAGGAATCAAGGGAAGCTTTCGACCTACTTTCCATAGACGATCGTAATTCTGCGCATTTGAGAATTCTTGTGGCTGAAGATAATCTTGTGAATCAAAAGGTGGTGCTTAAGCATCTAGAGCAAATGGGTTATATTGCTGAGGTGGTCAGTAATGGTGTTGAGGTACTTGAAACCATAAAAATCAAAGCCTACGATATTATTTTCATGGATTGTCAGATGCCGCTTTTGGATGGCTATGCTACCACCCATGAAATTCGTCGGTGGGAAAATGCGAATCCTACACAACATCGAACTGTGATTATTGCGATGACTGCCAATGCCTTAAAGGAAGACTGCGATCGCTGCCTAGCTGCTGGAATGGATGACTATCTCAGTAAGCCATTGCGTCGAGAGCTGTTGCAATCGAAGCTATCTGAGTGGGCAACTCGAATTCTGCCATAATCGCGATCGCCACAACTTACAAAAAAGGACTTTAAAAAATTATTATGACTGCCATTCCAGCCACTCCACTCAAGCAAACGCCTTTATACGACCTACATTTAGCCGCAGGAGCGCGTATTGTCGAATTTGGTGGTTGGTCGATGCCCGTACAGTACAAGGGAATTGTCGCAGAACATCAAGCCGTGCGATCGGGAGTGGGAATATTTGACGTATCGCATATGGGAAAATTCACCCTGATTGGAGAAGGCGTGTTAGAAGCTTTACAACAGCTCGTTCCCTCCAATTTGGCGAGATTACAGGCAGGGCAAGCCCAGTATACAGTTTTGTTGAATCCAGAAGCAGGCATCATCGATGATGTGATTTTCTATCGTCATGCTGACATGGAGAATTCTGCTGGCAAGTCAGAACATTGGTCGGTGATTGTGAATGCTTCTACCACAACCAAAGACAAAACTTGGATTGTGAACCACTTGAATCATTTGGGCGGCGATCGCGCGTCTATCCAATTCTTCGATTATTCCAACGAACAGATGCTCTTGGCAATTCAAGGACCTCAAGCACTTACCACCTTGCAACCCCTGATCGCAGAGGAGCTGAGTCAAATCAAGCGATTTGGGCATCGGCAAGCCCATGTCCTAGGTACGCCTAGCTTTGTGGCGCGTACGGGTTACACGGGTGAGGATGGCTGTGAAATTATGACCGATCTTGCGACGGGGCGGCTACTATGGCAAAAACTGCTCGATCTGGGTGTGGTTCCCTGTGGTCTGGGCTGTCGCGATACCCTACGGTTAGAGGCAGGTATGCACCTGTACGGTCAAGATATGAATGACGCAACCACGCCCCTAGAAGCCGATTTGGGTTGGGTCGTCCATTTGGCAGAGAAGGGTGACTTTATCGGGCGATCGCCTCTGGAGCAGCAAAAAGCCTCGGGTATACAGCGCAAACTGGTGGCATTAGAAATGGAAGGTCGGAATATTGCCCGTCACGATTACCCAATTTGCTATGACGGCGAGAAGGTTGGCATTGTAACGAGTGGAACCATGTCACCAACTCTGGGAAAAGCGATCGCCTTGGGCTATGTCCCCACGACACTAGCGAAACTCGGACAATCTTTGCAAGTACAAATTAGAAATCAAGAATATCCTGCGCGTGTGGTCAAGCGGACTTTCTATAAACCAGCAAATTGATGGCAGATTAGGAAGGATCTTTAGAAGTGGCGGCCTTGAGTACGAGGACATCCAACGCGATCGCGACAGAAACTCCCAAGGGAATTGCCACATTCACGCCCTCTTTGCAAATTTTAGAAGGATCGAAATCTGCCCCACAGGATTTGCTGCCGATGTGCCACTCCATGAGCCCCACCCAACCGCTTAAAATAATCACCATGGTCACCAAAGGCAAAAAGTGATTTGTTGTAATCTTCATAGCCGATCTAACTTTGTTAACGCTTTCGTCAGTATCGGAGACAATCCGCTGGGGTAGGCGATCGCTTGTGCTAGTTCTCTAACTGACACATGCCAAATTTAGCCCCCACTGATTTTGGCTTTGTAGCCTAGGTCGAGCAAAATCTTCTGAATCTTGGGGGCATGATCGCCTTGAATTTCAATTTCATTCTCCTTGATCGTGCCACCTGCGCCGCACTGAGCCTTGAGTTGTTTCATCAGCGCGTTTAAGGTTTCGGGCTTCATCTGAAATCCAGAGATCGTGGTGACGGTTTTGCCTTTGCGTCCCTTACGCGATGCCTGAACGCGCAAATTTTGCTCTTTGGGTGGTAATTCTTGCGCGGGGCGTTCAAATGCTTGCTCTTGGCTGGCAGAACCAAATTCCTGATAGACAATGCGAGGCTTGGCTGATTTGTCGCTACTCATGTGTCAATTGGGGCTAAAGGTTACAGCTTTTTATCGGTGTTGATTCTGGCAGTTCGCGGAATCGATCGAACAGAATCGATACTACTCAAGGTTAGCGTAAAGCGATCGAGAATTCATCCAGCTCTGGTGCTTTCAGCTACATTCCTCGCGATCGCATTCCCGCACAATAAAAAATAGACCAGTTTTAGGATTGCGCTGCGGAAATTACCTAAACATGAAACCACGTATTATTGTCTGTGGCCTAGAGCGCACAGGCTTTAAAATTCTTACCCTGCTCCAGCGGCAGGGAGCCTTTGTTGTCGGAATTAACGATCGCCCGATTCGTAATGCGGATGCTGAGATTGTGGTGGGGGAGTTGCAAGCAGCCGAGACCCTACTCGCCGCAGGTATTCGAGATGCCCAAACCTTAATTTTAGCTTCTTCCGATGATGCCCTCAATCTCACCATTTTGATGCAGGCAAGGGTACTGAATCCCCGCGTACGTATTATCAACCGTCTATTTAATACCAGCTTGGGAGTGCGGCTCGATTTAACCATTCCCGACCACTTAACCATGAGCGTGGCAGCGCTAGCAGCACCAGTATTTACATTTAGCGCGATCGGCAGCGAAGCCATCGGGCAACTGCGCCTATTTAATCAAACTTGGCCGATTCACGAAGAATATATTGACGAACGCCATCCTTGGCGCGGCAAGAAACTCACGGAGCTTTGGGAAGATCGCACGCGCATGTTGATCTACTATTTGCCCATTGACGATTCCGTCGATTTAGTCACAGCGGTGGTGCATGGACGGAATCTTCGTCTGGGCGATCGCCTGTTGATCGGCACGCAACCCAGTGTAAGAAGTACCTCAAAGACTCTATTTCAGCGTTTGAGTAAGTTGCTAACCAGCTTTAAGCATTTGCAGCAACATAGCCGCTCGATTCTTTTAATGGCACTGGCTCTGCTGCTTACGATTTTCTCAGCAACCATGGTTTATACCAGTTTTCAAATGGATGTTTCGCCAGTTGATGCCCTCTATTTTTCAGTGGGGATGGTTACAGGTGCTGGGGGGAATGACAAAATTCTGGTAAATTCGCCTGATAGTATCAAAATCTTTACAATTGCCATGATGCTCGTGGGAACGGCTGTGGTCGGGATTTGGTATGCCCTGCTCAATGACTTTATCTTAGGTACGCGCTTGAGGCAGGTTTTAGATGCCGCCAAAATTCCCCAACGCGGTCACTTCATTATTTGCGGTCTAGGTAGTATTGGCGTGCAAATTGCCACACAACTGGTCGGCTATGGCTATGAAGTTTTAATTATCGACCGAGATACTGCTAATCGTTATTTAGATACAGTGCGATCGCTGGGTATTCCCGTCATTCATGGGGATGCCAGTCTACCAGCAGCGCTAAAAACTGCCAACCTAGAGCATGCTGAATGCTTGTTGGCGGTTACCAGTAACGATACGGCTAATTTAGAAATAGCCCTCAATGCCAAGGGTCTGGCGCCAAGATGTCGCGTCGTTGTGCGCTACGAAGACCCCGACCACGCCCGTATGGCACAGCAGGTCTTTGAGTTTGAATCTGTACTCAGTCCCCCTGAAATTGCCGCACCGGCGTTTGCTGCTTCGGCTTTAGGAGGCAGAATTTTAGGCAATGGCATTGTGTCGGATAGTTTATGGGTGGCTCTCGCTACCCTGATCACGCCCAATCATCCCTTTTGTGGCAAGTTGGTCAAAGAGGCAGCGATGTTATCTGACTTCGTGCCGCTTTATGTAGAAACGAGTTCGCAAAGTTTGCATGGATGGAATCTGCTCGAAGCTGCCCTCAGTGCAGGAGATGTGCTTTACCTGACCATGCCTGCCTCTCGACTAGAACAGTTATGGCGGGTTACACCCTTTCAGGTAGCGGCTAGTTAACCCCTGCGATCGCCTGTTATACCATTTTCAAAAAGTGATGCAACGCATCTTTTTGAAAAGACCGCGCGGAGCGCGGAACACAAAACCCGATCTGTAGCAATTTCAAGAGAAATTGGTATTACAGAACTTCAATTGGTTGTAAGTATTTATCTTGATGAGGGAAAAGAATACTTGATCGTGACATAGCGGTACTTGCCTTTGTGTTGCTCTTCTTTGATCGGCTGAAATTTGTCATAGTAGCCATTTACAGTTTCCCGTGCGATTTTATCTAGTTCAGCAACACCACTAGACTTAAAAAAACTCTCTTCGACTTTACCATTGGGCGCAACCAAAAGCGCAACCTCAACCGTGCCCTGCTTCCCATTTACATCAGTAGTTTTGGGTGGAATCCACATCACGCCTTTCTCGACTTTTACTGCTGAAATATTTGCTGAGCTAGGTGCAATCTCGGTAAACATAATATTAGAGCCACCAATCTTTTGGATAACCGTAAACACGGTTAAATCACCCAATACTCCCTCATTCTTAGAGCCAGTGGTTGTTTGTCCTGTATTTGTGGTAGCAGGATTGACTGGAGTGCCTCCACCAAGTACATCGTTCCCTTTAAACTCTGGCTTGAGATTGTTCGCCTTTTGGGGGGGCTTTACGGGCTTTTGGGTGTTATCGATCGGCGTGTTATTTTCGTCTGGGACTACTCTGGTTACAGGCTTACGGGTCTCTCTTGGTTCAGTTCTCGTTTCAACAGGCAGAGCATCTTCAGGGTTAAGAGGTGTTACCGATAATGGAGATGAGAAAGGATAAGAGAAGGGATCTTGCGATGGCGTATTGAGATTGGCAAAGGGATCGATAGTAAAAGGAGAAGGCGTAGAAGTACGGGATGTAGGAGGATTAAAATTAAAAGGAAATTTGAGATCTGGCTTTGAGCTTGTGGAAAGAGGCGTCTTAACAGGAAGCTTGACCACAGGAATCGTGGAAATCACTTCGGTTTCCCGTGGCTTTTCTTCCTTTTTGATTGGGTTCGGGGCAAGCAACAAAAATGCCGTATGAATTCCCGCAGATACAAGGATAAGGAACCAGAATAGGTTTTTAGAAATTAAACTTGCGATCGCACCGCCAGCTCTGCCACCCACTTCAAGTACTGAGAATCTAGACACCTTTAAGGTTGCCGTGCCAGAATGCTCGGTTGATGGATTTCCATGTATCGAATGCTCAGATACTGGACTTTCAGATGTTGGGGTTACACCTTTTGAAGTTTTAAATGACGGAAATTTGAAAGGTAGTTTCATATCTTTATTTATGCTTTACGAACGCGAAGTGGCGATCGCAACGCGATCGCCAGCTATACGACGCAAATCTGCTAGTCGATTGACTACTTGCTGATAAGTCACATTTTTGTCTTCTGCACTCATCACGATCAATGCTTGCGGATATCTTGCTATATGTAATCTTACTACTTGCTCCAAGGTGGCGGCATCTAAGACACTGCCATCAACTAGTGTACGTCCCGCATTATCCAGCGTCACAATCAACATATTTTGCTGAGACTGGCTATTGTCTGCGCCGTTGCTTGTGGCGTTATTACTATTATTTGCCACGGGTAGATCGACCCCAACCCGCGAGGGGGTTGCTAACCCAGCCGAAATCATTACAAAAAACGCCAAGATAGAAAACACCACATCTAGTAAGGCTGTGATATTGATTTCTGCTCCTGATGAGGAAGAGCTATATCTTGAGCGGATTTTCATACTTAGTTCATTATCGGATGTCTCATTAGTATCACAAACCTCGCGATCCTAATCGGGAAAAATGGCACAAGAAATCTAAAGTTCATAACACCACTAATCCCAAATAGACGATGGATTCGTGAAGGTGTTCCCATCTGTCTAAAGGAGTGTTTTTAAGTTGTTTTTTAAGTAAGTATTACGCAACCCTCACCACCGATAAACCTGTGCTAAAGTACACTATTATCCTCATACACACTGCGTTAATCTCTTAACCACCCAAGAAATAGTCATGGCAAAACGTGGACTTGTGCTCAGTACAACAGCAGCATTAGCAGCAGCAGTTGCAGTCGTAGGCTTTCAGTTAGCAAACCCCAGTATAGCGGCATTTCGAGATAGTCCCAAAGAAGTCGTGGATGAGGTGTGGCAGATTATCAATCGGGACTATGTTGACGGTACATTTAACAAAGTTGACTGGCGGCAAGTCAGAAAGCAGTTTGTGGAAAACCGCGATTATGCTTCTAAAGCTGAGGCATATCGGGCTGTGCGAGAAATGCTCAAGCTGCTGGACGATCCCTACACGCGCTTCATGGATCCAGAGCAATTTAAGAGCATGCAGATTGATACCTCTGGCGAATTGACTGGGGTAGGAATTCAGCTAGGCATGGACGAAGCAACGAAACAGTTGATCGTCGTCTCACCCATTGAAGACTCTCCTGCATCTAAGGCGGGCGTTTTGTCTAAAGACATCGTGATCTCGATCGCGGGTCAAAGCACCGAAGGCATGGATATCAATAAGGCAGTATCGCTGATTCGCGGGCCTGCGGGTAGTAAGGTCACTTTAGGAATTAAGCGCGGCGAACGGCAGTTTGATGTAGAGCTGCAACGCGCCAAAATTGAAATTCACCCTGTTGTTGCAGAAGTCCGAGACACTCCAATTGGCAAAGTTGGTTACATTCGTCTCAGACAGTTTAATGCCAATGCTGCTAGCGATATGCGTAAAGCAATTCAGCAACAAGCCAATCAAAGCGTGACAGGTTACATTTTAGACCTGCGTTCTAACCCTGGTGGTTTGCTTTACTCCAGTGCTGAGATTGCCCGTATGTGGTTAAACAATGCCACAATCGTCTCGACGATCGACCGTAAAGGTGAAAGCGAAAGGTTGACGGCAAACCATCAATCCCTCACCGATAAACCACTCGTGGTATTGGTGGATGGAGGTTCGGCAAGTGCTAGCGAAATTTTGTCAGGTGCATTGCAAGACAATAAACGTGCAGTTCTTGTAGGAACGCAAACCTTTGGTAAAGGCTTGGTGCAGTCTGTGCATTCTCTTAGCGATGGCTCGGGGATGGCAGTAACGATCGCCAAGTACTACACACCTAACGGTACGGACATCAACCACTCTGGTATTAAGCCAGACTACGTGTTAGAGCTAAGCAAAGCAGATCGAGAGCGCTTAAGTGGCGATCGCGATCTGATCGGTACGCTCTCCGATCCTCAATTTGCAAAAGCCGTTGAAGTTCTAAACGCAAAAGCCCAAAACCCTCAAACGCCTTCTGCAATTCGTCCCTAAGCCTATTACCGAGTAGTCAGACCCAACTATCTGACTACTCTACTTGCGGAAGGCTTTATCTCTCAAAATTACAGGGAATGGGCAACTGGCAAACCTTCGGCCAGATTTTTACTGTTTTGTATAAATACTTAACCAGCAGCATTATTTAGTAATTACCTTCAGTTTGGGATCGGGAAACCTGAAACGCTTTATCTCCCATCATTATCCTTCCCGTCCCCCTTAAAAAGGGGACGCCCGATAGGGCAGGGGGATCAGACCTTTTGGTTCCGATAGGTTTGTTTGCTTTGTTCCAAAATAATTGCTCCGAACTCACATTCATAATTTTGCGGGGTAATATATTTGCCTACATAGTTTATTCTTCGTCTACAATTTACCTGCGCGAATGCTTCGCTCTCTAGCCAAGCTAAAATTTACCTATGCGAATGCTTCGCCCTGACGAGTATCTCCATTCATAGGTAATAGCAGTTGAAAAATATCATTTTGCCAAGGCGAGAGAGTTTAGTGCAGCGCGTGCTGTGGGGCTTGACTATCAGTGTGACCCTCCTTGCCACTGCCTCGATGATGCTCTTGTTGTACGTGCATCAAGGCACACCCGAATTTCAACAACTGGCGACTTGGATTGCGATCGCGGCTTTAATTGCAGGTCTAGCTGCAGGCATCTTTGTGGCACGCTCGATCGTGCGTAGCATTCAGCCGTCACTCACAGAGCTATCGCAGGTCGCAGAAGAGATCTCTACAGGCAACCTCTCGGTGCGATCGTCGATCGCGCGCTACGACGAACTCGGCGAATTTGCTGAAGTCTTTAACCGTATGGCGGCACAACTAGAGGCAAAGACCGCCAAGCTAGAGGCAAGGGATATTCAATTTAGCTTGCAGTCTTTCGATCAAGTCTTGGTCAACACCACCGATCTGACCAAGCTGATCAAAACCAGTCTAGAAAAGGTCTGTCAATTGACCAATGCTCAGTTAGGCAACTTATATCTGTGGGAAAGTAGTAATGCTTTTCCAGATGGGAATCGCTTGGTGCTAGTGGCAGAATGGGGCTATAAAACCAGTCACCTGATGCAAGAAATTGCCATGGGAGATGGTCTGATTGGACAAGCTGCGCAGTTAGGTGAGGCGGTGATTTGGGAAGGAGATCAACTCAACGGACAACCCTTGGTTTACCGCACGCCCGCAGGCGATCTCTTACCTCAGAGTCTCTCAGCTTGGCCTTTGATGCTCAAAAAGAACGTGATTGGCGTGCTGTTTTTAGGTAGCCTTGCCAAGCTTTCGCCCCAAAGTCGGAACCTATTGCGATCGATCGATCGCCGTCTGGCGACCGCAATTAGCAATGCCCAGAGCGTTCAGACGATCGCCCGTCAAAGGGAAGAACTTACAACCGTATTCGAGCAATTGGCCGATGGCATTTTGCTCAGCGATCCAGCGGGAAGAATTCTCAAAATTAACTCGGCGGGACGAGCCATGTTAGGCGTGCCGAATCCCGAAAGCGAAAATGGGGCTAAGACCTCGCCTTTAGTGGCGAAATCGATGGAAGATGTGATCGAGCAGTTTGACATTCGCCATCCCAATGGTGAGCCTTTGGAAATGTCGGAATTGGTAATTTTCCGTGCTATGTCTACGGGGGAGGTCGTAGAGGATTTGGTGGTGCTGCGTCATCCCAATGATAGCGAGGTGATCTTAAGTACCAAAGCCGCACCTCTCGTGGGCATGGAAGCGGAACTGATTGGCAGTGTGATGATTTTGCGCGATGTCACTGACGAACGTTATCGTGACAAGGTGATGCAAGAAACCAATCGCATCATGATCGATCAACAGCGACGCATGAGCATTTTGCAACGGCTCACAAACTTGATCAACCAACAGTTGCAGGACTTAAACGTACTGTTGGAATCAGTCGTAGAAGCGACCTGTGATGCGATCGCTTGGGCAGAATTATGCGTCTTGGTGCTCTACGATCCCAAGTCAGATCGGCTGGTTTTCTCGGCAACGAATGGACTGCCCGAAGGATTTCCTAAGGATGCTGCCTATACGCTCGACCAACAGAATCTGATTATGCAGGTATTTCAACAGGGGATTCCGATTGAGATTAAAGCGGGAGAAGCTTATCTTGTTGAAGAATTACCCGTCAAGAGTGCCCTTTGCGTCCCGATTGAGTCTAGTCGCTCTGGTCGTTTGGGGGTTTTAGCGATCGCCCATTCCCAATTGGAACGCGCCAGTTCTAGAGAGGATATTACGCTGTTGGCTTCCTTTGGGGTTCAGGCAGCGATTGCGATCGGGAACGCTCAACTGATTAACCAAATTGAAGCGCAAAACGCTCAGTTAATTGAGGCAACCCAACTGAAGAGCCAGTTTCTCGCCAACATGAGCCACGAGCTACGCACGCCAATGAATGCGATCATCGGCTTTTCGCAAGTGCTGCTGCGCCAACGCCGCGATGTGCTGAGCGAGAATCAAGCCGACATGGTGGAACGCATTCTGCGCAATGGTAAGAACCTGCTGGAACTGATTAATGACATTCTCGACCTGTCAAAAATCGAAGCAGGACGCATGGAACCTCATCCTGAGTTTTTTAATCTTGACGAACTGATTCATCATACCTGTGAGAGCCTGCAACCACTTGCCTCCAATAAATCGTTAGCCTTTGTGTTTGAAAATCAAATTGGCAAATGTACGGTCTATCACGACCCAATGCGGATTAAACAGGTGATTACCAATTTGGTCTCCAATGCAATTAAGTTCACAGATCGGGGCGAAGTGCGTGTAGAACTTAAATATGGAACGAAATTTAGCGATCGCGATAGTAACCTAGAAAACGACAAGCTAGAAAAATCAAAACTTCCAGAAGAGCCAGCGATCGTGAATGGAGATATTCAAGGTCTAGTGCAGGGCTTGGATGGTCAAAATTCAGCCTTGCCAAGCTCCGACTCTTTAATCGTTGCCGTGCATGATACAGGAATTGGGATTGAGCCTGAGTTTCAACGTACAATTTTCGAGCAGTTTCGACAGGTCGATCAGTCGTCAACCCGCAGACATGGAGGCACTGGTTTAGGCTTAGCAATTACCGAGCAACTGGTTCTGATGATGGGTGGGATGATTGACCTCGAAAGTGCGGTAGGCAAAGGCTCCACCTTCACGGTTGAGATTCCCAATCGATATGGGCAGTAGAAAGAATGTCAATTGTTCCAGAAGCACAGGCGATAAAAAAATAGGGATACATAATTTATATGTACCCCTAAATCGAATATGGAAATTTGACTAAGAAAGACTGAGCAATTCTACATCAAAGATCAAGGTAGCATTGGGGGGAATGACGCCACCTGCACCACGCGCACCATAGCCCAACTCAGGGGGAATCGTCAGAATGCGACGACCGCCCACTCTCATGGTGGAAAGCCCTTCATCCCAGCCCTTGATCACTTGACCGACGCCAAGTTGAAAAGAGAAAGGACTATTGCGATCGCGGGAGCTATCAAATTTTGTGCCATTTTCTAGCGTGCCAATGTAATGCACGTTCACTTTCTGACCTTTTTTGGGAAGTGCCCCAGTGCCAACTTTGATTTCTTGGTACTTCAGACCAGATTCTGTCGTAACGATTTCCGCATCATTCGAAGATGTCATTTGAGCAATTTCCGTAGTAGGGTTATTAGTTATGGTTGCAGGGGTAAGTTCAGAAGCATTGACTGCCGATTGCCCACCGACAATTTGTGCGACGACCAAGACGACAACAGCGATCGCAACAATCGCAAAGCTGATTAAAATTCCTTTCAAGGGTTGTTTCTCCAACTCAATCAACTAGGTTTATATTTTTTGGGGATAGAACCCATCGCGTCCACATGAGGCTGTTAAAATGCCTGTGGCTTTGAGCTAATGGCATCCTATCATTTTGCTTGGCATTCGATCGGAACCTTCAGACAAAATTCAGGATAGCAAAACTCGTAAATGTCCATACAACCTGTCTATATCATTGGTGCGGGCCCAGGAGATCCCGATCTAATCACGGTCAAAGGTCGTAAACTCTTGGCGGCGGCAGATGTCGCGATCTATGCCAGTTCGCTTGTGCCCGAGCAGATGCTAGAGGTATGTCGTCCTGATGCCGAGTTGGTTGCCACTGCCAGCATGACCTTAGAAGAAATTTTAGATTTTACGATCGCAAGGGCGCGATCGCATCAATTAGTCGTGCGGTTGCATGATGGCGATCCGAGCCTATATGGGGCGATTCACGAGCAAATTATGGCTTTGAATGCTGCCGAGATTCCATTTGAGATTATCCCTGGGGTGAGTGCTTTTCAACTCGCAGCCGCCAGACTACAGGTAGAGTTGACCGTGCCTGAGTTGGTACAGACCATTATCCTCACGCGCATTAGCGGACGTACCAAAGTCCCCGAGCGCGAAGAATTATCGAGTTTGGCAGCCCATCAAGCCTCTCTCTGTCTCTACCTCAGCGCCCGTCATGTTGAAGACGCTCAAGCCAAACTATTAGCCCATTATCCCTCCGAGACAACGGTGGCAATTTGCTATCGGCTGGGATGGACGGATGAGAAAATTTTGCTCGTGCCCCTGCATGAAATGGCTTCTGCTACCCGCGACCAAGATCTGATCCGCACAACGCTTTACATAATTAGTCCCGCCTTAGGTGAAGCCCAAGCAAGACGAGAAAAACTCGGTACGGCGCGATCGCGCCTTTACCACCCGACTTACGAGCGCCTGTTTCGCGATCCGAGCAAATCTTAATAAATCAAGTAAAGTAATGAGCCAGTTTAAGGTAGGCTTTGTACTTATTTAACGTGATTTCAACTTCAAGTGGATGATGGCTCCCATACCGACGCGAACTGAATTTTTAATTCTGATTAAATGGTGTGATTATGTCCCGACAGAACAATAGGTCAAAAGATACAGCAGCTTCAGTAAAAGGTTCTAAAAATCGAGTGCGATGGGCAGTTCTAGGATTTGGCTCAGTAGCGGCGATCGCCGTGACAACACAGGCGATCGCACAGCAAATTAAACCACCTATAAGCAAGTCTGTAGCCCTCGCCCCTAAACAATCTAGTGCCGAACGCGAACTTGCTTTACAGAACTCTATTCATGCGATCGCTGAAATTAAGGGCGAGTTCAAACGCTTCACACCGAATGGACAGGGGATTTTCACGGTTCTTAGCGATCGCACCAAAGTCTATCTCTACGATTTAACTGGTAAGCATCTCGCACAGTTTGATGGAGATCTAGAAGATATTAGCCCCACAGGTGCGCATATTGTCACATCAAGTCCTGTGACATTTCGTCCATACGATTTTTCTGGCAAACATATTTCCGTCCCAAGCCAAGCTGTAGTTCGTCTATACGATTTATCAGGTAGCCTTGTCGCCCAATTTGAAGGGATTTTCCCGAAGTTTAATGTTAGTGGACAACGCATCGTTACGCGCAGCGCCAACTCCCATGAGATTTATCTCTACGATCTAAAAGGAAAACGATTGGCTCAAATGACAGGAATCTCTTATCGCTTTAGCGCGGATGGAAAGTACCTGATCGTCATGCCTATTTTTGGAGAATCTATCGATCCTGGAGAGAACAGTCAGCTTTATGACACATCGACAGGAGAGAAACTGGCAGAGTTTGAGGGAGAATTTCACGGCTTTAGTGCTGACGGTAAGCAAGTTGTGACAATATCTTCTCAAGACCAAGCATTTTTGTATGATTTATCTGGACAAAAGCTCAGGCAATTTGATGGCAATTTTGCAAAATTTAGCCCGACGGAATCTCTTCTCGTCGTTAGTTTTAATGAAGAGAGTCGCCTGTATAACTTTTCTGGGCAAGAGATCGATCGCTTTGCAGGATATTCTCCTAGTTTTAGCCCAGATGGGCAACGCATTTCCACTTACAAATATAACAAGATCGCTACATTTCTCTACGATCGCTCTGGTAAGTTCTTGGCTGAGATGCAAGGAGGGTTACCTAGTTTTAGCGCTGATGGAAAAACTGTATTTATCTTCAATTCTATCAATGGCAAGGGCTATCTCTACGATTCATTCGGGAAGCTTTTAACTGAATTCGATCGAGAGTTTCTCGGCTTTAGTGAGGACAGCAAGTTCTTTGCAACCAAGTTTGAACAAAGCAACCTAGTGTATTTACTTGATATCTCAGGTAAAAAATTGGCACAATTTGAGGGGAAAAGCATAAACTTTGCCCCTAATCGGAAAACTATCGTCACAACGCTATCAGGGACTAGCAAGATTTATAGCCTTTTAAGGTAACAGAATGCTTATGAAGCTCTTGTTACTGCTTCCGCGCTATCAAGTAGGAGGAGCGAAACCCTCTCGATCGTTAAGACACATAATATATGGAATTCTCTTTTTATGAAAGAGGGGATTAGAGGAGGAAGATAGGCAAATTTCTACGTAATGACATCAGTTAAGCAAGGGTTAGGAAAGTTATTCATTTTCGATTTGTAGGATGAGGAGTTATGGACAAGAACATCAGTATCTTTAGTAAAACTGTTATTGGCATATTCTGTATCATCAGCTTGTCAGGAGGAGAAAGCCTTAAAGCAGAACAGGATGATAACCCGATTATGCGCGTAGGAATTGTGCAGCGATTTGGGGCAAATCCTCAAGATCGGATTACGATTAAAGCCCCCTCTGGCGATACTCTCACCCTGAGTTTCAAGTCTGGCGAAACCACCCAAACGGTGACAACTTCAGAAGTCGTGCTTGAGATTAACGCGCAACCGCTAGCACAACCGATTGTCGAAGAACGCATCGTGCTCAGCAACCATCGCAGCTTTGAGAATGCTGCAGCCAGTGCGTTTCATTGGCAAGAAAAGGGCATAGCCACTGAGATCGCCCAACCCAAGCGTTGGCAAGTCTGGGCAAAACGAGATATTTATGATTCCTCGTTGCTGCGCCAACTCCTGCTTTTTAGTCTGCGCATTCAGGGCAACGATCTGGTGCAAATAGAGCGCAAAACCCTCTCTCAAAAGGCGATCGCTTCTTGGGTCGTGGGGAATTTTCGTTATAACCGCGATCGTCTCGATATCAGTAGCGGTCGTGGCATTGTCGAGGTGAACAATCGCCCCTATGCAGGCACATTGCGGCTTCAGCCCAATGCTCACCACAACTATACCCTCGTCAATAACGTCCCCCTAGAAACCTATCTGCGCGGGGTTGTGCCCCATGAAATTGGCTATGATGCGCCCTATCCCGCTGTGCAAGCCCAAGCAGTACTGGCACGAACCTACATTCTTGCTAGCCGCCATCGCTTTGTCGTGGATGACTACGACCTCTGTGCCACAACCCAATGCCAAGTTTATCAAGGTCTAGAGGGAACTAGTGAAGTCGCCGATCGCGCGATCGTAGACACGCGCAGCCGCGTTCTCACCTTTAACAATCGCGTCGTCGATGCTTTATATTCCTCCACAACTGGGGGTGTCACTGCTGATTACAACGATATCTGGGATGGCAAACCCAGACCCTATCTCAAGTCTATCGTTGATGCCGTCAATCTTTCCTTTGACACTAATTTATCGAATGAAAAGAACTTCCGTACCTTTATCGCAAGGAAGGACGGCTTTAATGAAGCAGGTTGGCATACCTTCCGCTGGAAAAAGGATGGGACGCTGGATGAGATCAAAGGAACCTTACAAAATTTTTTAAGGCTCTCTGGCGATACGCAAACCAGATTTAACCAAATTAAGCAAATTCAAATTACCGAACGGGCTGCTTCGGGGCGGGTGCAGGAAATGGAAGTAGAAACGGATACGGGTAAAATCAAGGTGAGGAAAGATGAAATCATCGATGCGTTTGAACCACCCGATAGCCTCCTGTTTTATATCCAACCGATCTACGAAGAGAATTCCAATGCTGACTCAAAAGCAGCAAAGGTAATCAAGGGCTATTCCTTTATTGGCGGCGGTCTAGGGCATGGTGTAGGCATGAGCCAAACAGGTTCCTATCGCCTCGCGAGAATGGGATGGTCCTACGATCGCATTCTCAGCTTCTACTATGCTGGTACGCAACTTCAGGTCGTCAAACCTGAATTTTGGCTGGATAAACCTTTGCCCTAAACCTATTAAAATAGCGATGAGTAGGGAATTTGTCTTAGCGCTTCACACAAGGCTTCCATTTGCAGGGGCTTAGTGAGGTAATGATTCATCCCTACAGATAACGCTTCTTGACGCGATTCTTGAAAAGCGTTGGCAGACAAGCCAATAATCCATGTGTTTGTAGAGTCTTTTTCACGAATCAATCGTGTAGCTGTTAGTCCATCCATTTCAGGCATTTGGATATCCATTAAAACGAGGTCGTAAGGCTGTTTCTCTAGAGCCGCGATCGCTGCTTTACCATTATTACAAATATCTGCTTGATAGCCCAATTTCTGTAACAGTCGGCGAATTACGAGTTGATTGGTGAGATTATCTTCCGCTACAAGGATTTGTAGAGGATGTTGTAGAGCAAACTCAGTCGTCCATTTCGATTGAGAGGCGATCGCGGTAGGCTTTGCCGTATCGATTGTAAAAAATTGAGAAAGCGTTTGATAAAGTTGCGAACTTTTGAGAGGTTTGGGAAGACAGGCTGCTACAGGCAGATGGTTAGGAATCTCCACAGGTTCAAAGGCGGTTAGCAAAACCAAGGGAATAGAAGGGAAATGGATTTGGATGCTCGTCGCTAATTGACTCCAATCGGTATCGGGCATGCGCCAATCGAGAATTGCTAGATCGAAGGCAAGATTTTGATGTAAGAGCGATAGGGCTTCTTGCTCGGAAGCTGCGGTTTGGACGGACATTCCCCAAGATTTCAGATAATGCGCGATCGCTTGACGATTGACCGCAGTATCATCAATAATCAGTGCGGTTTTATCGTATAGCGTTGGCAATTTAAGTAAGCGATCGGAAGGAAGTACTTGGGCTTGAATGGAGAAACGGAAAGTCGAGCCTTTCCCCAGTTGGCTTTCCACCCCAATTTTTCCACCCATCATTTCGCATAGCCGCTTGCAAATGGTTAAGCCTAAACCCGTTCCACCATAGCGACGCGTAATCGAACTATCGGCTTGACAGAAAGGTTGAAAGAGTTTCTCTAATTGATCGTTTGCGATACCGATACCCGTATCGTGGATAGAAAATACAAACTCGTGGATGAATGATTCTTGACTGATTGACGAGGCATTTACAGTAACGGTGACTTCTCCTGACTCTGTAAACTTGATCGCATTTCCCAATAGATTTACCAAAACCTGCTTTAAGCGTGAAGAATCGCCCACGATAGAAGTGGCGAGGGGAAGATTCACAAAGGCTCCCAGTTCGATGGATTTCTCAGATGCACGAGGCGCTAGTAAATCTAAAGTCTCTTCTAAACAACTATGCAAATCGAACTCGCGTTCTTCTAATTCTAAGCGACCTGCCTCAATACGAGAGAAATCTAAAATATCGTTGATCACGGATAGCAAGACTTCGCCACCGCTGCGAATGGTTTCGACAAATTGTTTTTGTTCGAGATTGAGTGATGTGTCGAGCAGTAGATCGGATGTAGCAATGACCGCATTCATAGGAGTGCGAATTTCATGGCTCATGGTCGAGAGAAATTCACTCTTAGCCCGATTAGCAGCTTCAGCGCGTTCTCTTGCCTCGGCAAGTTCAAACTCAGTGCGTTTGCGATCGCTGATATCTATGATCGTACCGACCAGTTTTTGTAGCTCATCATTTTCAAGCACAACACTGACAATATCCTGCACCCAAATAATGCTGCCATCTGCGGCAATCGTGCGATACTCCATCTCATGATCTTGATGGGCTAGTGTGTTTGTACAACAATATGCCATCACCCGATCGCGATCGTCGGGATGAATAATATCGCACCAAAAATCCACCTCAAGCCAGCGATCGCAAGGATAACCAAAAATGCGCTCAGCTTGAGGGCTGACAAAGGTCATGCGGTTTGTGAGTGGATCGGCTTCCCAAAACATATTAGGTAGCAGATTGACTAGATCCTGATATTGTTTCTGCGATTCGCGGAGTGCCAGATCGATGCTTTGGCGTTCGATCGCAATGCCTGCAATATGTGCCGCGAGGGCGACAGCTTCCAGTTCTTGGGTGTCAGGTGCTTTGGGTTCGTAATAGTAAACGGCAAAGGTTGCCAAAACTTTACTGCCATCGCGATCGAAGATAGGCATCGACCAGCAAGCCTGGAGATTTAATTTTTTATATAAATCTAGAAGATCTAGGCATCTCGGTTCGCTTGTTGTATCAGCCGCAATAATGATCTCGCGACGAAATGCAGCGGTGCCACAGGTGCCAACACCATCTCCAATTTCAATCCCAACGATCGAGAGACGAAATTCTTCGGGTAAATTGGGGGCAACACTATCGTAAAATTTATGGTCGTTGTCAATCAAAAAGATGCCGCAGACCGCGTTGTTGAGTTGAATCTCGATTGCCTCTACGATCGCGTCAAGGGTTTTGGTAAGAGGCTCGCCCGTTGCAATACTTGCGAGGCTGCGGTTTTGAAGTTCGCGAAGCATTTCGGCTCGCTTACGCTCGGTAATATCTTCGGAAATCCCTAACAGATATTGGGGATTTCCATAGGCATCAAAGATCGGCAGCTTTTTGGTATGCAGATAGCGCAACCCTTTATCTCGGGTCTGAATTGGCTCTTCGGCAATATCTAGCAGTTTCCCACCAGCGATTGTCTCTCGATCTTTGGCGATAAAAAAGTCAGCTTGTTCGGGTGGGAAAAAGTCAGCATCATTTTTTCCTTGTAACGCTTCGCGAGAGTGCCCTAAAAGCTCTTCTAAAGCCTTATTAATCAGAACGAAGCGTAATTCTCTCGCATCTTTGACGAAGGTGTTAATGGGAATATTATCGACTACGGAATAGAGAAGCTGTTGCATTTGTAAAAGTTCATCTTCCGTCTGCTTGCGATCGGTGATATCCGAAAGCGAACCTACAAGTTGCAAAGGTTGACCCGACTCATCCCAAAGTACTTGTCCCTGGATTGCCAACCATTTATACGTCCCATCTTGGCAACGCATGCGATATTCGCAAGTATATAAGTCCTCTTCATAACTGAGATACGATTGTAATTGCTGCTGTAAATGATGGCGATCGGCAGGGTGGACGTAGGTATACCACTTGTCAAATGTGTCGATCGCTTCGTAGGGATAACCCACCGTTTCAAGACATCGGGGTGATAGAACTAATTTCCCCGTAATCAGGTTATGCTCCCAAATCCCGCCATAATTTTCTTCGAGCGTAACTTGCCATCTTTCTTCGTTTTCTTGGATTGACTCGTCTGAGTCTAGATCGCCTATATCTGTTGGCAGCGAATGTACGAGGCTCTCGGCACTGACGAGCCCAATGGGATAGCCGCGATTGTCAATAATGGGCAAATAGCGGAGTTGATGCTTTTGGAACTGATAGAGGATCGATGAAAAATCGTTGGCACAATGCTCTTCTAAGGCGATCGGCGATCGCGTCATAACTTCGCCCGCAGTAATTTGGTCGAGGGGTTCTCCCGCGACCGCGATCGCATTTTGTTCGGTAAAGATGCCCACCAAGCGATCGTTGCTTACAACTAAGGCACAGCTAACGGACATGCAAGCATCCTGAGAAGAATCCCCCTTTGCTCCCATGCACTTTAGCAAGGTCGAGATCGGCATTTCTCGCTCAACGATGAGCATTTCTCGTTTGATAATCCGATCTAAAGCAAAGTTTTTCACCCTGTCCAAGAGAAACGTTTACATACTTATGACTACAGGACTTCAGCAAATCACTTTATTCTGAAGAACTTATTCTGAAGAACACAGCGATTTATAAAACGGGTTTCTTGCCACGAATGTGATGCAAGGTTTTCATTCCTATATGCCTAAGCTCCAGACTAATTATATCGCGATCCTAAAACGAGAATTTTGTTGAGTGCTTAAAAAAAACTTACCTGTTGAGCGTCCTACAGGCAAAGATTGTATGGTTTGAATATGCGTATTTGCAGCAATCCAGACAATTTTGCGCTTAAAAAGATTCTAAATAATTTTTTTGCATAACTGCCCGTTCTCTCAGAACTTATAGCTACAGGTAAGCGTTGCAGATTACAGCAGGGATTTTGGGAGGATTTACGGCTTAAACAGAAATTTCTTATAAATTTTTTATTGATTGACGGGAACTTTCTTAAAAAATTCACTTCTTTATGTGTAACGCTAAAAAAGTCGAATTATGGCTTTAGAAGCTTGTATGAAGATCTAAATCCATAAAAATGAGTGTTCCTCGCCAAAAATGACAAATTAATATTTAATTTAGTCAAAACAGGAACTTTTCTTTAAAAACTCATTCTTTACATACAGCAAGTAGATCGCGTCACTAGGACTTCAACAGATTTACATCATCCAATAACGGAGAATCCTAATGAGTATTCTGAAAATCAACGAATTAGCCCTTGAGTTAGTCAAACGTGATTTTAGCGATGGACATAAACCCACTAACGGTGGCCCAACCAAAACCTCTCGTGCTTTAGCACTCATTCACCTTGCTGCCCATGATGCTTATGCAAAAGTGACAGGAAAGCTAACGCCACAACTTGCCACTTTGCCCAATAAGCCCGCTGCGATCGGTACTGACGAGGTCACTGGGATTGCCGCACTTTTAGGAGCTGGCATCCGAGCTGCGGTGCAACTCTATCCTGATGACGCAGCCTTTATTGCGACAGAAGCTGCCAAAATTATTGCCACTGGAACTAATGCGATCGCATTAAGATATGGCGAGCAAGTTGCTGATGCTTGGTTGAACGAACGGAAGAATGATGGTTCTGCACTACCCCAAGAGGACACGCTTTTCGATCGCGCTCCCGGTCGGCACCGCCGCGATCCGCTTAACCCCAAGCAGACAACGCTGGGTCGCACATGGGGACTGGTAAAGCCCTTTGTGCTTAAGGATGTTGTCGCGGATGCTTATTTGGCACCACCTCCAGCATTAAACACCGTTGAATATGCCAAAGCCTTTGACGAAGTGATTGACATTGGCAGAGACTCCATTATTCGAGGGGGTACAGATGCCAGAAGAAATGCCACTGTCGGTATCTTTTGGGGATACGATGGCTCTAATAAACTTGGAACACCCCCAAGGCTCTACAACCGAGTTGTACTAGCAATTCCAGCAGTTCTAGCTCTCCCCCACGATCGGCAAGTGAAGCTTTTAACGGCGATCAATGTCGCCATGGCAGATGCAGGAATCGCAGCATGGTACTGGAAGTATGAGTACGATTTTTGGAGACCTGTTGTCGGTATTCGCGAAGCCGATCAGGGCTGGGGCCCAACTGGAAAAGGGGATGGTAATACCCATCGCCAAAAGGGAGATCCTTTTTGGCTACCTTTAGGCGCACCAAAGAGCAATCCTATTGCGCCTGAAAAGCCAACATCGATCGCTGAGAATAGTAATTTTACGCCTAACTTTCCTGCCTATCCTTCAGGTCATGCTACGTTTGGTTCGGCTTGTTTTGAGGTAGTTGCTGCTTTTCTTGGTAAGAAGCCTGAGGATATTACCGTGCAAGACTTTGTTTCTAGCGAATTTAACGGAGAAACCACAGATAACACGGGTGCCACTCGTCCAAGGCTCGTAGAGACTTTTACTCTGCGAAAAGCGATCGAAGACAATAAGATTAGTCGTATCTATCTTGGCGTGCACTGGTCTTTTGATGCTACGGGCGGTCAAAAAGTGGGTAATGATGTTGCGGCGAAAGTGGTTGCGGCTTTCAAATAGCCTGCGCTACCAGATGAATCATCGTTTCTCTGCCTAAAATTGTAGTGGCAATTCATGAATTGCCACTACATGCAAATCAAAATGAGGTTCATCTCGTATCTTTCCCAAGTATGGAGCAGTTTGAGTTATACCGGAACGATTCAGCCCTAGTCAAGCTTGCAAATCTCCGTCAATCAGCGATCGCTCGCACAGAGATCGTAATTGGGCAGGAAGGTAAGCCTTATCTTTAAGGTGGTTAATACCAATTTCTCTGCTTATTACTTGTCTAGAAAGCCAAGATTTTGAGGAATTGTGACTGTGAAAGTCGTTCCCACGCCTACTTCACTTTCTACTGCAATACTTCCTTGATGAGCATTGAGGCACTTTTTAACAATCGCTAAACCTAGTCCAGTCCCCGATATTGTTTTGACATTAGTACCACGGCGAAATGATTCAAACAAGTGCTCTCGATCTTCAGGGGATATGCCGATGCCTTGGTCTTGAATGCGAAAGACAACTGCTTCGGTCTCGCAAGATAACAGAAATATCACCTCACTGCCATCGGCAGAATATTTGATCGCATTAGACAGAAGATTGGTCAAAATATGTCCGAGTAGCTTTTCATCTAGGTTATAAAATGCTTTGTCTGCTTCTTGACAACCGCAAACCTTAAAAAGAATCGTGTGTTTGCTTACCAGCATGGATTGAAAATCATCGATCAGTTCCTGACAAAAAGAGAGAACATCTGTTGGAACGGGATGACATTGAAAATGTTTTGCTTCTGTTTCGCTGAGGGTGAGCACATCTTCAATCAGTTGAACCAAGGTGTTTGCTGCCTTTTTTAGTCGTTGAAATTTCTGCAATCGTTGCTCTGGGGTGAATTGTGTATTGCGAAGCTCTAGCGAATCAATTCCCAAGATAATTGTACTCAAGGGATTGCGGAATTCATGGGAGATCATAGAAACAAACTGAGATTTCAGTTCGTTTAGAGTCTTTTCCTGTTCTAGCGCTCGTTGTAAAGATTCGCTTACTTCTCGTTCTTTATCAAGTGCTGTTTGCATTATGACTTCAGCTTGGTGTCGGGTCAGAGCAATTTCAATCGCAGTACTGAGATTTTTGGTTTGTACGGGTTTGATTAAATAGCCAAAGGGTTGCGTTTCTTTTGCTTGGCTTACTGTTGCTTCGTCCGCATGGGCAGTCAGAAAAATCACGGGTAAATGATACTCGGCACGAATTTGGGTAGCTGTAGTAATGCCGTCAATATTTCCTTTGAGATGAATATCCATTAGGACTAGGTCTGGATGATGCTTAGCTACAGCTTCTAGAGCTGTTTGGGCGCTGTCTGCGATCGCAACAACCATATACCCTAATTGTGTTAACCGTCGTTGAATATCAAGTGCAACCAGTTGTTCGTCTTCGACAATTAAAATTTTGGCACTCATAGTTTGTAATTTTGATATTTGTAAGGTTGTCGTCCTAAAAAATAGTAATTAATGAAATTAATATGAAAATATTAAAATAACAACCTTAAACTCAAGAGATTTCTATCTAAAAAGTAATGACAAAGGCAGTGCCCCCTTCACGGTTTAGCGCGATGGTTCCTCCTAATTGGCGAGTTAAGGCACAAACAATCTGCATTCCCAGCGACTCTGTATTACGAAAGTCGAGGGTTTCAGGAAATCCAATACCATTATCTCCGATCGCCAACCGATGGCGAGAACTTTCGTAGGTAAACATAATATCGATCTTGCCGGCATGCTTATAGGGGAAAGCATATTTGATCGCATTAGAAACCAGTTCGTTAACGATCAAGCCGCAGGGAATCGCAATATCTAACTCCAGATTGAGATTGGCTACTTCTACCTGCCATTGAACTGCTAGGTTAAGCGGAAGATAGGATTGGAATACATCTTCAATTAAATCTTGGATATATTCCGAAAAGTTGAGACTGGCGAGGTTACCAGAACGATAAAGCCGTTCGTGGATCGCTGCCATCACATTAATCCGCCGCTGACTTTCAAGGAAGGGTTCCAGAATATTAGGATCTTCAATGGAGGCGGATTGCAGATTGAGCAAACTGGAAACGACTTGAAGATTATTTTTGACGCGGTGATGTACTTCCTTAATCAACAACTCTTTTTGCCGCAATTCGTTTTCTAATCGGGTATAGAGATCCATCTTTTGACTGGCAATACCAAGTTCTAGTGCCACCCATTTGAGCATCTCAAGTTCAAATTGCTGCCAATGGCGAGGTGATTCTATCTGATCGACCAATAGCAATCCCCAAAGTCTTTCGGCACGGAAGATCGGCACGGCTACACTTGCCCTAGCTTGCAACTGAGCTAAAAACTCGGCGTAGCAGAGGGCAATATCATCAGTCTCGCGATCGCTAAGAACGATCGTACCTCCTTGTTTGAATCCTTCAAGACAGCCTTCAGAGAAGTAAGGATCGGAAACTGTTCGACCTAAGATTGACAGATCTGGACGGGAAAGAGCTTCCTTAAAAATTGTGCCCTTACCATTATCATGTAACTGGCAGACGATCGCGCGATCGCAGTTGAGAAATTGCCGAATCAGACGTAGGCAGGTTTCAAGGACTTCATCAAGATCGAGCGACTCGTTAATCGTCTCGGCAACCTCCACCAATAAACCTTTGACCGCTAGATTAGTTTGTACTTGTTGGAACAGATCGGATTGTTGAATCGCGATCGCCGTGCTGAGTGCTATTTGCTGGAGTAGAATAATTTCCCGATTTTGCCATTGGCGGGGTTGAGCGTTTTGATAGGCTGCGAGCAGTCCCCAGAGATTGCCGCGCACAAAGATCGGCGCGATCGCATAGGCTTTTACTTGAAATTGTTCCAAAATCTCGACATGGCATTGAGTATGCCCAATCGTATAAATATCGTTAACAGCAAAGGTTTCGTTATTGCGATAGCGGCCGCCTTGGGTTTCTTGTAGATAGGTATCTTCCCAGACCGTTTGAATATTAGGTCCCACCAGCGGCATCCAGCCTTCACCTACAGACTCAGCTACAAACCTCCCGCTCCAATCAGCGTCAAATCGATAAATTGCCACCCGATCTACGTAGATTGTCCGTCGCGTTTCAGTCAGAACCGTATTGATAATCTCCTCATAGTTCAAGGATGCGTGAATGCGTTGGGCGACAAACCGCAGCAATCTTTCTTGCTCCGCCTGTTGTTTGAGTGCTTCAGTACGCTCTTTTACCCGTTGTTCTAGATCGCGGTTTAGGACTTGCAAAGCGGTTTCTGCACGTTGCCGTTCTGCCAGTTCTAGTTGCAGTTGATTATAGAGATTAGCCTGTTGGATCGCGATCGCCAATTGATCTGCTACAGACTGCACCAATACAGTTTGTTCGTCGTTCCAATGAAATGGATGCTGTAAAGAATTGACGGCAAGACATCCCCAAACCTTTCCTTCAATCTCGAGGGGCTGCATTAACCAAGTTCCAGAAAGGACTTGAGGAACCCCGCAAAAGAGTCCATCTGCAAGTATGTTGGGGTATTCAACTCGAGCGAGTTCCCTTTGCTGGCAATCGAAACAGTCTTCAGGAATTTCTAGCCCTACCGTATCGGGTAAGTGGGGATGATAGGAAGCCTCAATGCGCCAACATTGCCGATCGGTCACATATTGCATGACCTGAACGCGATCGATTTTTAGCAGGTTTGCCGTTTCCGCCGTAGCGGTAGCAAAAATGGTGTCCAGATCGAGAGAATTTCGAATCACCTGAAACACGCGGTTGATTGCCTGCTCCCTTTCGGTGCGTTGTTGTAGGGCTTCTTCGGCTTGTTTGAGGCTGGTCAGATCGTGGACGTTGATCGCCACTCCTGAAATTGTCCCGTCTAACTCGATATAGGGTGAGTAAGATGCTTTGACAAACCTGCGCTTACGATCGGGATAGGTAATCCATGCCTCCACGATATGATTGCTTTCCCCTGCAAGGCAGCGATCTAGCAAAACTTTACTATAGGTCTGAAAAAATTCTTCTCCTAATAGATCGCTAACGCTATGTCCAACAATCTCTTCTTGTTTTTTTTGATTCCAGACCGTATAGGTTTGGTTGATGACTTGATAGATGTAGTTGCGATCGATCAGGGCAATACAATCTGGGGTAGCGGAAACAATGCGTTCGTATTGACGCAAAATATTCTCGGCAGCTTTGCGCTGGGTGATGTCTTCTGAAAAGCAGAGTAAATAGAGTGGCGCTCCGTCGCGATCGTAGAGAGGAACTTTCACCGTATGGAGTAACCGTCTACCCAAACTGTGGCTATCAATAGGTTCTTCGGGGATATCTTCGGGAACGCCGTTTTCAAAAGCTTCTAAATCTTTTTGCTTGAAAAAATCAGCCTGTTCTTTGGGGAAATGATCGTGAACCGTTTTGCCGATCGCCTGTTCGGCTGTTACCCCAAACATGAGTTCGCTGGTTTTATTCCATAACAGCATTTCCCCAAAATGCTCGGGTCTTCCATCTTTAACAAAGACTGCCACAGGTAAGCGATCGATCGTAGTCTGTAAAAAGTTACGGGTTTTTTGAAGGTCTATTTCTATTTGTTTGCGATCGCTGATATCCCAAATATAGCCATGCCAAAGGGTGCTCCCGTCAGGTAATCGTTCGGGCATGGCATGTCCTTCTAACCAGCGCATGCCTTTTAGCGGTAGGACTACTCGATACTGAGCCTGCCACAATTGTAAACTATGAGCGGATTGCGCGATCGTTTCGGCAACATAGGTCAAATCTTCTGGATGCAAGACTGCAAATACATCCTCAGCGGTTTCTTTGACTTGCTCGGGAGTAACCTCATAAATGTCTCGAATCCCTTCACTAACATAGGGAAAGCAGGCGCGTCCATCGGAGTGCTGACGATATTGATAGATAAATCCTGGTACCTGTTCTGACAGTTTGCGAAGAATTTCATCGCGCTCTTGTAGAGCAATCTCAGCCGCCTTGCGATCGCTAATATCTAGCAAGATCCCTAACACCCTTATTGGCGTATCGTTCTCATAAAAACTTTGTGCTTTTGCCCGGAGCCATCGAATATTCCCGTTTGGCAACACGACGCGATATTCGATCTCATAGTCGATCTTGCTGCGTAATGCATGAGATAAGCAGGCTTCAAGGGGAGCGACATCATCGGGGTGGATGACATTGCGAAAGGTCTGATAGCTGGCAGAATCTGTCTTGGGATTAAGCCCCAGTAACTTAAATACTTGGTCGTTCCAAATCAGATCGCCGCTCTGAAGATCCCAATCCCAAGTACCGACTTGATTGAGATCTAAAATCAATCTCTGGCGTTCCTCTGCTTCGCGCAGAGTGGTCTCGGCATGGTTGCGTTCGGCTTCAATGCGTTTGCGATCGCTGATATCTCGACAAATACAGAAATCAAAGAACTTCCCGTCCCATTCCATCCTATTGTTTGAGATTTCTACATCAAATACTGAGCCATCCTTACGCCGATGGCGAGTCTCAAAGATTCTTCGCATCCCCACTCCATGTTTCCAGCGATCGACGGTTTTATGGAGTTCGGCTAGGTTCCATTGGGCTTCCCAGTCCATCACATTTAAAGCTGTTACTTCATCAAGCGTGTAGCCCAACATCTCAGCAAATCTCTGATTGGCTTCCACGACTTGATTCTGATGAATCACAACAACGCCGTCAAAAGAGGTATTGAGCAGTGTTTTAACCCGCAGTGCCTCTCTAGCTAAAGCAGTTTCGGCAACTTTGCGATCGCTGATGTCCGTACTTACCCCTGTAACGATCCAGCAATTAGCCTCTTGGTCGCGTTGGGCGCTATAGATGGCTGAAATCCAGCGTAGGGAACCATTTTTATGATAAAAGCGATATTCAATCGTCCTTACCAATTCAGAAGAAATATCATCAAATATAGGTAAAACCTTGGTTTCCCAGTCTTCGGGAAATATACAGGATTGCCAAAGCGCCTTGTCTGCGACGATTTCTTCTGCCGTGTATCCAAATAGTCTTTTGCTGCCTGCCGACTGATAGGCGTACTCCCAATCTCTGTTGTCATAGACCCGATAACAGACAATGGAAGCGATCGCGCTATTGAGAATATTATTCAGTTCGGTTCCCGTAAGCATTGGATTTACTCTGACCTACCTAAATGATTGTAGGCGATCTAAAGTTTTTCACCCATAGTGTAGGGGGTAGCCAAAAGAAAAATTTCGCAGCCGTTTCAGCCCTATATTCGCCCTGAATCCTTTCCTCAAGTCTTTGGCTGACTGTTTCCCCGCTTTTGTTAAAGCTTGGGCGATCGCAAGTGAAGCAAAAAGCTTAAAAGAAGAATGTCCAGCTACAGAAAATTTATTTCCCTTGACTGGTCAAGACGGCAACTTCCTTTTTCAATCGATCTCCTATTTCATCCTCAACTAGATCTAAATCGTAATCCATTTGCAGTCCCAGCCAAAATCGTGGTGACATATTAAAGTAGTGAGCTAAGCGAAGGGCTGTATCTGCTGTGATACGCCTCTTGCCGTGAATGATTTCATTAATGCGTCGTGCGGGAACTCGCAAAGCCAGAGCTATTTGATTTTGACTAAGATTCATGGGCTTTAGAAATTCTTCTAAAAGCACTTCGCCAGGATGAATTGGCAGCAATTTATCTTCGTTCATTCTTTTACCTCAATGATAATCAACGATTTCTACGTCTAAAGCATCTCCGTCTTGCCATTCAAAGCAAATTCGCCACCGATCGTTTACTCGAATGCTATGTTGACCTTCTCTATCGCCAACCAGACGCTCCAAACGATTAGCTGGTGGTACACGCAGATCTTGAAGGGTTTCTGCACGATTAAGCATCCGTAGTTTTCGCAATGCCACTTGCTGAATGTCTGATGGCAATTTATGCGATCGATGACGTTCAAAAAGCTTTTGAGTTTCTTTATCCTTAAAATTTCGGATCACACCCTAGCAATGTCGCAACTTATTTACAAGTATATAACGTATTACGTTTAACGCCAAGAGATAAACCCTGCCTCCCCGTTCCATTCGCTGGTTCTTAAAGAGGTTTTTAGAGAGGAATATTCTCATCGTTAGATAATGCGCGATCGCTGTTGCAGCCGTTTCAGCTCTTTGTTCGTGCTGAATCCTTTTCCCCTAAGCTTTGGCTGCCTGTTTCACCTCTTTTGTTCAAGCTTTAGCGATCGAAGCCTAATTCGCGATCGCAAGTAAAGCAAAAATCTTAAAAGAAGAATGTCCAGCTATTGAAGGATTTATAACTCATCTATTGTCACCAACCCACCTTCAGTAAACTGAACTACAAGTTCTTGCTCGTTTAGTAAGGCAGTTCCAATCAAAGGTCGCCGACCTGTAGCGAATATACGAACTTCTCGTTCATCACCGTCCCAAAGGATAATCGCTTCGTGAACTGCTACTAAGACTTCGCTATTATCAGCTAAGTTTACTGGCAGATCGTATAGGAAAGGTAATCCCAATAAGGTAACTGCCTCTGGTGGCAAACATAGGTAGTCAGTAAAGCCTGTGTCTATGACAAACTCAATCGGAAAAGTCGAGCTGTTTGGAAGGGAAAATGTTAATGAAACGATCGCATGTCGATCTATCACAATACCTGAAATCACTTGCTGACACGCTCCATTACACCACCCAACGAAGCAGCCACGTTGTAACCAATACAAATACCAAAAAGTCGAGCATACGGGTGCTTTGCAATCAGTTTACGCGCAGCTTTTAGCCCAGTTTCATCAATTTCATAGTCACCTGTTTCAATATCGATGATGACCATCTTACCGATGTTTTCTTCTACCTCAACTTGTTTGCGAATACTGCTTTCATACAGTTGCTTTGCACGTCGCGCCACTTCTTCACGGCTTAAAAGAATCGCTTGCATACGCTGTCTCGCTATCTCTTTAAATTCTCCCATAATATCTTACAAACAGAGATGATGGGCATCCAGTAGCATAAATAATAGGGGTGGTATAGCCGAAAAGATAATGTATTCATACAATTCAGGCTTGCCTAAGATGATAGCGATGGTTTCAGTCCATGCAAGGATTGCCCAGTTTTTTATACTGTTTCCAATGTCATCAATCTTGCGAATGGAATTATCTATATAGTCGAGTTCCTTCTTCAACATTTCCAGCCGAAACGTGAAGGCATCATCTTATTTTTACGATTTGCGTTTAGGTTCGCTTTGAACTACCATAGATACATACCGAAAGGGAGTAGCTGCTGGTAACTTGCCGTAACTTCTACAGATGTAGCGAGAAAGCAAACGTTTATCAGTTTTCCAAGTCAACATACTGGCTCTTGCACATTTGCTGCAAACCTGGTTTGGAAGTAAGTTTTTAACTCTTTAGCGCAGCAAAGCTAGCCTAGAGAAGCATTTTAAAACACTTAGTAGCGAGACTTTCACTTAGTTCACTCATCGTATCTGATGTGAGCTTGGTGGAGTCTCGTATAGCCCTATCAAGTTCCGTCACGTTACTCAGACATCATAACGGAGCTTGATTTTATGTTAACTGCATTTACCGCAGGGCTTTTGCTGATTACGATCTCAGAGATTGGCGATAAATCTTTTTTTATTGCCGTCATTTTGGCGATGCACCATTCTCGCCGATTGGTATTTGCAGGCGCAATGCTGGCATTAATGATCATGACCGTTCTATCGGTTTGGGTCGGGCAGTTCGCACATTTTATTCCTAAGGTTTATACCCACTATGCCACCGCTGGGTTGTTTCTCTTATTTGGCTTGAAATTACTCTGGGATGCTAAAAAGCTCAAAGCTAAATCTGGGGAATGTCTAGGAGCCGTAGAAGCAGAAGAATTTTTAGAAGAACAGGAAAAATCGCAGAATGCATTCCAAGCAGGAAAATTAAAACTGGGGAAACTGCTATCCAACTATCCGCAGGTTGCGGTCGTGCTGAAAGCATTTACGCTGACCTTTTTAGCTGAGTGGGGCGATCGCACCCAAATCAGCACATTCGCCTTAGCAGCATCTCAAAATTCCATAGGCGTGACCTTGGGGGCAATCTTAGGACATGGCATCTGCGCTTTGTTAGCTGTAATTGGCGGTCGCCTGATTGCTTGCCGCATCTCTGATTGGCTTGTCACCGCGATCGGAGGCAGTCTGTTTCTGGTGTTTTCAGGTATAACACTAGTGGGCGAAGGCATTTAAAGCGATCGCGCCATAGATTTTCAAAATAAAATTCTCAAACATTAAAGGCGGTGGGGGGACTCGAACTCCCGGATGAGAGCTTTGCAGGCTCCTGCCTTACCACTTGGCTACACCGCCATAGAATTGCCTTAAGACTAGCTTGGCTTGCCCATTATAACAGAGACAGGAAAAACCAGTAAGGAAATTCTAGAGTTTTTAATTGATTTGCTTAAAATTCAGAAAAACTTTAGAGCGTCTCGCGGATATGACGTAAGCGATTTGAATAACTACGCATCACTTCGATGGCAAACTCTGGCGTTTCTTGAACGGCGAATAAAAACTGCAACCTTTGTAAATAGGCGAGTTGACAATCTGTTTTAGCAATTGCAGTCGAAGAACGGATGGAATCGTCATGAACTAGTGCGCCTTGTCCGAATATGTCGCCTTTTGAGAGTGTCTCTACGATCTTGTCATGAACGAGAATATCCACTTCACCTTCGATAATGCCGAACATGGCAACAGCTACTTGTCCGACCTCAAAAATAGTTTCTCCCGCCTTATAAAACTTTGGATCTGGTGTTTTTTGAAAGATGCTAATCGTCTTCACAGGGTCTAACATAAGTGTGTTTTAGCAGAAAAATTGAATAACAGGACTGTCCATCCCAATGTTTGTCGATCGGCGATCGCATATCAAATGGCACTTACTGAAATATCACACAAATCTGGGCGAACAGACTGGTATTTCCCTGAATTTAAACTCCACTTAAACTGGATTTAATGTGGATCGGAATTCACAGTTTCTTTTGTTTGCTTAGAAATTACTGCGCTCCAATCATCATCTTTAACGGCTGATTCTAATTTCTGTCTTTGTTCGAGGTCGTTGCTGCTTTGATGAGCGATCGCATCCAGTTCGCGACTTAGTGCCGTATCAGCCATCGCTTTCCGAATTTTGAGCTTTTTCTCTTCGTAAGCTTGCCGCTCTTGGGCGGTCATGGCAGCCGTTGCCGCTTCGCTGACCGTACTTGCCCAAGTACTGCCTTCTTGATTGCCAAAGGGAATCTCATCTAGCTCAGCCAACCAGCGATCGCGCAGACTTTCCATGACTTCGCGTTTGGGAAATTTAAAGGTTTGCACCCGTACAAAAGCACAAATTTCTTCGCCAAATTGAGCTACGTGACTATTCAGCGAGAGCAAAACATTACGGGAATAGCTCACATATTGCGTTTGGCGATCGCGATCCAGCACGGCATAGACTGCGGCGACTTTAGCATTAGAGGCGCGATCGCTCCAGATTGAAATCGGCACAATTTCCGTCCCATCATTTTCTAGATTGGGGGCTGTTACCGAGGAAGGGGCATGTTCCTGCTCAGAACTATAAAGAAACGAGTGCAGTCCCTGATGGGCTTCAGGCACGCCTTGATGTTCGATAGATAGCGCTAGATCGGGAGCATCATGATTCATAGTTGTTTGGCGAATTGATTTGGGCAAGACTTGTAGCGGTTTCACGATCCTACCCGATCCGCGAGACTCAAGTTGCTTGAAAGTACCAAGCCTGAGTAAGGTTTAACATAAGTTAAGATCTTTAGTATTTATTCACTGGCTTTCATCAAAACTAGTTCATGTATTCAATTCTTTTATGGATTCTACTTCTACGCCTGACACAAATCGCTCCGATCGCTTGCGAAATGCCTTGATTGCCCTTGCCGCGATTGCCCTAACCATTGCCCTGTTTTTTGGAATTCGCACCCAAAATATCAGTACCTCCCTAGAAACTGTGGCGCAGGCTGCTACACCGATAGACTCAGCCTTGGCGAACAACAAGCCGACGATTTTGGAGTTTTATGCCGACTGGTGTACGAGTTGCCAATCGATGGCAGCCGATAATTTGGCTTTGCAAAAACAGTATGGCGATCGCGTCAACTTTGCCATGCTGAATGTGGACAATAACAAATGGTTACCAGAAATCACCAAATATCGCGTCGATGGCATTCCAAGGTTTATTTTCTTGAGTAGCGATAATAAGGCGATCGGCGATGCCGTGGGCGTGATCCCGCACAGTATTATGGCGGCAAATATCGAGGCAATGATGAGCGATCGCCCTCTACCCCATAACAGTCTGAGCAGCGATCGGATCTCAACGTTCAAATCTCCTCAACCAGCCGATACAACCAATCCCCGCGATCATGGCTGAGCGTAAAATGCTTTCCTTGGATTAGCTCCCTATATTGGAAAGAATCTGTACGAGGCAACGCGATCGGGGGCAGGCACACACCATCTACTGCCCCTACAGATCCTAAGGGCATTATGGCTGGGTGTTTTGGGTTCTGGTGCGGGTTTCAGAATTGCTGGGCGTAGTAAAAGGTGTAGCTGTGTTATTAGGTGGATTGGTCGTAGGGGCTGGCGAAGCAGATTCTGTATCAGGCTTGCGGGAGGCTCCATCAAAATTTTCATAGACCACGCGGGAAACTTTGCGAATTAGCTCATTGGCTCTTTGATCGTTATTTGGACGTTTGACCAAGGCTGCCATGATGTAACGTTTGCCATTGGGCATATCGATAATGCCTGCATCGCCAACAACAGAGCCAATATCTCCCGTTTTATGGGCAATTCTAGCGCCTTCACCTAAGCCTTTGGGTAAGAGGGTATTGGTTTCTGTGAGGCGCATGATATCCATAAAGCGATCGCGGCTGCGCGGCTTGATCAATTTGCCTTGATCGACCAGAGCTAAAACATTCACCAAGTCTTGAGAACTAATGGTATTTGTGCCCTCTAGATCGGGTAAAGGATTGCGAAGCACCGTAGTGGTTAAGCCCCAAGATTTAAACCGTTGATTGAGTGTTTCTGCCCCACCAAGGCGCTTGACGATCATATTTGTGGCGGTGTTATCGCTGTAAATAATCATGATCTTGGCAGTTTCTAAAGCAGAAAGCTTGGTGCCTAGCGGCTGATACTGCAAACTTCCAGATTCGCCCACCCTGACATCAGAGGTCATCTCTAGCTGTTCGTCGAGCTTAATTTTGCCAGCATCGACATCCTGTAAAAATGCCACGAGGATAGGGGTTTTGATCGTACTGGCACTGGCGATCGGCTGACTTGCCCCGATATTGACATAGTTACCGCCGTCAATATCAATCACCATGACTTGTAAGCCTAGGTCGCTCTCTTGGCTAGCGAGTTGTTTGATTTGTGACTCTAAGCCTAAGGCTTGGGTTTTGAGCAACGCAGTCGTTGTCTCTGGGGTTGGTTTTGTGGGGTCTTCGTTGAGCGTACTGGTGGCAACTGGGCTAGGGGTGGTGTTCTTGGCGACAGAACTATTCAAAGAATGGTTGTGCCATAGGGAAATCATCGTTCCCGCAATCATGCTTAAGCCTATGCCTGCGATCGCAAAACGAGCAAACTGCCATACAACCGATCGAACCGCAGATTTCTGGGGATTGGGTCTTATCCCCGTTGGTCTATTCCCTCTTTTCGGTCTAGATTCTAGTTTTAGGTCTGGCTTGGCATCTGGCTTGAGCGATCTGCTGTTGATCGACCTTACCTTTGAATCGCTAGCTTCAGGTGCTTTGGTTGGATTGGCTAAAGCCCTACCACGTTCCTTGAGTCTACGGAGTCTAGCTTCTCGATTTTTCATTGAAAAGGTTTCTGAGGATGAAAACGTTCTTTGCTCCACTGTGGTTCCTTTGCGCTCCTTGACACCATTACCGATCTGAGAACCGATCCAAAATTGCCCAATTGATTTGCCTGATTATACCCCTAAGCATAGAAACCTCTGAACTCGTCAGGTGGGCTCGATTAAATAGCTGCCTCAGCTTTTGCATACGCCTAAAGGCTGTATGTGGGTATAAATAACCGATCTTAAGTAAAACTGCCTCAAGTTGAACGTAAAAAGCTTCTACTCGATCGAGGGGGGCAGATAAATCTGGGATTTTAGATGCGGCTATCGTTTGAGATTCATCTATGGTTGGTGACTGTACCAAATCTTCCGCCATTTGGCTAGTAGAAATTTTTGGCGATTCCCCAAGTGGGGATGCGTGTCGCCGCGCAGATTCTCTAAGACTCCGTTCTTGAAGACTTAATTCGCTCACATGAGAATTACCAAGAAATGCAGGATTTTGCCTTGCTTCGTAAGCTAGACGCACTTCATAGCAGCAAATCGCTACCGCTTGAGCGAGGTTAAGCGAGGGATAATCATCCGACACGGGAATTCTGATCGCCCGTTGGCAATATTGCAGTTCCGCATTGCTGAGACCGCGATCCTCTGCCCCAAATACGATTGCAGAGCGATCGACTTCCATTAACCAAGTCATGCCAAGGCGGGGATCGCTGATGGGTAAGGTTTCTGGGCTAAATCCTGCCTGTTCGCCTGTGCTGGATGTGGTGGTGATTCTGCCAGCGGTGGCGATCGCCCGTTGACAGCCGACTAGGGCGTCAGGTAAGCGATCGACAATTTTTGCTTGTGCCAAAATCGATTTGGCACGCACTGCCATGATTTGAGCGTCATCGCTGAAGCGATCGCACCGAGGATTCACGAGCCATAGCTCCGATAGCCCCATGTTTTGCATCACCCTTGCCACAGAGCCTAGATTTAGCGCCCCTGCGGTTTCAACCAGGACGATACGAATGTTTTTCACGGGCTAGGAATCAGCGCTTGCAGGCGATCGCACCAAGCTTGGTGGTCGTCAATCGTAAGCACAATGCGCTTGTAATACTCGTCTTTTAGATCGAGGGTTAAAAACTTGCCATCTCGCGATTTGGTGACGTACCAAAACTCTCTACCACGCGCTGTGTAGTAAGTACCCGCCTTGATAAAGTTGGGCACAAACGAGCCTGGGGCACGAATTTCATTCCAGTTACTCTTAGGCTCAACCGTACTGACATGGGTAATACTCGTCAGGGGAACTGCGATCGTGTTGGCAATATGCACAGCCGCCAAACGTTCCTTGACAGCAAGATGAAGTTTAAGCTGTTGGTCGATAATTTCAAGTTGCATAGGTTTTTAAGGAAAAACTAAACAAACTCAGCCGTGATTTGAGGTTGGGGTTGGGGGTTAAATTCAAACAAGGAGTAAACGACATTGCGACGAATATCCGTCATCATGTCAAGGAATAGCTCGTAGCCTTCACTCTTATATTCAATCAGGGGATCTTTTTGTCCGTAGCCACGCAAACTGACGGCTTCTCGCAAACTCTCCATCCCTTGGAGATGTTCGCGCCATAGGGTATCAATTTGCTGCAAGATAAAAAATCGTTCGGCTTGTCGCATTAAACCAGGTTGCAGCCCTTCGATCTGAACTTCTTTGATCTCGTAGGCACGACGGACTTCTTCGCGCAGAAATGCTTGCAGTTCTGGCATAAACATCTCATCGAGGTGATCGGGCTCAAGGTCTTGCAGTAGGTTGACAAACTCCTTGACCTTGTTGACCATGCTGACCAAATCCCATTCTTCAGGGGGGAGGTCAGGGTTAACATAGGCGGCGACGATATCATCCATCGTGCGCTCGGCATACTCAATCACGCGATCGCGTAGATCTTGCCCCTCTAGGACGCGAAAACGTTCCGAGTAAATGGCACGACGTTGGTTGTTGAGCACTTCGTCATACTCAAACACCTGTTTGCGAATGTCGTAGTAGTGGGTTTCTACCTTCTTTTGAGCCCCCTCTAAACTCTTGGTCAAAAGCCCCGAACTAATCGGCATATCTTCTTCAACTCGGAAGGCGTTCATCATCGCTGCGACGCGATCGCCTGCAAAAATCCGCATGAGATTATCTTCGAGGCTCAAGAAAAATCTTGTAGATCCGGGGTCACCCTGCCGTCCGCAACGACCGCGTAATTGGTTATCAATGCGACGCGACTCGTGACGTTCCGTGCCAATTACATGCAAGCCACCCAAGCGCACGACTTCGTTGTGTTCGGCACTGGTGAAGTTGTTATATTCTTGCTTGATCGCACTGCAAGCTTTACGCAGCTTTTGAATGACTGGATCGTCCGTGGGCGCTTTTTCGGCAGCAACGGCTAGTTTGTCTTCGGCTTCGAGTTCGGTGATACTTTGTTGCCCCAGTTCTTTGACGGCAAAATCTACCGCTTCTTTGAGTAATTGCTTTGCATCATCCGATAGCTCGCAGGGAAATAGGTTGGACGAAGCTTTCCAAGTTTTGGCTTTTTTGGTGACGGCAAACCCCTGAGCTTTGGCTGGGCGATTTGGGAAGAGCACCTGACTGGTATTCATCGGATCGCCATCTTCAGGAATGACAATCTGGGGCATGAAGAATTCTCTTACCTTTAAGCGTGCCATGTAGTCAGCATTACCGCCAAGGATGATGTCTGTACCGCGACCTGCCATATTCGTGGCGATCGTTACTGCCCCCTTACGACCTGCTTGCGCGACGATTTCAGACTCCCGCTCCACATTCTCGGGCTTGGCGTTGAGCAAATTATGGGGAATTTCCAATTCAGTCAGCAACTTTGCAAGCAATTCTGACTTTTCTACGCTGGTCGTACCAACCAATACGGGGCGACCGAGTTCGTGCATTTCTTTGCATTCCATTGCCACGGCGCGCCATTTGGCAGATTCGGTTTTGTAAACTACATCCGATAGGTCGCCACGCCCGCTCTTGCGGTTGGTAGGAATCGTGGTGACTTCTAGGTTATAGATTTTGCCGAGTTCGGCTTCTTCAGTTTTGGCTGTGCCTGTCATACCGCCTAATTTGGGGTAGAGCAAGAAGAAATTTTGATAGGTAATCGAAGCAAGGGTTTGGGTCTCATTCTCAATCGTCACATTTTCTTTTGCCTCGATCGCTTGATGTAGACCGTCGCTCCAGCGCCTTCCAGGCATGACCCGTCCCGTAAACTCATCGACAATAATCACTTCGTCGTTGCGCACGATGTAATTGACATCCCGCAAAAAGATTTCCTTGGCTTTGATCGCATTAAATACGTAGTGCGCCCAAGGATCTGCTTGATCGAAGAGGTCTGTGACACCTAAAAGCTTCTCGGCTTCCTCAAACCCTTCATCGGTGAGAATGACGTTGCGCTGTTTCTCATCGACTTCGTAATGCTTTTCTTTTTCGAGTTGTCTTGCGATCGCTGCCCCACCCATATATTTCTCAGTGGGGCGTTCGATCTGCCCTGAAATAATTAAAGGCGTTCTGGCTTCGTCAATCAGTACCGAATCAACTTCATCAATGACGCAGAAATTAAACGGGCGTTGCACGACATCCTCCATGATGGTTGCCATGTTGTCCCGCAGGTAGTCAAACCCTAATTCGCTATTGGTGGCATAGGTGATATCACAACCATAGTTGCGCTTGCGTTCCGATGGCTCCATCGAGTTTTGAATTAGCCCTACGCTTAGACCGAGATAGCGGTGAACTTGTCCCATCCACTCCGCATCCCGACGGGCGAGGTAATCATTCACGGTAACGATATGGACGCCTTTGCCAGTGAGGGCATTGAGATAACTGGGTAGTGTGGCAACTAGGGTTTTACCTTCACCGGTTTTCATCTCGGCAATTTCGCCCCGATGCAGCACCATTCCCCCTAGCATCTGCACGTCATAGTGGCGCAGCCCCAATACGCGGGAACCTGCTTCGCGCACGACTGCAAAGGCTTCGGGTAAAAGATCGTCTAGTTCTTCACCTTTTTCTAAGCGTTGCTTAAACTCAGCAGTCTTGCCCCGTAGAGCGTCATCCGAGAGTGCTTGAATCTCTGCTTCGAGCGAGTTAATCAAAGCTACGTCTGGACGCAACTTGTCAAGTTTGCGCTTGTTGGGGTCACCGATGAGATTTTGAAGGTTGAACATAGCTGCTAGAGAGTTTAAATACGAAACGAACCAACTGTATTAAAGAAAATTTTGGTTTATATCCTATAGTACCCGAGGACAGTGATTGCAAAGAGTACGGATTTTGCGAAAGTCTATATTAAGTGGTTATCGGTTATTAGTTATCAGTATCTAGACTCACGATCCATCTAAAAACTGACAACTGACAACTTAATAACTGTCAACTACCTCAATGTCCAAACCTCATAATATCCGTTAATTTCGGTGAGAATTTGTCCGCCCACTTTGCTAGGTAAAACCCCGATCCAGCGGCGGGCGCGATTGCCAATGTCACTAAAGAGCAATCGACCTGTGGTAGTAAACACAGCCACCATCGGATAGTGACGATCGCCTAAGTCTACTTGGCTGCGATTAATTTCTAGCAACAACTCAGGTTTGTCATCTCCGTCAATATCGATCGATTGAAACGACCACTGCTGTAGTTGTTGGCTGAAATCTTTTATGCTCAGCGATACCTGCCCCAATCTGCCAATTTCTCGGTATAGGGTGTTAATAATACTATTTGCGGTCTCTGGAGCTAGTGCCGAAAGATAGACCATTTGGCCTCTGGTGTCAGAGATCGATCCGCCTGTGGTTACTAAGGCAGGAATGGAGCCTTTGTTTAAAGATTTTGCTAGCTCCTCATTACCCGTGGCGAGTAAGCGAATATTGCCATAGCCGTCTACCGAGAGCGACTGCGCCAACAACGAAGCTGTCAGCAATTCTTCAGGGTTTTCGGTGATTGCGATGCCAATCCGATTATTTTGCTCTAAGCCTAAAACTTTCCAGGCAAATAAAGACGAGCGATCGATTAACTCTGGGAAAGGGGCATTTTTCCAAGTATCGCCATCTCGGGCGATCGCCACATCAATTACGTACCATGCCTGTCCTGTCAGGAGTTCAGGGGGTGTCAGTTGCCATTGTGCGCCAAGTTTACCCTTGCCTAAATAAGAAATTGTACCTAAGAGTTGCTGGGGCTTGAGGGCGATCGGGTTTAAATCGAGTTTTTGCAATAAGGCAAGCACATCCTTTGAGTCCGCTTGTTGCTCTTTGAGCCAGCGCTCTGCTTGCCGCAATCCCTCGCGATTGAGCACAACCAACCCGCCCCAAGCTTTAACCGCAGGTGAGGGCTCTATTTTGAGTGCAGTTTGCACGCGCATCCAGATGTGCGTATCGTATTTGGCGAGCATGGCAGCAATTTTCTCAGCACTGCCTTCTGTAGATTGGATCTTTTCTAGTGCTTCTTGCCAATGACCATCAATAATTTTGACTAAAATCTGTTCGCCAAAATCAGAAAAAGGTTGCCTGGCTTGGCTAGCTGAAAGTGTGGCATGTAGCGAAATTAGCTCGTACTGTTCCTGTACGTAAGGAGTAAAGGTTTTGCCTTTTGCTTTGAACTCTAGCTTTAGCTCGTTGAATTTGGTTAAAGCTGATGACCATAAACCAGCACTGGCAAGGGTTAAGGCATTACTGTATTTGCGAGGCAACCCTAACCCTTCATTGAGTGTCACCTGACGCAGTTGGATATAACTCTTGGATTCATGGGAAATATTATCTTCAACTTGGAAGATCGAATAATTGGGTTCAAAATCGATGCTTTGGTTGATTACCAACTGTGATTTAGGTGCAGTCTCTTGTTCGGTATTTTCCTGCTTACTATTGTTGTTGCCTAACGCCACTTGCCACTTAGGAAACTCACCCAAAGGGCTTACCCAGTCTTTGAGCATTACCATCGTAGGCTGTGGATCGGGGGTGTAGTTAAATACTTGCCCATACATTGTGTCATCGGTCTTCCCATAGGCTACAAACCATACGCCTTGACTGGGGGCAGTTCCTACGATCGCTTTGAGTTTGGTGAGCGGCATGCGGTTGTAGTTGAGCCTAGTGTTGACTTGGGCAGAGCGATATTTGATCAAAGGTGCTTTGACAAAGTACTCATCCAACCCAGGGGTTTGAATTGAGGTAATGAGAACTAGCTTTTCGCTGCCGCGATCGCTAATGGGGTGATACAGCCTAATTTCTCGAATCGCTTTATTTTCAGATTGGAGCACCGCATAGATTTGCTCGCCAGTTTTGAGTTCGAGGCTATCCCCTAGGCTCAGTTGCGACTCGGCAAGTTCGGCTTTAATTTGCGAGAGGGTTTTGGGTTGATTCCACAGTGAGGGGGTAAAGATCGGGGCTTGGGTGGAATATAGCCAACTCATCGAGAGGGGATTGGACAAAAACTGTGCGCCCAACCAGATACCACATCCTACAATCGGGATGCTCAGCATAACAAACAGATCTGACCAGCCAATCTGACCACTAGGTAAAGGTTTCTTGGACTTTCGCTTTGGCTTTGATGTTTCATGGTGCGCCAAAGTTGGTTTGCGCTCGGTTTTTTGGTAGGGGACTAGATCGGAGGATAGATTGGGTTGTGATTCTGGCTTGGGCTTGCGATCGAGCTTTGACTTGTTTTTGGGCTCAGGCTTAAGGTCGGGCTGTGAATTAGGGGGTGGCTGCATTTGATGAGCCTTGCGATCGCGGACGCGCTTGAGTTCTCGATCTAAGAGGGACTCGGTTCGCTGAATTTTCTTTTGAGGCTGGGTTAGGGATTGATGGGTAGATGGCGGCTGAACTTGTGGTGGGACTTTGGTCTGAATTGGGGGCTGTGAAGGATTGCGATCTGGCTCCCACTCTGTACGAATAATGCCAAGATTGTTGCTGTGGTCAAGGCTTTGATTTGCTGTGGGAATGTGATTTTGCCCATGGCGATCGCTGAGGTCAACATTTTGTTCAGCTTGACCGTGAATTCGATCGATATTTCGATCTGGATTTTGATCTGTGTCTAGCTCTATTTCCATGCGCTAAAATCAAAGCACAAATAATCGCAAAAAGGAAACTACAAATCTAGTTTTTTTCTTGGACTTTTATTTTTTGTTTAGGCAGTTAAATGATTTTTATTCAACTTGTGACCAATTATGTCTACATCAGTACCTGTTTCAGAGCCAAACGTCGATCTTGACCGCGTGATTATTTTCGATACTACACTACGGGATGGCGAACAATGCCCCGGTGCCACCCTAAACGTCGAAGAAAAGCTGATCATTGCCCGTCAACTGGCTCAACTGGGTGTAGATGTGATTGAAGCAGGGTTTGCGATCGCTTCACCTGGAGATTTTGAAGCTGTCCATAAAATTGCCGAGACCGTCGGCACTGCCGATGGCCCGATTATTTGCAGTTTAGCCAGAGCGATCAAAGCCGATATTAAAGCGGCGGCGGAGGCAATTAAACCTGCTGTCCACGGACGCATTCACACCTTTATCTCTACCTCTGATATTCACCTAGAGTATCAATTGCGCAAGTCCCGTCCCGAAGTTTTGGCGATCGCCTCCGAAATGGTTGCCTATGCCAAGTCTTTTTGCGATGACGTGGAATTTTCGCCCATGGATGCCACCCGTACCGATCCTGAGTATCTCTACGAGGTTTTAGAAGCGGCGATCGCCGCAGGCGCGACCACCTTGAATATTCCCGATACAGTCGGTTACACAACCCCCGAAGAATTTGGTGCGTTGATTCGCGGCATCAAGCAAAAGGTGCGCGGCATCGATCGGGCGATTATCTCTGTCCACGGGCATAACGATCTAGGTTTGGCAACGGCAAATTTCCTAGAAGCTGTCAAGAATGGGGCAAGACAGCTAGAATGCGCCATTAATGGCATTGGCGAACGCGCTGGCAACACGGCTCTCGAAGAAATCGTGATGGCGTTACACGTGCGTCGTCAGTACTTCAATCCGTTTTTGGGTCGTCCTGTTGAATCAAACGCACCACTTACTAAGATCGATACAACGCAGATTCATAAAACTTCCCGCTTGGTGTCTAAATTTACGGGCATGTTGGTGCAGGCAAACAAAGCGATCGTCGGTGCAAATGCCTTTGCCCATGAGTCGGGAATTCACCAAGATGGCATTCTCAAAAATAAACTCACCTACGAGATTATGGATGCCCAATCGATCGGCTTGACCGAAAATCAACTGGTTTTAGGGAAGCACTCGGGCAGACATGCTTTTGGCGCTCGTTTGAAAGAGTTGGGCTTTGCGTTGACCGAGTTGGAACTCAACAGTGCCTTTGTGCGCTTTAAAGAAGTTGCCGACAAGAAAAAAGAGATTACCGATTGGGATTTGGAAGCCTTGGTCAATGACGAAATTCGTCAAGCGCCTAGTGCCTACAAGCTAGAGCATGTTCAGGTAAGCTGCGGCGATCGCGCCCTACCGACAGCAACGGTGACACTGTTTACGCCCGACGGAGAGGAACTCACCGATGCGGCAGTTGGAACTGGTCCTGTGGATGCGGTTTACAAGGCGATCAACCGTCTGGTCAACGTGCCCAATCAATTGATTGAGTTCTCTGTGCAGTCTGTGACCGCAGGCATCGATGCTTTGGGTGAAGTTACGATTCGCCTCAGCCATGAAAAAGCTGGTGTTTTCTCGGGTCACTCCGCGAATACAGACATCATTGTGGCATCGGCAAGAGCATACATCAATGCTTTGAATAAGCTCCATTATGCGCTGCAAGCTGTGGCTCAAAAGGTGGATACCAAAGTCTAGACGCCTAGTATTTTGAGATGCCGTCCCATGCTCAAGGAATGACTCACCCCTTGAGCATGTTCGTAATCCTCTCTAAATCCTGAAAACCCAATCTGGAAAGGGAATTGCATGGGTATATAGGTAGCGTAAAAAAAATCCTGCTGTAAAATGAAGGCTCCCTGCGGTGATTTCAGCATCGTCATTTCAACATAAATTTCAATACTTAAGTGCGATATTCCCTATGACTGCTACCCAACTGCCGATCTCAGCCACAAATCTAGCCAAAACTGAGCGCGATTGCCAAAAATATCACATTGTCACCTTTGGCTGTCAGATGAATAAGGCGGATTCTGAGCGCATGGCAGGCGTTTTAGAGAATATGGGCTATACCGCTACTGATGAAGCGGAGACAGCAGACCTGATTTTGTACAATACTTGCAGCATTCGTGACAATGCCGAGCAAAAAGTTTATTCCTACTTGGGCAGACAGGTAAAACGCAAACATGCAAACCCCAATCTCACCCTTGTTGTGGCTGGATGTGTGGCACAGCAGGAAGGCGAGGCACTGTTGCGGCGCGTACCAGAGCTAGATTTGGTGATGGGGCCTCAGCATGTCAATCGCCTCGAAGACCTCTTAACCCAAGTCTTTAATGGCAACCAAGTTGCTGCCACCGAAGAAGCCTATATCGAAGAAGACATTACCAAACCAAGACGCAACAGCACGATCGCGGCGTGGGTAAATGTAATCTATGGTTGTAACGAGTCCTGTACCTACTGTATTGTGCCGGCTGTACGCGGTAAGGAACAATCTCGCACCCCTGAGGTGATTCGCCAAGAAGTCGCTTCCCTAGCGGCGCAGGGCTACAAAGAAATCACGTTGCTGGGACAAAATATTGATGCCTATGGGCGCGACCTTTCTCCAGGTGGTGTAGGCGCTGGGGTTGGGGGCAAAATTACGCTCACAGACTTGCTGTACTTTATTCACGATGTTGAGGGTATTGAGCGTATTCGCTTTGCTACCAGTCATCCCCGTTACTTTAGTCCGCGTCTGATTAAAGCCTGTGCCGAACTGCCAAAGGTCTGCGAACATTTTCATATTCCGTTTCAGTCGGGCGATAACAATGTGCTTAAGGCGATGGCGCGGGGCTATACCCAAGAGAAATATCGCCGCATTATCGATTCGATCCGCGAAATTATGCCCGATGCCTCGATCAGTGCCGATGCGATCGTAGCTTTCCCCGGTGAAACCGAGGCACAGTTTGAAAATACGGTGCGGATGGTAGAAGAAATTAGCTTCGATCTGGTGAATACGGCTGCCTATTCGCCACGTCCCGGTACGCCTGCGGCGGTGTGGGACAATCAGCTTAGTGAAGCAGTCAAGAGCGATCGCTTGCAAAGGCTCAATCATGTGGTCAATCAAAAAGCGGCGGAGCGATCGCAGCGCTATCTGGGACGCACGGAATCGGTCTTGATCGAAAGTGTCAATCCCAAAAATGCCAAGCAGCTCATGGGGCGCACGCGCGGCAATCGTCTCGTTTTCTTAGAAAATGTGGGTCTTTCAGAGGTACAATTTACCAGTTCGATCGGCGAAATTCTCAATTTATACATCACCGAAGCAAGACCTTTTAGTTTGACTGGTGTAATTGTCTAAAATTGTGTTATTCTAGCTAACCGCGCGGGTCGCTAACTCAATGGTAGAGTACTCGGCTTTTAACCGAATAGTTCCGGGTTCGAGTCCCGGGCGACCCATTTTTTGTCTGAGCCTTTCTATATAGCGTTTGTGAGCCTAAAGTAAGCTGACAGTATTCCTGCTATTTTCAGAGATTTAGGAACTGTTCAAGTATGCTGGCGATCGCCTCTCTGCCAGAACTGCGATCGCACGGATTTTAATTTACAATTCTACGCATGGATAATGTAGCAATTTTAAAGGCGGAAAACCTGTCCAAGGCTTTTGGCGGGATTAGGGCAGTCCAAAATGCTCGCATTGAAGTGCCAGTGGGGAGCATTACAGGGCTGATTGGGCCTAATGGTGCGGGTAAGACGACATTCTTTAATTTATTGTCTAATTTTCTCAAGCCCGATCTCGGTACGGTGCAACTGATGGGTGCGCCAATTCAGGGTAAGCCACCCCATGCGATCGCGCAGTTGGGCATGGTCAGGACTTTTCAAGTGCCGCGCGTGCTCTCTCGTCTTTCTGTGCTTGAGAATATGCTGCTTGCCGCTCAAGATCAAATTGGTGAGAAATTTTGGAATGCTTGGTTTCAGGCAACCAAAATTGCCGAGCAAGAACGTCAAAATCGTGAAAAAGCGAGGCATATTCTCGAATCCATTGGCATGATTCACATGGCAGACAACTATGCAGGTTCTCTTTCGGGGGGGCAGCGTAAGTTACTAGAGATTGGTAGGGCTCTGATGAGCGATCCGAAGTTAATTTTATTGGACGAACCCGCCGCAGGCGTGAATCCTGCTCTGATCGAAGAGATCTGCGGTCACATTCAGCAATGGAACCAATCGGGTTTGAGTTTTTTGATCATCGAGCACAATATGGATGTGATTATGTCTCTGTGCGATCGCGTTTGGGTGTTGGCAGAAGGTCGCTATCTCGCAGATGGTACGCCTGAGGAAATTTGTTGCAATCCCCAAGTTCTAGAAGCCTATTTAGGTAGTGGTTAGCTGTTAGTTATTGGCAGTTAGCTGTAAATTGCTGATCGATAACTTGACTGCTGAATGCTGATTTTGTCAGGGTGAACTTTTAGCGTGAATTGCTAAAGACAGCCACTAAAATGAGTCTATGACTACATCCCCTAAACCAGAAGATCTCACCAAGCTAAAAGCCGATCTGCATCGGCTGATCGATCGCCTGCCAGAACTTGAAAATAATGACTTAATTCAATCGTCTTTAGAAGCGATCGCACTTCTCAGTCAAAATCCCACTGAACGTCTCGACTGGAAGCTGATTTCAGGCTCTTTGCAAGATTTCCAGAAAGCGATCGCGCTGTTTCACCCCTATGGCAGTACTCGCAAAGTGAGTATTTTTGGCTCTGCCCGCACTTTACCAACCGATCCTGAATACCAACAGGCACTCGATTTTGCTCAGTGCATTAGTGCTAAAGGTTTTATGGTGATAACAGGTGGTGGTGGTGGCATTATGGCAGCAGGTAATGAGGGGGCAGGAAAGGATCTCTCTTTTGGGTTAAATATTTCTTTGCCATTTGAGCAGGTTGCTAATGACTATGCGAATGGCAGATTTATGAACTTTAAGTATTTTTTCACCCGCAAGTTATTTTTCTTGAAAGAAAGTGATGCGATCGCTTTATTCCCCGGGGGATTTGGGACTCAAGATGAATTTTTTGAATGCCTCACGCTCTGTCAAACGGGAAAAGCGACACCTAGGCCACTTGTGCTTATAGACAAACCAGGTGGCGACTATTGGCAACAATGGGATGAATATATTCAAAAGCACTTGCAAAAACGCGGTCTAATTACTGCTGGCGATCGCAATTTGTACGTGATTACCGACAAAGTCGAGCGAGCTTGTCAGGCAATTCATGACTTTTATAAGGTCTATCACTCCAGCCGTTGGGTGAAAAATCTATTTGTTGTGCGGCTCAATTTTGATATTTCCGATGCTCACCTAGATCGACTCAATCAAAATTTTAGTGATGTACTGGTTAAGGGGAGCATCCAACGAAGTAAAGCTCTATCCCAAGAAAAAAGAGAACCGCACATTCTATCGTTACCCCGATTGGTCATGTATTTTAATCAGCGTAACTACGGTCGCCTTCAGCAGCTAATTTTGGAAATTAACCAAACCTGTGATGATGAAATCCTGTGCCATTCTGAATATCATCCTGAAAGTAAATAATCCTGAGAAAATTCCAACGACTAACGGCGGTAATATCGCATAAATTGATCGACGCCTCTAGCGATCGCTGCGCCCATGCGCTCTTGGTAAGCAGGATTATTCAGATTGGCAGCATCTCTTGGATTTGTGACAAACCCTGTCTCTACCAAAATTGCAGGCATCGTGGTATTGCGAATTACATAAAATCTTGCCGCTCTAACGCCGCGATCGATTGCACCCGTTCCAGCTATGAGTTGCTGATGCACAGCACTGGCAAGCTGCTGGCCTAAAACGGCTCCAGGGGCGTAATAGGTTTCAATCCCACTAACTTCATTTGCTCTTGATGCCAGAGAGTTGGCATGAACGCTGACAAATACATCGCCTTTAACATTTTCAGCCACTTGTACGCGTGGCTCTAAGTCTAAGTCAATATCACCTGTACGGGTATAAACCACAGAGTAGCCCATCTGTTGCAAGGCTCGACCTAGTTGAAACGCGATCGGCAAAACGACATTCTTTTCATAAATTCCATTCCCGATCGCACCCACATCAGGTCCTCCATGTCCTGGATCGATGACTACCAATCCTCTGCCTCGATTGGACGGTACAGAAGTTGAAGGTATGGTTGTCGGCGTAGGTATGGTTGAAGATGGAATTTGACCGATTGTGCCGCCCTTAGGACGGTACAAAGACAGCGATACTTGCCTCGCACTTCCACTGCCAACATCTTGTAAACGCCAGCCTGCTGTCGTTTGAATTCCAATCAATACTGAATTTCCCACTTGTGTCATCCGAATCCGCTCTAGCGGACTATTGGCACTTAGTGTTGGCTTTTGCAGTTGAGCGGAAATGCGGGCAGGCGTAATTGTGAGATTGTAAGTATTGGAAGTGAGATCTTGGCTACCACGATAGGTAAATCCCTGATCTGCCTGAATAATTAGCTGACCAGAACTCGTCACCACCAAAGCTTGAATCGTTGCAGGTATTGCTGTACTTGCGCCCCCACCATTGGATACTAATGGTGAAGGCTGAGGTGTGGGAGTTGTCGCACCCGTTGGTTTTAAAACTAGCACCCCACTTGCAGGATTAAAGCTACTTCGCCAAGCCGTATTCGCCGTATTGGGATCTAGATCGAAGACGAGACGCGCGATCGCAGGGCTTTGCTGAAACTGAGCAACCCTTACTTGCTTCACCCCATAGCGATTTAAAGGGATGACTGAACCATGCATCTCTGATGCAACTTCCGTTCCCTGTAGATCGACAATCATGCGATCGGGATTCGCAACCCGCCACATATTTACTTGAGGACTGCCATTAATCAACAGCAGCAAGCCATCAGGTGAAGCTTGAACTCCTCTAAGCCTGAACCCGTTATTTAAACTAGTCGGATTTATCTGGGCTTGAAGTACAGACTCTTCAGACACTGGATTAACTCTGGACTGAGCTAAAACTGCTGAAGTGCCACAACAATATCCAACGAGGCAAAAACTAATGCCAAACCAAAGCTGCTTGTATTTCAATACAGTACTCCCATGTGAAAATTCAGAGAGCCATAAGGGAAACTTTAAGACAGCAATTCTACAGGAGAGAGCGACACATTTTCCACTGATGGCACTTTGCCTAGCCAGCGACTAGAAACCTGAGCAAACTGCTCGGGATCGCCACTGACATAAAACTTCGTTAGATTTCGATTCCCTGCACTCCTACCTTCACTATGACGTAATCCTAAAATATCCAGTTCCTGCATAGCTGCCTTGACAACGTACTTGGCTGGGTCGATAAACCGTACATGAGCAGGCACGATATGCCGCAAAATATCCTTGAGATGAGGATAATGCGTGCAACCAAACACCAACGTATCGATTTTCGCTTTCAGTAAGGGTGTTAGATATTCACTGGCAATTTGCAAGGTGTAAGGATCGTTAATCCGATTTGACTCAATCAGAGGCACAAACTCAGGACAGTCAACTTGCCAGATTTCTGCTTGAGGACAGCTCTCTAGCATGGCTTGTGTATAGGCTCCGCTGTTAACCGTTGCAGTTGTCGCAATTACCCCAATCCGCTTGCCTTTTTGTACAGCAGCTCTTGCCCCAGGCAAGATCAAACCTAAAATTGGTAGGTCAAACTCCCGTCGCACAACATCTAACGCCAGAGCAGAACTGGTGTTACAAGCCATAATCACCATCTTGACTGACTGAGACTGCATCCAGACCAAAATTTGGCGGACATATTCAATAATTTCTGATTGCGTCCGCTTGCCATATGGTAAACGTGCAGTATCACCAAAATAAATAATTGACTCTTGCGGTAACTGGCGATGCATCTCTTGTAGTACTGTTAGCCCCCCTACCCCACTATCAAAAACACCGATAGGATACTGTGTATCATGCTTGTACGTTAGCATTTCGCTTCGCTGATTTGAAAACATTCACTTCCTCACACATCACACTGCTCACAGTAAAGCATAATTTTCAAAATGTTCATATTCACTTAGCTAGTTTGTGCTTAGCTAATGACCCTAGCCCAACCGGTGAATGAATCATGTCATTAAAGTTGGAAGGGTTCAGAAGCCACTTATACTTAACTCTAAGTACATTTACGGCTCTTCACTGAGAGCTAAAACACTTTAGGAGTATCAAAGTAATTTTTATGGATTTATCGCGGATTCCTGCTCAACCTAAGCCCGGCATTCTTAATGTCCTAATCGAAATTCCTGCGGGCAGCAAAAACAAATATGAGTTTGATAAAGACCTCAATGCTTTTGCGCTCGATCGCGTGCTTTATTCATCCGTACAGTATCCCTATGATTACGGCTTTGTCCCCAATACCCTAGGCGATGATGGCGATCCCCTTGATGGCATGGTGATTATGGATCAACCCACATTTCCTGGCTGTGTAATTCCTGCACGTCCGATCGGCATGCTGATCATGATTGACGGTGGCGATCGCGACGAAAAAATTCTCTGTGTCCCCGACAAAGACCCTCGGTATGCCAACGTTAAAACCTTGTCAGATATTTCTCAGCATCGTCTTGATGAAATTGCCGAATTTTTCCGTAGCTATAAAAACCTAGAGAAAAAAGTAACCGAGATTAAAGGCTGGGAAGGCGTAGAAGCAGTGAATGCGCTTGTTGCCAAAGGCATAGAAGCTGGGTTTGGTAAATAGCTACACGACTCAAAGCTTTGCCTGCTAACCGTTACAAGCTATTCCAAAAAAACATTTGCAAAGGGGGTTGACAAAGCCAGATAAGTTAGGTAGCCTAGTAAGGCGAAAAAACGAGAGCAAACGAAAGGAGTTCTCGAGAAAGCGCCAGAACCAAGACAAGAGAATAGTTTGGAAGCCAAAGAGCACTA
>NZ_CBDDRA010000031.1:0-63256 GCF_965232925.1 Tumidithrix helvetica PCC 7403
TCCAAAAAACACTCTGTCATGAGAAAATATTGCCATTAATATTCTGGAGAGCCTAATTCTACTCAGTTTTAGGCTCTTTTTTTTCTCCACTTTCTCTTCCTGATGAATTATTCAGGCTAGTTGTCCTATTCCAGCAAGAAATTGTCCCGTTCTTGATTCGAGGGATTTCGATGATGCTCTAGGTACTCTTCCACTAATTGCTCTGTTAGGTTTCCTGTACTCCATGCCCCATATCCTATTGCCCAGAAATGCTTGCCCCAATATCGCTTCTGCAACTCTGGATACTCCTGCTGTAATAGTCGTGAACTTCGCCCTTTCATCCCCTTCACCAAATCACTCACCGATTTTGATGGTGGATATTCAATGTGTAGATGGACATGATCCTTACTCACTGCTCCTTTGAGAATTGTCACATCCTCTGCGTCGCAAACCTGTATGATTAGTTCCCTACATCGTTTTTGAATTTCACCTTTAAGCACTGCATAGCGATACTTGGTCACCCACACGATGTGTACGGTAAGACGTGTGACTGTATGACTTCCTCGTCGTTGCTCTGCCATGATAGTTTCTGTCAAACCTACCATCTGTTGTACCCCCCGCAAAGGCGTAGCGACTAAAGTCTCCCACTAAAGTGGGTAGTTTCGACTAGCGTGCTGGGACAATGAAATTGGTATGATTACTGGGGTAGGGGCAATCCCAGTGTAGTTGCCCAAGGTAGGCACAGGGACGCTACCCCTACAGAAAATTCAATATCAACAGAAAATTTACAGGTAAGCTTTTTTCTTCCACGTAAGGTCAGTTATCATCTAGCTGTACTGTAACCAAGCTAAATAGTGAAGGAGTGCTGATTTTGTCATGCCACAAATAATTTCACCCGATCTCACACGATCCATAGCCTCCTTGAGTTCCAGAAAATATACTCTTTTAATTCTTTCATTATCATCAGATTCTACTACTGGTTGGGAGTTTGTCACATGAGCCAACCATATCGGCGTATTATTCAAGAAAAAGGTTGTATTTACATTACTTTTGCCCAAGCAAATCATGTCAATAACTATGCACCCAGTCTCTTCCTTAGTTTCTCGTTTAGCAGCCTCTTCTGAACTCTCTCCTATTTCTGGGAAACCTCGCGGTAACTCCAGTGAGAAACGTCCCTGTTGAGATAAATCTTCGGCAGAAGGTGGGTGTGTCATACAAGTTCCATTCGCTGGAGACGCGGCTCGATAATTTTCTACAAACACAATCTTGCCATTTTCATCAACTGGAACGATAACTGCACCAATCGGTTCTGCCCAAACAGGTTGATCGTAGAGGGGTTTTCCTGTTTCGTTACAGACAACCACATGAAAAATTGTGCCAAATTTTGGATTAGAAAAAACAACGCTATTTTGACCACTTGACCAACCAGGAGTTAAGTGTGGAAATTCAGCGCTAACCTGAGAATATAAGCGAAGAGGCATTGAAGTTCAATATTTTTTACTATATTTGGGTTCCGCAAAATCTTGTGTTATTTTTCTAAACTCAACTCAAAGATACAACGCAAGTGGGCAAGATTCCACTCGATCTAGAGGATTATTGAGTTCTTTGCAAGTTTTATTGTAATACTCATATAACTCTTGTACAACATCAAACGTATTCCCATGTTGTGCCGCATGTTGGGCTTTGGTGAGCAAATGATGAATCGTATTAGCAATGCTCTCGTCGAGAACTGGCCAAAGGGTAATACCTAATGCACCACACCCCGCAGCAATAAAGGCTCTAATAAAACCTGCTACTTCACCGCCCCCTAGATTTGCGCCTTGTCCTGAAACACAAGCACCTAGAAGTGTTAGTTTATTTCGTGGGAGGCGAACTCCCATTGCAATATCAAATTGAGTCAGACAATCTCCCTCCAATTCTAAGGCTGGACCCACCGACTTTAGGGCTTCTGTATAAAGACCATGCCCCGCATAAGTAAAAAACTCTGGTTTTTGAGCAATTAAGGCAGATAACCCTTGCCGATCTGCCTGACCATGATCGCAATGAGGATATACATTCTCTGGAGGCTGACCTGCGATATGAAATGATGATTCAGGCCATTCCAGGCTAGCTATCTCATTTCCGCTGACTTGTTCATCTCGCTTCATCAAGACACACAAGTCATCATCTTTTTCCACTCGTTGACGGCGAAGTAAGTGACGACTTCGGGTTACATATGCTGTAGCACTCACAGAAAAGGAAAGGGGAACATAGGCAGCTAGCGGAATAGGTTCTTCTTTATGTGAAATATTTTCTCTGGGAACCAAAGCAACATGCAAAGGTAGCCTGAATAGTTCCTCACTTGGAATTAAAACAAGGTGGCTTGGTTTGTTTAAGGTATTTTCATCTACTATTAGAGACCAAAGTGGCTTAATTAACAGCCGAGATAGATTTTCTACATATTCTCTCCTCTTCCTTCTGAATCGAGATTCAGACTTAGATCCCCATGTTTCTTCCCAAGAATCAATTAATGTTTTCTTGATTTCGGCCCATTCAAGTTGTCGAGAGTAAAACTCTCCATCTCGAAAAACATAAGCAGCCAGCTTGAGGGGAGCTTCAGGCTTATCAGGATCTTTGGAAGGATAATTGAGGTTTTTGCAGAAAAAGTAACGCACAATTACCAATCCAGGTTGATTAGCCGTAAACATACGAATTTCATAGGCAATATCAGGGTTAGGCTCTGAGGTGGCAATGGATTGGTCAAGCGAAGAAGCCTCATACAAATGACTACGTTCATTAAGCTGCTCATTAAGCGATCGAATTTCTTTAGGATTTTGCTCTTGAGAACCGAAAACTCTCATGCCACGACGACCTCTTTGAGGTTCATTAGAATCTTGTTTCAATATTCGACTAAGGTCGATAGATCGAAAGTTAGGTTTTACATCTGCATTATTCGATAGGGTTCTGAATGATAAAATATCTAGAAGCTCTCTACTACTAGCTTCCTCAATCAGTGAAAATGTTTTCTCATTGACTTCCTCTATTTCCTTCTTGATTTTTTCTTGAGACAGATCTGATGGTAAATTTTCTAGTTGCTGAAGATAGTTGCCAATTAATTCAAGATAGATGGGATAAAAACGTTGAGAAAATGAAGTCTTATAGGTAGTGATTTTAACCACTTTACGGATTGAGCGAACCATCTGAAGCTGTTCTTCGCTCCATCGAGTCTGGTAACGCTGGGCATCCTCTTGACCCATACTATTTTTAGCTTGTTTTAGTATTTTCTCAAATGCTTGGACGGTGAAATAGTAGAAGTCACTGTCAAATCCCAGATCTCCGCCTCGGCGCTTACTCCTTTTTTCAATTTGATCGAGTAGATCAGTAATTTTTTGAAGTGCTACATGGTATGAGTCTTTCTCCGCTTCAATTTTAGCTAGGTTTTGTGTGGCAATTAATTTGCCTCGTTGCCAAGGTAAGCTGCATACTTCTTCAAAAAGTTTACGTGCGGATTCCCAGTCTTTTTTCCCAGATGCCAACTGAGCTTGATGGTTTAGGGCTTGTGCGAGTCGATATGCATCACCCAAAGCTCGGCAAATGACCTCTGATTCTTTTGAAGCTTGATCCGACTCTTCTAAACTCATTTTTTTTAATTCCTCGGACTCTTCTGGGCTCGTTATTTTTAATTCCACCGAAAAGTTATGCAAAATACTAGATAACCCTCGCAGAAACTCTTTTTCTTGGTTGCTCCATTCATATGTGGATTTTAGACTATCCAAGTCAGGAATGTCGATGCTGCGCAGTTTCGCAACTTGAGAAGTTTGATCTCGCAGTTCCTTATACTGAGTTTTGAGATCTTTCTCTGACTTTCGACCAACTGCGCGCAGCTCCTCATATTCAACCCGAAGGCAGTTGCTTTGAATGTCTGGGAGGCAGTACCAAAGTTCAGCTCGTTGTGCAATCTCTCTAGCTTTTTGAAATAGAAGTCGAGCCTCAGTATGATCGTTGCAACGGTAGTGGATTTTTGCTGCTCCATCATGCCAGCGGGCAGCAATGTAATCCATCATCTGTATCTGCTTATCAGAGTAGCTCACCTCCAACTGTTTGTCTGGAGCCTTTTCAACTTTTTTACAAAGATTTTTGGCATCGTTCTTGGAAGACTGGATTGCCTCCAATCCATCCAAAATGTTATATGTCACATCAGCACGAACAATTCGACACCACCAAGCGCCTACATATTCAGCCAAATTTAGAGCATCTGATTGATCTAAGGCTTCATAGGCTCCTAGCATTTCTAGAAGACCAATGCATTGACCATGCTTAAATGGAATGTCAAATTCGGTGTCAAAAGATTGAATTAGTTCTAAAGCAGACTTACCTTGTAGGAATTGATTAACTTCTTGTTGAGATTTCACTAAATAACTCCATGAAAACTAAAGATCAGCTAAGAATTCCCTTCACTGATCAATTTCAAATGATTATCAACACATCTTTTTTTCTCTTTATAAAGCCAATCTGCAAATTCACTATCTATACCTTCTGTTTTTGTATAGTGGAGCAAATTGATCAAACGTTCATTCAAGGAATTTCCTGCAATGTCACCTTCGTCGATATCTGCGTCATATAGAAAACTCATAAATTCGATATCTCTCACACATTGTTTAGCCACAAGGCGTAACTCTCTTCTCGAAACCTTAAGCAGTGGCGATATTGGTGGCGGTATTAAAGGGCTCCTATAATTTTGGGGAGATCTATTTATTCCTAGTTCCTTTTGAAAAAAGGACTTGATTTCTTCTAAACCTTGTTGTAGATCTTTCACGAAATCGAAATATACAATATCTTTAAGAAGTGCGGGTATCGCTCCAGTTTCTAGGCGAACAGGGATAAGAGTGGTACTCTCATTGGCAAGACCTGCCATCCACTCACGTGTGACCCACCGAGATTGCCGCGCTGCATCTGAGAATAAAGCCAATATATAGTTGGCATTGCCTATTCCTTGACTCATCTTTTCTAAGAATGAATCCCCGGGCTTAATTTCCCGTCGATCTACCCATACTGAAAGACCAGTAGCATCTAAAGCATCAATAATTCTATCTGCTATTTCTGCATCTTTACGTGAGTAGCTAATAAAGACCTTTGGGGCTGACGAACGCTTACTTTTTTCCATAGCTTGCTCTGAATTAATAATTTGAGTATCAATTTGGGGTAAATTTGCCAGTATCTCAAACGCAAACGCACTAGCATTACTAGAAGCTAATGCTTGCCGAGTTTGCTCTGGTTCTGTAGAATTGTCGTTTTTTTTCTCAATTAAATCAGAAATGCCCCGAACCACTATCGCCTTAATCTCTGGATAAGCAAAGGATGCACTTAGAAAGCCAAATCCTTCCATCTCGACAGCGATCGCATCGTTATAGCTAGTCCTCAAAAACTGGAAAAGATCTGACTCTCTGGACGCAACTACCTTTTCTCCCGCAGCAATAGGAGCTACAAACACACGAGGAGGCGAAGGTAAATTGCTAGTTAGCCGTTGCAGCCATTCCTCTTTTCTCGCCTCCGATTTGGCACGTTGCACCAAGGCATAAGCCGACTGTCCCACAGCAGGTCGCGTAGAAAATTGTTCGCCGACCTTACCCGACTCATAACCATAAACCTTAGTTGCTGCCACTACATCCCCGATCGCAACATCTTTAATTCCTCCAGCAACACCAACAAAGAAAAGAATGTCAGGCTTAAAGTAGACGATCGCTCTTTCTGCCTCTACTGCTGCACCTGCATTTCCTGCGCCAGTTTCGACGATACCAACTTCCCACACTTGACCATTGGAGGCAAACTTGCCCCGCTCATATATCGTCCCCTGTGGGTGCATTTCTTCTTGCAGATCTATAAGGTGCGATCGTACGGCTAAATATTCGACAGGGAGCGCGGTAAGGATCACGGCACGCGGCATAAACACAACCTGTTTTTACTGGTTTATTCGGTCTATAGTAACAATAAATCAGATATTTTTCCTAAAATTGCTTGAGTAGCCGAATTTTTGCAGTTAGACTACCCATAAAGCTTGAGTTCAGTAATTGGCATCTGTTAACCACACAAATTTGCTTTAAAAAATAGTTAAAAACAACCATTCAGACATCACCATGAGCACTTCCGACTCCATACTCGAAGTTTTTCTCAAAGAGTATGACAAATTAAAATCAGAGCAAGCTCAGCGGGTTGGCTTTCGAGACAACTTGCTTTATGTGACCTTGGGAGTATTTGGGGCAGTCGTCTCCTTTGCAGTTTCCAATCCATCAAACTACTATGCCCTGCTCGTAATTCCTTGGGTAAGCCTGATCTTAGGCTGGACTTACCTTGTTAATGATGAAAAAATCACAGCGATCGGGAGATACATTCGGCTTACGCTTGTTGAAAAGGTCAAGGAAAAAACAAATTATTCAGATATTGAGTCAATTTTTGGTTGGGAAATCGCCCATAGGAGCGACGATCGCCGCAAACGCCGCAAGATTCAGCAGTTAATCGTAGACGAGATCGCCTTTGTCTTGTCTGGCGTTATTGCCATTGTGGCGTTCTATTCTTCAGTTCACCCAGCAGCTTTATCGATCAATATTTTAGCGATCGTAGAATTTCTACTCCTGATCGTCTTGGGTGTCGAAATTATAATTTACGCAGATCTTGGCAAAGGAAGATAGCAAAGAATTTTCAAGAAATTTTTTATACGGATTTCCCAAAACTTGGTTTAATCGCTACCGATTTTAGCGATTAAGACTTTAGGTATAAGGGATCTGGTCGTTGTAATTGTTAAAATACTGTTAACTCAATGCAGTCTCAATGCAACGGAACTTTATGCCAACAGCCTCCAAGTCAACATTTCAGCTAGATCGATATGATGCTGAAGCGATCGCGCGTTATTATCGGGGCAAGCCCTTGCAGGTATGGTGGCGATGTTTAGCGATCTTTGTACCCATGCTGTTGCTTTTTTTAAGGCTGCGGTGGGACAGTCGCACGGGACAAGTTGCACAAAAAGGAAAACTTCGAGCCGCGCAACTGCGAAAGTTGCTGACGCGCTTAGGCCCTGCATTTATCAAGATTGGACAAGCCCTCTCGACGCGTCCTGACATCGTGCCACCTGTGTATATGGATGAGTTGGCACAGCTACAGGATCATCTGCCCGCATTTCCCAATGAAATTGCGTTTCAATTTATTCGCGAAGAATTGGGTGGCGACCCCCACGAAGTCTATGCTGAGATCTCAGATAATCCGATCGCCGCAGCCTCACTAGGACAGGTTTATAAAGGCAGATTGCACACAGGCGAACAGGTAGCAATTAAGGTTCAGCGTCCCGATATTGTGGCAGGAATTGCGCTCGATGTGTATATCCTGCGCGGCATTAGCGCCTGGATGATGAAGTCTTTTAAATTCATTCGCAGCAACCTCGTTGGGATTCTCGAAGAATTTGCCTACCGCATCTTTGAGGAGATGGATTACACCCATGAAGGGGAGAATGCCGAAAAATTTGCCAAATATTACGGACACGGACAGATCGATGAAGTCTATGTGCCTTGCATTTATTGGAAATATACTGCCAAGCGCGTGCTGACGATGGAATGGATCGAAGGCATCAAACTCACCGACATTGAGGGTGTGAAAGCTTCGGGTTTTGATAGTCGCCACATTATCGAAGTGGGCGTACAGTGTTCGTTGCGACAACTACTTGACTATGGATTTTTTCATGCCGATCCCCACCCAGGAAACCTTTTGGTGATGACAGATGGGAAGCTTGCCTATCTTGACTTTGGCATGATGAGTACGGTGTCTGCCGAGCAAAGATTTGGCTTGATTGAAGCGATCGTGCATTTGGTCAATCGCGACTTTGATGCTCTCTCTAAAGACTATGTTCGCTTAGGATTTTTAAGTGCAGATGTCAATTTTGAAGGGATTGTACCTGCCCTCGCTGAGGTATTCAACCCCCCACCCGGCAAGAGTTTGACGGAAATGGATTTCAAAGGCATGACCGATAAACTATCGCAGATCATGTATGACTATCCCTTCCAAGTTCCTGCCTACTATGCCCTGATTATCCGATCGCTGGTTACCCTAGAGGGAATTGCGCTGAGTGTAGATCGAAACTTTAAAGTGCTGGCAGTGGCTTACCCTTACGTTGCCAATCGTTTGCTCACCGATCGCTCTCCCGAATTACGCATGGCTCTGAAGGATGTGCTCTTCCGCGATGGTTCTTTCCGTTGGAATCGTCTAGAGAACCTGTTGAGTAACGCCCAAACGAATCAAGACTACAATTTGAAGCAGACGGTCGATCAAGTCAGCGATTTCTTGCTGTCTGAACGGGGTGAATTTATGCGCGATCGCCTCGTAGATGAACTGGTTAAGGGCATTGAAGAAACTGCCTTAAAACGCATTCCCAATCCATTTAGTAAGGATAAGCCCAAGGCTAAATCTAGCCCAAAAGAGGAATCAGGGCTAGATCATGCAGCGAATATCTGGTCAATCTTGCAAAAAGACCAAAAAATCGATCCCTTAGAATTTCTGCCCCTAGCTGGAAAGATTTTGCTGAAGCCTGAAACCCAAGCCGTGGGGCGTAATATTATTTCGCAGTTGGCACAAAGAGCAATGACGCGCGTAATTAGAGAGATTGCTTTGAGGGGAACTTCGGTTTCCAATCCGCAGGTTGTAGAATCGCAACCCAACTTGTCATCTAATGGCTCGAAGTCAATTGGGGTAGAAATGCTACCTAAAATCCCTAACAGTGGTTCTAGTAGTGCTTCTAATGGCAGTTCCAACGCTATACCTAACGCAAATCAGAAGCCTCTCTCTAAAGAGCCTGTAGCACTTACAGGTTCTCCAAGTAGTTCATCTTCGCCCATGCGCCGTCAAGTTAACGGTCGCAGTTGGTAGCGATCGCAAAATCAAAAAGATGCCCCGAGGCTAGCCTCGGCAGTTAGTCCACAGCAAATGGTGGGGCATCAACCCAAGAGATTGAATTTGGATTATAACCAAAATCTCGGTTATGATGGGCTCATTAAAAAAACTGATATTTTTACAGCGATCGCAAACACCTCAAGATCCCTTCTATAGCTTTTATAGAGTGTTTTGGCTTGAGTATCTCATGGAAAATTCAGATGACACTCAAACTTAAAGAAAGAGGTGCTTGGCTGTGAGCAAATATTCGGAATATATCAAGAAGCCTACAACACAGCCATCAATTGCACCGCAGGCTGTACAGCTTCAAGCCCGCCCTTTTGCGCCACCGCAAATCCAGACATCTGCTTCACCCCAATCTCAGGAGTCAACAGAAGCAGGTGGAGAAAGAGAACAGTTGGGAAAGCTGAATTCACAAGAGAATCTATACGTTACACCGCAATGCTTTTCGGATAACAACCGAAGTACTCCAGAAAGCGTAATGCAGCGGAAGTGGGAGGGCATCGTTCAGAGAGCTAAGGAAGGAGGTGACGCAGAATTCAATCCATATCGTGAGTATACCCCAGTGAGAGGCTCGTCTCAGGACGTGTTTCAGCGAAAATGGGCGGAGACCGTTCAGAGATATAAGGAGAATCTTGCAATACAAGCGGGGACTGCTTTGCCCATTCAGGCAAAGTTAGCGATCGCAGAGTCAAACGATAACGACGAGCAGAAAGTCGATGAAGCGACAAAAGTCGTACAACCGCTAAACACAAACAGCCCTGCTAAAGCACTGCAACGTGAAGCAGTCGTAAATGAGGAAGAAGAGGAAGCGATTCAGGGGAAGTTTGAGGCAGATGTAACTGTACAGGCGAAAACAGAGATACAACCAAACCAAACAGGAATGCCAGATCGGTTAAAAGATGGAATCGAATCCCTATCAGGCATAGATGTATCAGATGTACGGGTTCATACAAATTCCCCGAAACCATCTCAAATCGATGCCCTAGCCTACGCTCAAGGGAATGACATTCACCTTGCTTCTGGACAGGAAGAGCATCTACCGCATGAAGCTTGGCATGTGGTACAGCAAAAGCAGGGACGGGTGCAACCTACACTGCAAACTAAAGGAGTTGGGATCAATGACGATACAGAACTGGAGAATGAAGCAGATGTAATGGGTGCAAAAGCATCCTCAATGACTTCAGACTCTGTGTCAAACAAGTTAGATACGCAAAAAGCACTATTAGATGCAAGCGATCGGAACAATATTCAACGAACAGTTAACGCTCAACTTTCCTCTAACGTGATTCAAAGAGCTACGTCAGAATGGCTCAAAGGCAGATTTGGCTATCCTGACACTCCTCTTATGCAAGACTTTCGGAACAAAATCGGGGATACTGCTTTTCAGGTATTCCTCAAATATAGTAACGAGCAGATAGAGTCTATTGTTGATTTCTTCAAGGCGCAACCCAACCCCATTCTTAGACCCCAAGAACAATGCGACTTGCTTGTTCCATTAGTAGGCACAGCCGATCTACCACTGATGAAAGAGGCTTTAGCGATCGCCAACTACGATCCTACTGCTGCTCCAGCGATTAAAGATTACCTCTTTAAGTATCAAGCAAAGGGCGTTAAGGCGTTAGCCATTAAAAAACTGGGAGAAAAGGGTAACGATTCAGTAGCGGCAGATCTGCTGATGACAGAATTAGAGAAATATAATTTTCATGAGTCCGTCAAGAATAAAGTAGAGAATCTTGGCAATCAGAAGGCAACTGATGAATACGATGAAGCTGTTGAAGAAAACAAACAAAAACGGGAATCTTACATCACTTCATACACCGAAAATGAAGACATCGATGTAGATGAATCGGATGAATCAATTGCGGAAGGGCTCAGTAATAAAAAAGCAACCCTCGAATATGACACAGCCGTTTCCAAGAACATTGTAGATCGAGAGACTTTTATATCTACATTCAAAAAGGAAACTGGGGTCGATCACACTCATTCTTTTACCAAAAATGAAGTCACTAAAATCACACCTATCAGTAAAGGCTTAGCAAAAATCTTCCCTCACGAGGATAGCTCTAGTGTCGTTAAAGTCAAAGACCTAATCAAGAACAAGCTAGAGCAATTAGACCGAACAAAAGAATCTCTAGATAACGGTCTGGCAGGGAAGAAAGAGACCTATAAAAAAGAGGTGACTAAAAAATTAGGTGAGTTTGAAACTAAAAAAGGGAAACTCGATTCTGACTTGGAAGGGAATAAAGCAAAATATAAAGACGCTCTAAAGCTAGCCATTACTCCGCTATTTGCTTTTCCTGATAGTGAGGCGGCTTCTGAATGGGTGCTGACTTCGGCAGGGGCAGATGACAAAAAAGCGACTAAACTGGTTGCATGGTTCGTGAATGGGCTGAGTGCAAAGATCTCACTCATAGACATTCAGAAAATCTTTACTGTCTTCTCTTTGGAAAAATTAGAGAATGTACATATTCCAGTAGGAGGTGCTGATGCTAAAGCTCAAGCACTGATGCTATTGCTGAACGAAGCGAAGGTCGGAGAAGATGTAAAGTTTAAAACCTTAATCGATCGCGATGAGACTGAAGACTTTACAGAATTGCTGAAGTTCTTTAAAAAGGCAAACAGCGATATTGACAAAGCGCTAACCATCTTTAGCAAGGAAGATAGCTCAAAGGATGTCAATAAGTTATTAGGCGAACTAACCGTTCCGACAATCGTAGATCCCCTTCAGGAAGGAGAAGATTACCTCAAGCATAAGGGTAAAGCCGCAGATGCTTCCTTTTTGATTGCAAAAAGCATTCCAAAGGTTGATTCTGAGAAAATGCTTGCTAAAGATTGGATCGTCGGTCATGGCGAACAAGTGGCTTTTATTTACGGTAAGTCTGGCAATAATGTCACCAGAACCATTGCTGTGTTAGACATTTTAAAAAGTGCGACTAAGCCTAAAACACCAGTCGATGTCAAAAAATGGCTCGATCTCAAACACACATTCAACAATATCTACAACAAATTACAAGCCGACAAAGATCAACAATTTTGGGCAGGAGAAAGCTGTGCGGAAAGCAGCGTTTCAGTGACCAGCCGTACAGGGCTAGGGGTAGTGAAGGTGGGTAAGGTCAACGTACCTGTGCAGGATACTGTCGATACTGTCATTGCAAGCTGCCGTGATAAAGTTGTAGGACAGTTCCATTCAGGCGGTAACTTCGGTAATCATGGCAATGGCACCGATCCTGGAATGGTACTTCCTGATAATGTAGGGTACAGGGAATACGATATCAAGCCCTATAAGGACGATCCAAGTCGGGGCACAAGGCGAGTTGTTGTAGGAGGAGCAAATTACTACTATACAGGTGATCACTACAAGACGTTTACAAGGTTCAGACCATGACAAAGCTTTATCAGTTTGCGCCTGAAGTATGCGCATTTTTCTCGAAAGATCGAGACTTTGCACAAGCCCAATTTCAAGCAAAAGGCTTAACGATCTTTTGGATTGATGGTAAAAAATGCCCGACTTCCAAAGATTTTGTGGAACAGCTTGCCCTTGCTGTTCAGTTCTCTGGCGAAGAGTTGAGTTTAAATATCCTCAGCCAAGAACTTTCTAACTTAGACTGGCTCGATGCTAAGAAATTTGGGATCTGTATTACCGATGCCGATCTGTTGTTTGCGAGTGGAAACCGTTATATGTGGCAGTATCTGCTTGGCATGGCACAGAACATTCAGAGCAACGTTGAAGACTTCAATCGTCCCTCAATTAGTTGGCTACTACAAATGGAAAAACCCAAAATCGAAGAATTGCAAGAATTTTTTGAAAAAGAACTTGGGTTTGTCGTGCAATATCTCAATTAATGCGATCGCTCGTCAGGATTTTTTAAGGGATAAAGCAGCGATCTCATGGCGTTAATCTACAAGCACGATCGCTTCATCACTGAAACTGGCGCGTGTGAAATTGAGCGTAGCGACCTCCCTGCTGAATCAGTTGATCGTGCGTCCCAGACTCGATGACCTGCCCTTGCTCCAAAACAAAAATCCGATCGCTATTGCGAACTGTCGCCAAACGGTGGGCGATCACAAATACCGTCCGTCCCAGCATCAGCCGTTGTAGGGCTTCTTGGACGAGGCTTTCGGACTCTGCATCAAGGGCAGAGGTGGCTTCATCAAGGATGAGGATTTTAGGATTGTGCAGCACTGCCCTTGCGATCGCAATTCGCTGTCTTTGTCCGCCTGAGAGATTCACACCGCGTTCGCCCACCCAAGTCAGATAACCATGGGGCAATTGGGAAATAAACTCATGGGCATTGGCAATTTTGGCAGCGGCTTCTACGGCTTCGATCTCAAAGGTTTCTTGCCCAAAGGCAATATTTGAGGCGATCGTGCCCGAAAACAGAATGGTTTCCTGCGGAACTACGGCAATCTGTTGGCGCAAGCTCTGCAACGTCACATCTTGAATATTAATGCCGTCAATTAAAATCTTGCCACCACAGGGGTCGTAAAACCGCATTAACAAATTCATCAGCGTGGACTTGCCTGCGCCCGAGGAACCCACCAAAGCAATCACTTCCCCCGAAAAGGCTAAAAAGCTAATCCCGCGCAGAATGGGTTGGTCGGGTTGGTAGTGAAACTGCACGTTTTGGTATTCCACCTTGCCAGTGACTTCGGGTAACACTTGGGCATTGGGCTTCTCAATAATCGTGGGTTGCACGCGAAAAATTTCAAAAATGCGATCGACCGATGCCTCAGCTTGTTTGAGTTCGTTGTAGCTGCTCGTGGTATTTACAATCGGGTCAATTAGCAGCAGCACGCCTGCACCAAAGGCAACAAATTGCTTACCCGTCAGTTGACCTGTAGAAATCAACCAAGCTCCCAGAACAAACAGCCCGCAAATTCCAACTGCTTCGATGAACCCAATGAAAGGATATTGAATCGCCCGAATCCGATCTGTGGCAAATTTACGGCGACGGTTTTGTTCGGCTTCGGCTTTAAATCGTTGAATTTCATAGCCCTCTGTAGCAAAGGCTCGAATTAGACGAATGCCGCTAAATACCTCTGAGAGTAAAGAAGAGAGGCTAGAGACCTGATCTTGACTGCGGCGCGAGAGTTCTAACATGCGATTGCCAAACCAAGCAATTAACAAAGCCACCAAAGGCGCAACCAACAGGGTAGTTAAGGTCAGCACCCAGTTGAGGTAAAACATATAGGCAAGCACAAACACCAGTTGCAAAATCGAAGGCACAAACTGATGAAAAAACTTGCCAACTACTTCCCCAATGCGATCGATATCTTCGGTGAGACGGTAAGAAAGATCGCCCGTTCGGGATTCGGCAAAATAATCTAAATCGAGCTTTTGCAAATGGGCGTAAACATCAACCCGCAAATCCATTGCCACGTTTAAGGCTGCCTGAGCCATCAAGGCATCTTGACCGTACTGGCAGAGACCTCGCCCCACAAACATCAAAATTGTATAGCCAGAAATTTGTAAAATGTCTGAGACTTTACCAAGGGCAAGGGCTTCGGATACTAAGCCCAAAATATGGGCGAGTAGGGGCATCGTGCCAATAAAGCCCAGGGTACAGAGAAATGCTTTGGCAATCAGTAACCAATGGGGACGTAGGTAGTCGCGCAAAAGCCAGTAGGAGGTTTGCTTAGGCGATCGCTCAGTTAATTGCTCAGTCAAGTGCTTAGCCAATTCAGTTTTTATTACGTAGCAATACCCAATTAGTTTCTCATTTCAGGGCTGGATCGGAACTGATTCGCTACGACTTTTATAAATCTGCAAGCAACTTCATCAATATCTTGGTAAAATACGCCCAAAGCCAGTATTTTGGATTTGCTGAGATCTTTCTTGCAACTTTACTCAAACCGTCAAGAACTTAAACTCTAGATGGTCTAGAGTTTCAATAAGATCGATGCAAGATGTGAGCTAGAGCATAGTTCGCGATCGAATTGTGGGGAGGCAAGTCTCAAACAGGTTAAATCATTTGTCGATCGTCAGGTATTAACGGCTATTCCCCATGCCCCACTATAGCGATAGTACCTTCACAGAGGGTTGATGGGCTACTCCTTCTTCATTCGTTCGATCGCTAACAATTCCATAATTTCTGAGTTACAAGGATCAATAACTAATGAGCCCAGAATTTGATTTTTTACCGAATCTTCCGAAATCAGATTTAGACGATCGCACCTTTCAGGATTTGGTGAATGAGTGCCTTTTGCGAATTCCCCGCTACTGCCCAGAATGGACAAACTACAACCCTAGCGACCCAGGTGTCACCTTAATCGAGCTATTTGCTTGGTTAGCCGATCAAATGTTGATGCGGTTTAACAAAGTCCCCCGCCGCAACTACGTTGCCTTTCTCGAATTACTCGGGATTCGACTATTACCGCCCGCTCCCGCTCAGACCGATGTCACCTTCTATCTGAGTGCCTCCCTGCCCGAAGTCTATGTGATTCCCGTTGCCACAGAGGTAGCAACCATTCGCACCGAAACAGAAGAATCGGTGGTTTTTAGTACCGATCGCCCCTTAGCCATTGGAAAACCCACCATTAGACATCTGCTCACCGCCGAAACCGTTGAAACCGTCCCTCTAGTTTTACGCGATCGCTTTACAGGTGTTTGGTCAGAAGGGCGCGATCGAGGGTGGGAAGGCCCCGAACTATCGATCTTTAACGATGAGCCACGCGCCAACAATTGCTTTTATCTGGTCTTTGATGCCGAACAACCCATAGAAGGCAATGTGATTGCAGTCCAAGTGAAAGGTGAAGCTGCCACATCCACGGGGATTAACCCAGACATTCCGCCACGTCACTGGGAAGCGTGGAATGGCATCGTCTGGGAACCAATTTTGTTGCGCGAAACCGACGATCGCACCAAAGGATTTAGCTTTAGCGACCAAACCAGTCAGGGTGGCAGTCCTAGCCAAGGAGCAGAGGTAATTTTACACCTACCTCAATATTGGCCCATCACGCAATTTACTAACTATCGAGGTCGCTGGATTCGTTGTGTCTGTTCGCCGCTCAGAGTCAATCAACCTGGCTATAGCCGATCGCCTCGCATCATCGGACTAAACGCGCGGTCAATTGGCGGCACGATTGGAGTAACGCAAAGTCGTGTGGTAACCAACGAAATCGTCGGTGAAAGCAAAGGCACCCCCAGTCAAATCTTTCAATTGCTACAAACACCGATTTTGCCGAGAACTGCGGATGAATATGTATTAGTAACGCCGCCTATGGGACTGCCGCAAATTTGGCAAGAAGTAACGGACTTTTCTAGTTCTGGCACTGAAGATTTGCATTATGTACTTGACTCTCAGACAGGCACGATCCAGTTTGGTCCGATGGTACATGCTCCCAGTCATTTACAAGCACAAATCGTACAACGGATGCGACTACAGGGAAATCCCATGGAACGGATCGAGCCCGATGCCCTATCGACCAATAGTTTGGCAACAGCAGTGACGGGAAGGCAATACGGCGCTATCCCGCCAAAAGGCTCGACGATTCAAATGGTGAAATATCGTACAGGTGGTGGTCTTAAAGGCAATGTCCAAAGGGGGACAATCCGCTTTTTAAAAACAGCCGTTCCCTATGTGGCAAGTTTAATCAATCATGTCTCTGCCTACAATGGTGCCGATGCTGAATCCCTCGATGATGCTGCCATTCGCGTCCCTAGCATTTTACGCACGCGCAATCGTGCTGTCACCAAAGAGGATTTTGAAACCTTAACCCTCGAAGCAGGTAGCGGGGCGATCGCAAGGGTAATGTGCCTCACTGCCAGCCGTAAAGAGGATGCAGGCATTGTGCGCCTTCTGTTAGTGCCCCAAGTCAATACCGAAGCGATCGAACTGGGAAATGGCATCGATCCCGATCGGCTAGCCTTGAGTCCCCAACTCAACGATCGCGTCGTCAATTTTTTAGACGAACGTAGGTTATTGGGCGTGCAGATTCGCTGTAGCCAGCCAGAATATGTCGGGGTATCGGTACAAACTGAGATCTCCCTCGATCCTGAATATCGCAATCCCCAAGCTCAACAGGAGGTCGTGAATAAACTTCAAGTGGTTCTCTACCGATTCCTAAACCCGCTTACAGGGGGACAGCAAGGTAAGGGTTGGGAATTTGGTCGTCCAGTTTACCCTTCGGATATTGTCAAGCTTTTACAGACCGTTAGAGGCGTGCGCTATCTAGGCACTGTTCAGCTATTTGAGTTGCGCCAACAAGAAGAAGGTTGGGTGAGAACGTTACCGCGAGAGCCAATTATCGACCCAGGACCTTTAGGCTTAATTTGCTCGTGGCGCAATAGCCGACTGCGTTCTAGTCATGTAATTAGTGTCGTTTAGCGGCATTCCGTTGTTTAAGTTGCTTTAACTATCCATTGCCAATCTTTATGACTCAAAAGAGTGAACTACTTCCCCTTAGTCTGCAACTTCTGCCCATGCAGTCACCTGAGGCAAGTTTGCAATCTCTAGGCAGTAATCGTGACAATCTGGGTGAAGACTCCAATATTCTGCATGAATCAGCGATCGCTACGACTGCTGGCTGCAACTTACTGCTGCACCCAGGTGAATTTAGCGAAATCATCGTCAAGCTAGAGAATTTAACCAGTCGCCCCCTCCAACTGAGTTTGCGTACGGAAGGGAATTTTCCACCGCAATGGTGCAGCATTGGCATGGAGGGAAACGAACTCCCCGCAAAAGGTCACATGGAATCGGTTTTGCACTTTCAGGTTCCGAGTGATTTTTTTGAAGCGCAAGATGCCCTTTCGCCCCGAAAAACCTTAACCTTAGACTATGTAGGTCAGCTCTTTGTCTATGCCAACCAGCCCAACACCAATCCCGTGCTGGTGGATATTGCTCCTTTTAATCTTTACCTCCGCCCCCACAGTCTCTATTTAGACTTTTTACCTGATATTTATCGGGATATTGATTTTATTGGTCGTTTACTCAAAATTTTCGAACAAAGCTTTGAACCCTCTGTACAACAGATGGATACACTATGGGCTTATCTAGACCCACTCACCGCCCCTGACAATCTTTTGCCTTTTCTGGCACATTGGATAGGCTGGCAGTTCATTCCTACGCTTAGTCAAGAACGTCAGCGATCTTTGATCGCGCAAGCCATGGAGATCTATCGTTGGCGAGGCACGCGTAGAGGTCTGCGTTTCTACTTACATCTATTTACTGGTTTACCGCTTGATGACCATCTCCCTGAGACTGAGAAGCATATTAGTATTACCGAGGTGAGTGGAAAAGGGTTTTTAATGGGTGAGTCGAGTATTGGGCAAGATACAATGGTAGGAGGTGGGAAACCCTTTCATTTTATTGTTCGGCTTCGTAACGATCTACCTTCGCCCATCGATCGAAATCGCATCAGTGAGATCGTTGAGCAAGAAAAACCCGCCTTTTGTACCTACGAACTCTATATTGAAGGAGCCACCTCATGACCAAACCCTATTCTTCCCCCAACATCAAACCCTTTGAGCGGCTCCAAGTTACGGATGGCTTGCTAATTAATAGCGATCGCTGGCAGTTAGCCCATGAGTATCACCGTCAACGACAAAATACGCAATTTCAGGCGCTGTTTGAACCAGGGATTGTTTGTGGCTTAGGTGTATGTCCGATCGCAGCCCCTACGGAAGTTCCAGCCAAGTTCCGAGATGGACGTTGGGTACAAATTCAACCAGGCATTGCGATCGATGTGTTTGGCAATTTTATTGTGGTTCCTCAACCCCTAGATTTTCGGATTGCTTCGGAAGCGATGGCAGAAGAGGCGATCGCGGTGTACTTGGTCGTCAGCTATGTCGATCCTGACAAATTAAAGCGTTCTAACAATACGAATGGGAACGAACTTTTGGTTGAGACTTTTCGCGTCAATGAGAAAACCAGTCTCCCTGGTGATGCCGAAGTGGAAGTATGTCGAGTAACCCTTCATGCAGGAGAGGTTACCCTACAAATCCCCAAAGACCTGTGGACTCCCACCTTTAGCGAATTGGATTTACGCTTCCGTTCTGCCGCCCGATCGCGTCCGCAAGCGATCGTGAATGTAGCCAGCTTAATCGATCCCGATCCTGATTGCGATCGCACGATCTCAGATAATCTCTCTTGTTTGATTCAATCAACACCTAGTTTATACCCTGCGATCGCGGCTTCCGATCGTCTTGGACGAATTGATGGAACTGCTGCGCTCCAAACTACCGATCTGGCAGCCTATGATTTGATTTATATGACTAGCCAACAGTCTTTAACATTGATCGACACCCAGATCCAAAAGATCAAGCAGTATCTAGAGTCAGGGGGGGTAATTTTAATTGAAGCTTCGATCAAAGACACAAAACTTGAAGAGCTGATGAGCATTCAAAAGGAACTTCATGATGCGATCGCGCGTTTAGAAAGGAGCCTTAATGCCAATCTCGGCGAGGCAAATTATGGAGGTGCTGATGTTGATGATTTGAAAAGCCTAAACCATGAGTTAGGGGCAGAACTGGCAGCGATCGAAACAGAGCTACAGGAACAAATCGATCGTCTAACCCAAACGTTTAAGGACTACGCCGAGCAACTTGGCAATCCCTTAGAGTCTCTCGATTGCCTCAGCCGCAAACATCCTTTACGTTCGCAACCTTTTCTGTTTTCAGGACTACCCAAGGTGCAAGGAAATCCGATTCGATTATTGGTGGGGGGAGGAATTGTATTTGTGATTGGCGATCTGTCTTCGGCATGGGGAAATGACAATGCTCTAGAGTTGCCTCGCGAAACCATTCGCTCTGCACAAGAAATGGGCGTAAATATTTTACATTTTGCCAAACAACGCCATCATCTCATCCAATCGCTGCAAAAAGATCCCAAATATGCGCCTCAAGAAGCCCCATCCACACCATCAAAGCGAAGACTCACAAATCTATTTGACAAATTAAATTAGGGTCGGCTTTATTGATGAATTGTCTCACGATCGCAGGCTACAATGGCGTTGTCTTCTCAGAAAAGAGAGATCTGTATGCGTCAATCCAACAGAAATATTAGGTTAAAGTGAAAATTTAAACATATAACTTCCTATCGTCATCGCTGACATAAAGATTATTTGCCAAATAATCGCCAACCCATTGGCAACCTTTCGTCAGTAAATAATCTAACTTACATCTCCAGATCGTGATAACGCCATCAGCGTTTGAAGCCGCCAATATATTACCGTCATGGCTAAATCTGACGCATCGAAACGGAGCAGGATGACCTCTAAAAGTCAATAATTCCTTGCCATTTAAGTCCCAAAGCTTAACCGTGCGATCGTCACTACAGGAGGCAATTACATTTCCATCAGGGCTAAAACAAACACTCCGAATGCAGTCATCATGTCCTTTTATTGCCTTCAGCAAACTTCCACTCGAACTCCAGATTCTAATCGTGCGATCGCGGCTTCCGCTCACAATAATTTTACTGTCTGGACTAAAACAGACAGAGAGAATCTCATTCTCATGACCGTAGAGCGTACCGAACAAATCCCCCTCCCAGTTCCAAAGCTTAATCGTTTTATCTTTGCCCCCTGTGACAAGCATCGTTCCATCAGGACTAAAGCAAGCATCATAAACTAAGTCTGTATGTCCCCTTAAGGTTTTTAAGCAGTTGCCTTCATTACTCCATAGTCGGATGATGGCATCGGCAGTGCAAGAGGCAAATACTTTGCTATCACATCTAAACCGCAAGCAGTAAACAGGTGTACCAAAGATATGTAAGGTTTTGATCAAATTCCCTTCTAGATCCCAAATAAGAATCTTATTTTCCTCCCCCCCCGATACGAGCATTTGACCGTCAGGACTGAAGCAAACGCTGTTTACCCTTTCTTTATGCCCATCTAAACGAGAAATTAGTTTGGTACTGCTAGATAATAAACCTATTGTCCGATCGCTGCTTGCCGAGGCAATGATTTTATCGTTAGGGCTAAAAGCGATCGCATTAATCGCCTCCTGATGAATTTTAATTGTTGGCAATGGATTGCCTTTAGGAACCCACATTTTAATTGTGGTGTCATCACTTGCCGTTGCCATCCTAATGCCATCAGGGCAAAATGCCACACTAGCAACTTCTCCTTCATGTCCATAGAGAGTTTTGAGTAGGTTACCTTCCTTATCCCAAACCTTAATTGCTTTATCGCTACTCACAGAAATCAATAGGTTCCCATCAGGACTAAAACAAATACCCAAGACTTTCCCTGTATGATCGCAAAGATCTTTAAGGAAGTTCCCATCTGCATCCCAAAGCTTGACGGTCTTATCGCGCCCTGCCGAAGCAATCAGCTGACCATCAGGGGAAAAACACAGGTCTTCAATAAAGCTCTCATGACCAAACAATGTTTTTAGGGGCTTGCCGTAGACGCTCCAAACGATCAGATTGCGATCGACGCTACCCGTAATCACCCTCTCGCCATCAGGACTAAAGCGAACGCAAGTAACCCAACGCTCGTGACCGCCTAAGAAAGAATTGATCAAGGTGCCATCGGCTTGCCAGAACATGATCTTGCTATCTTCGCCGCAAGAGATCAGTAGGTTACTGCCAGGTTGAAAACAAACACCTCGAATCGCCGCCGTATGTCCCCTGATCACCCGCTTGGGCTGTTCGTAAAACAACCCTGTATCGGGGTCGATTTGCCAGAGCCGTATGGTTTTATCTTGCCCTGCGGATGCCAGGTATTTCCCATCATCGCTAAAGCTCAGACAATTAATCCGACTAAAATGCCCTAATAGCGTTTGGCAGAGATTTCCTTTGTGTCCCCAAATTTTGATGGTCTTATCATTACTTGCAGATGCGAGCAGATTCCCATCAGGGCTAAATATCACCTTTGTGACACCATCCTCATGTCCTTCCAAACGATTGCACTCATGGACGCCATAAAGCGCTTGGATTAAGGGGGCGATCGCGTGCATTCGCAGATCGATTTTTGCTTGGATTGTATTTTCGAGAAACTCCAATTGCCGAGCGACACTGAGAGCTTCGAGTAAAGCATCGAAAGCCTGATTGGTCGTAAATGCAGCCTTAGACGAGGCTCCTTTAAGCACCAGTTCTGTCTTAGCTAAGTTGAGTTTTAGTTGTCTTTGGGCTTCTACTAGTCTTAACTTAACCTGTCTCTCTGCTTGTAGCGTGTCTTCTAATTGTTTCTTTGCCACAAACAACTTTTGAATCTCGTGCTTTTGGGAGATAATGGCACGTTTTACTTCTCGGGTATCCGCTTCTTGGCTTGCCGCCAAAAACTGATAGTCCAGATCGCCAAGGCTTTTGCCTTCTGCCCAGACCTGCGCATCCCGCAATGCTTGTCCTCGCAATAGGCGTGACTCATCTAGCCGCCCTGACTCTACCCAACTATTCAGCATAACGGCATAGGGGCGTAGCGCTGCCAGCGAAGTCTCTACCCATGGCTGGGCAAAGACCTCCGCATAAATGTGATTGGCAAGCCGCAATTTGCCCTCACGCTTCACCACCAAGCCCGTCAGCCGCAATTCCATCTGTTCGGGACTGTCATCGGCAATGATACCCGATTGTTCTTCTACTAAAACCTGTTGATATAGACCTAACAACCGCCCCGATCGCTGTCCGCTACTGCGTAAAATCCGATCGCGAATGGTTTTGAGGTGTTCTGGCTCGTCTTGCGCTTCCCAGTTCTCGATCACCCTCTTGCGGATAAGGCGCTCTATTTGTTCTGCTTCCGTCTCTGCAACGATACGATGAGGCAGTGACAAAATTAGACGACAGACTTTTTGAGTGAGGAATGGTTGCCCACCCGTCCATGCCAACACATGTTCTAGAGCTGCCTGCGGGTTCTCGGCTTTTTCCTGCAATCCCTCCGCAAGGGGAGTCGCTTCCAATGGCTGAAAGCCCGTGAGTTGAATGCCCGTACCGATATTAAAGGGGGTGCGTTGGCGGTCTTGGATCAGGTCTGAAGGAGTCGTAACGCCAATGGTGACAAAAGTGAGTCGGCGTAATGCGGGCTTGCTAGCGCGTCCGTCATAGAAACTGCGAATGGCAGCAAAAAAGTCATCCATGTCAAAGCCGAGACTGAGAATGCTATCAATTTCATCGACAAAGATGGCAATGGGTTGGGGGATCTCAGTGAGTAGAACCGTTTCGATAAATTCGGTAAAGCGCTGGACGGGGGAAATCAGGTCGCGATCGCGCCACCAAGTCCGTAGGTTAAATTTCTCTCCCAGATCGAAACTGCTGACCAAACTGCGAATAATGCCCGCATACCACTGTTCCGCCGTGAGGTTTTGGCTGCCAATGGAGGTGATGTCGATCGCGGCACAGGCATAGTCTTCGGTTTGCAGGCGTTGCATAGTCTGAACGCGCAAGCTCGACTTCCCCATTTGTCGGGCATTGAGCACAAAGCAAAATTCTCCAGCCTTGACGCTGGCATATAAGTCGCGATCGGCCTGTCGTCGCACGTAGGTGGGCGCATTAACGGGCAGGCTACCGCCGACTTGGTAGATGTAATGGGAATCGAGCGACTCCATGGGTATATGCTCAGATGGATAACTTTCTGAAGTGTAAGCAGAATTCTTTAAAAGTATGGGTAATTTATGAATGGCACTTACTTTGCTTTACCCTGAGTTGATTTCAAAGCGATCGCGAAAATAGATACGGTAGAGATTGCATCGCGGCATCACATCATTGCCCTGTCGCAGCGTCAGCCCCATACTGTCTAGCTTGAAGGTTTCCTCCGAAGGCAACCTCACTGGGCTATCACTACTGACGACTTTTTTCATCGCCGTTGACAGTCGCGGATTTTGTTCGAGGTTCCATAAGTGGCGGCGCAGATGATCGCTATAGAGACCCGCTTCCGTCGGAGCCATTTGCAGCAGTCTGGTGAGAGGGGTATGATGACGCGCTACATGATAGAGCGCTACCCGCACCAAAAAGGGATGCCCACCCACCATAGACATCATCTGTCCGATCTCGGCTTCGGTAAATTTGAGATGATGGCGATGGATCAGATCGCGCACCTGTGCCTGCGTAAATTCGCGCAACTCAATCGGTAGACCCACATTAAAGGGGGATTGATTGATATTGAGTGGAATGTAGACTTCTTGAGAATGAACGACAATCAGCCGCACGCGTTTCCAAGTATCGCTATTTTTAGCTTGCTCGTGCCATGCTCGCAACAGGCCGAAAAAGTCCTCCGCGATCGCCCCATATTGAAAGATCAAGTCCACTTCATCGAGCGCGAGAATCAAAGGGCTGGTAATTTCAGACAGCAGATATTGCTCAAAATATTCCGTACAGTTGTCTTTACTGCCATAAATTTCGTCCCAAAATTCGCTGATTTTATTTTTGAGTTTCAATTGTCGCCCCACACTGGCACAAAACCAGCGCAAAAATCGATCGAGATCGGTCAATACCGTACTATCCGCACTTTGCAGGTTGAGGGAAACAGGATGACAACCCTGCTGCGAACCACGGTGCAAGATTTTTCCTAGGAGTGAAGATTTACCCATCTGGCGCGGTGCTTTGATCCGAATTAGTGCGCCTGGTCTGGCGATCGCTTCAAAGCAATCATGTTCGATCGGCGGTCGTTCTACATAAAATTCAGAATCTGTCGCAACCTGACCGTTCGGCTCTTCCAATTTTGGCGTCGTTGGTGCTGTAGAGAGCACCGTTGGAGGCGCTGCGCTTTTCACGATCGCTGCCAACGCCTTCAAAGCTACCATTGCATTCTCAAAACGTTGGCGATAGTCATAGCGCACCATCGTATCTAAGAGATCTGCCAGCCTAGGGCTGGTACGGGGGGCAAGATGTTGCCACTGTAACTCTCCCGTGTTGTCATCTTTATGAATTTCGCTAATACTCAAACCTGTCAGTGCCTGCAAACAGATGATCCCTACAGCATAGATATCGCTGCTGTACTGAGGATGCCCTGAAAGTTGTTCGCTGGGCATATAGCCAGGAGAGCCAAGCACTAAAGTATCTTTAGAAACTGGTCTACTACTATTTTGCTGAAGTGCTAAAACACCTACCGCTTTCACCGCTCCAAAGTCGATCAGGATTATTTTGCGATCGCGATCGCGACGAATTAGGTTGGCAGGTTTGATATCGCGGTGAATTACCTGTGCGTTGTGGACAGAGGCAAGCACCTTCAGCAAATCCCGCAATAGAGACAGCACTTCCGATTGACGCCACTGTCTGCCTAAGCCGATTTCGAGATCGAGCGACTTTCCTTCAATAAACTCCTGTACTAAATAAAATTCACCATTTTGCTCAAAGTGTGCCATTAGCTGCGGAATCTGATCGTGCTTGCCCAAATGATGTAAGGTCTTTGCCTCTCGTTCAAATAGATGTTTGGCAATCTCTAAGTCCTGCGGATTGGCAAAGTTCGGTTTCAATTGCTTGACCACACAAAAGGGAGAATCAGGCAGTTGGTTATCTCTTGCTAAAAACGTTTGCCCAAAACCACCAGCACCGAGTGGGTTAACGATTTGATATCGTCCTGCAAGGATTTCTGCATCACTGGTCATGGTGATTTTTTATCCCGAACATTTCTCAATTGTAAAGTCTATAACGATTATTCTGATTCTTGCTTAGAAAAGTTTCTTCAATACTCAAGACATTTTTTAATACTCAAGACATTTTTTAATGATTAGTCCTAAAATGAGAGGACGTTTTTTTACTATTAAAAGAAAGAACGCTATATGTCCTAAATTACAGGCAAAACATTCTAAAGTCTATCCCTATCATTTCACCACTATTTGAAAGGACGCATCAACTCAATCGCGCTAAATTGAGGAGTGTATTTGTTGACAGACATCGAAAAAAAGCTAGAAAAGCATAGGATATGGCTAGAAGCAGATGGTAAAAATGGCAAACGTTTTACCATAAAAAGTACAGACTTTAGCGGATGCAATCTTAGTAAAACCGATAGCCTCTTTGGAGCCAATCTAAGTAAAGCAAACCTCTTTTCAGCCAACCTTACAGGAGCAAAGCTCGGTAGAGCCGATCTGAGTAGAGCCGAGATCAGTAGAGCTGACCTTACTGGAGCTAACCTTACTGGAGCTAACCTCACTGGCGCTAGACTTACTGGAACCAACCTCACTGGCGCTAACCTCACTGGCGCTCAACTTTTGGGAGTTGGACTTTTTGGAGCTAAGCTTTTTGGAGCTAAGCTTTTTGGGGCAAACCTTACAGGAGCCAATCTTAACGGAGCCAACCTTAACGGAGCCAACCTCGTTACCGCAAACCTCTTTGGAGCAAACCTCTTTACGGTAAACCTAATTGAAGCCAACCTCACTGGAGCCAACCTCACTGGAGCCAACCTCACTGGAGCCAACCTCACTGGAGCCAACCTCACTGGAGCCAACCTCACTGGAGCTAAACTTTTTGGAACCAACCTTACAGGAGCTAACCTTAGTGAAGCAAATCTTGGTGGAACTATCCTTTTTAGAGCTATCGTTCAAAGTGCAATTTTTAGATTTAATTTTGGTGTCTCTGAAGTTCTACAACAGGATTTAATTGCAAGAGGTGCGATCTTCAAAGATAAGACTTCGACTTTGACAAAAAATCAAACTATGCATCTACTGGATTTAGTATCAGATATTACCGCTTTTGACGATTAAACAGGAGACATAAGCTTGAAAACTCAAATTAGATATTCTTCCTAAAAATGCTCAAACGTAGCAATTTCGCTGCTTCAGGTTATATTTTGCAAAAATAAAGAGGGATTTGCCAAAAACGTACTAGAGCTTTTTAACCCCGATCAAGCCATCAGGCATAATTGTATCGGTAAGGTTTATTAGGGTTAAAATCGAACCAGAAAGATTTGCCATCGTTAAATTTGCCATACTAAAATTAGCACCTTCCATATTCGCCATACTAAAATCAGCACTGTCAGCATAAATCCCTACTAGCTGCGATTTAGAAAGGTTTGCGTGTGTCAATACTGCCATACTAAAATCAGCCTCCAAAAAGGAGGCATAACTGAGATTGCTACGATCGAGATTTACCCTATTTAAATTTGCCTTGTATGAATAAGTATTACTAAGATTCGCACAACTGAGGTTAGCTTCAGTTAGATTAGCCACACTGAGTAAGGCATCGCTCAAATAGGCATCGCTTAGATCGACACCGATCAGACTTGCTCCACTGAAAATAGCACCGCCCAAATTGGCTTTACTGAGATTTGCTGCATCCAAAAGCGCCTCACTAAAATTTGCCATAACGCAGCCAGCAAGACTTAAGTTTGCTTGTGACAAAAGCGCATTACTCAAATTCGCGCGGTTTAGTATCGCACCTCTAAGGTTAGCAAAAACTAACTTAGCCCCGATCAAATTTGCTTTGGTGAGATTAGCCCTACTCAGATCGGCAGCTTTGAGATTAGCGCCGCAAAGATTGGCACGAACTAATTTAGAACCGACAAAACTGGCTTGGGTGAGATTAGCTCCACTCAGATTAGCCCCATTGAGATTAGCACCGCTAAAATTAGAGCCAATGAGATTGGCATTTTGAAAATTTGCACCACTGAAATTACTATCTTTAAAGTCAACTTGACTCAAATTGGCTGAGTTTATCGCCACACCCACTAGTTGAGCCGATACCAAGCTCGTATGCCTAAATATGGCATCGCGCACATCTGCGTAGTTGAAAATAGTATCTGTGAGATTAGCACTGCTGAGATTAGCACCAGTAAGACTTGCGTTACTCAAGTTTGCTTGGCTCAGGTTTGCATAACTTAAGTTAGCTCCAAATAGGTCGGCATAACTCAGATCTGCGCCGCTAAGATTTACTTGACTAAGATCGACATCACAGAGATCGGCTTCCTGTAGATTAGCGTCTCTCAAATCAAGTTTACTGAGATCGATCGCTTCCGTAGGATTTTTTTCCCGCCATTGGTTCCAAGCAGGAATGCCGCCCCTAATTTGGTTGATATGATTAAGGTCTGCCATAATAACCAACTATCTCCCATCTCAATACCTCAGACAGTTTTAGAAAACAGAAAAAATAAAAATTCACAGTTTAAGGTGAAATGATTGAATGATTGCACCCAATGAACAGCATAAATTTTATATTTCCCAACATGCGTTTCATACCATACAAAAATTTATATCTATCTCACGTAAATACTACTATTGATTCAAGGATTTTAGGGTTAGGATAATATGCAAATCAATATTTTTAGCTTTTGGTCATGAAGGAAGGGCAACCGACAAGCTCGCCAATCTTTATTCGGATTGATCGGGGGATTAGTCAGTTTAATCATGACTACTATGCAGCTTTGGGCGTTCCTATTACCGTAGATATCAACCTCATTAGACAGAGGTATTTAGGTATCGCCAGAATTTTGCACCCTGACATTTATGGTCTCTCTCCTCAAGAAAAAGAAATTGCCACGCAGTACCTCGCAAAGCTTGTTAACCCAGCCTACAATGTGCTCATGCAGGGAAAAGATCGAGAAGCTTATCGGGGGATCTTTAAACTGTTGGCAAAGCGACTCATGCAAAGGGTTCGTAATATAGAGATTAAATCTGAAATCGCTAAACAGCTTTTACTCAACACTAATGACGAAACCTACGAACAGTTATTTTTTAATGTTGCTGATTGCCAGTACAGTTCCCTAGATTCAATTTTGGAATACACCGCTCAACTTAGCGAACTTAATCTGATTTATATTTTGTATAGAGAGGGCTATAAGTTTAGCGATCCACGCTCTACTGGTGTTCTAACTTACACAGCCCCTAAAGTTCCCGCCCATAGAAATGAAAGTAATGAAGACGATCGCGCGATCGTTCAAACGGGCGATGAAACGATCGTTCAAACCACACCTCTAAAATCACCAGCCAAACAGCAAACGATTTTATCAATCTCACAAGTGCACCCCGTTGTTCAACCTCAGGCTGAACCTCAGCGTAGTAAGCCACCTAACTATAACCAAGTTCAGAATCGAATTTACGACCATACCAGCGATCGTCAAGATGAAACGCTGATCCAAGAACGGGAAAAGTTACCACTAAACCCTCAGTTAGAAGCAAGTTTTGCTACCCACTTAGCGATGGCTGAGGAATACATAAGCAAAAAGCAATGGATGCAAGCGCTGCGAGAACTTCGCATTGCCACTCAGCTCGATGACAAAGACAGTGAATGTATGGCATTGTTGGGAGTCGTCTATCAAAATATGAACCAACCGATTATGGCAAAGATTAGCTTCGAGAAAGCACTCAAACTAGACTCTAAAGAACCTCTGGCGCTACAGTATATGAGCAGATTGAATAAAGGTACGGCAAATTCCAAACAAATAGACAACCCAAAAGGTTGGTTTTCGGGTCTTCTAGGTATGTTTTCTCCCAACTCCAAAGATCGTAAGAAAGGTTCTTAGCCATAGGATTGAGCCTGTAACTATGCACTAGCAGCCCCTAAACGATCCCAAGTATGGGTAGAGCAAAATAAGATCGCTGCGATTTTTATGATGAGACCGATTTGTAGCGATTAGCATTCAGCGATTAGCTATTAGCTTTTTTAAAAGCCTTGCTACGCAAGGTAATTATCCACAATAGATTTCCTGATTTACCTAACGGCTGCTATATATCATGGGAATTGCTGTCACAAAACCATGCTGCATTGATTACAGGAAAACATGATTTTTGCCTCGACATTATTTCTGTTTTTATTTTTACCGCTCACCTTAGCAGGATATTTTCTGATTCGACCAAAGCTACTGCTTCTACGCAATATTTTTTTGTTGGGGATGAGTTTAATCTTTTATGCTTGGGGGGAACCCGTCTATGTTTTTCTGACGATCGGCTCTATTTTGCTGAATTATCTAACGGGGGTAATGCTCTATCTCCAGCGTCAAAAATCGCTCAAATTTATTAACCAGCATGGAATCTTAGCTATTTCTATTGTTAGCAATTTAGGATTATTGTTCTATTTTAAATATGCCAATTTTTTTATCAACAATCTCAACCCGATCCTGCAAAATCTGTCGATCCAGCCGATCGCTTATCCTCATATCTCCCTACCATTGGGAATCTCTTTTTTTACATTTCATGCGATGTCCTATACGATTGATGCCTATCGTCAGGAAACGGAAGTAGAGTTAAATCCAATTCACTGTGGATTATATCTCACCCTATTTCCGCAACTGATTGCTGGACCAATCATTCGTTACCATGACATCGCTAAGCAAATTGTGTCGCGCACAGTGACTAGACCGCAATTTTCTGCGGGAATTCAACGGTTTATTTTTGGTTTAGCCAAAAAGACAATGCTTGCGAATCCTTTAGGAGAAGTTGCCGATAAAATCTTTGCCGTGCCCGTGCATGAAGTCACAACGGGGATGGCTTGGCTGGGAATTGCCTGTTATACATTACAGGTCTATTTTGATTTTTCAGGATATTCCGATATGGCGATCGGGCTAGGGCGGCTGTTTGGATTTGAGTTTTTGGAAAACTTCAATTATCCATATATTGCGCAGTCGATGCGCGACTTTTGGCGCAGATGGCATATTTCCCTATCCAATTGGTTTCGCGATTATTTGTATATTCCTTTGGGGGGCAATCGGGGCTCGCCATTGCGGACATATCTCAATTTGTGGATCGTGTTTCTGCTATGTGGGTTGTGGCATGGAGCCAGTTGGAATTTTGTGATTTGGGGAGCCCTGCATGGAGCCAGTTTGGTGCTTGAAAGAATGGGATGGCATAAATATCTAGAGCGTTTATGGGTTCCATTTCGGCATTTGTATGCCTTATCAATCGTTACGATCGGATGGGTGTTTTTTCGCTCTGACTCTCTGAGTCATGCGATCGCCTATTTAACCAGCATGATTGGTCTCACAGATGCCGATGGCATCAAATATTCCGCACTCTACTATTTTGACTTAAAAACCCTCATAAACTTAAGCGTGGGATGTATCCTAGCAACCCCGATCGCAAGTTGGGTAGGAGCAAACTTAAAAAAGCGGACTATTTCCCCTCAATTCAATCATCTTCGATCTGTTCTGTATGCGGGTCATTATTTGCTTCTGGTTAGCCTATTTCTACTCTCCTCTGCCAGTCTGGCATCAGGAACTTACAATCCCTTTATCTATTATCGGTTTTAGCTTGCAGATAGTTTTTCCCATGAATCAAGAGAAATCGCCTCGAATATTCGACAATCTGTTGATTGTGACTTTCATCATCGGTCTGTTTTTACCTTTAGTTTTGACCCATAATCGGCATGAGTCAGCGATTGAAAAACGTAAACTGGCTGCATTCCCCGAACTGAAATGGGAGCGAAAAACAGTGACTGCATTTCCGTCTCAGTTTGAGGCGTTCTTTAACGATCATTTCGGACTACGCGATCGCCTCGTCCAACTTTACTCTCTCTACAGCATCCTGTTAAAGAGTTCGTCCAATCCCAAGGTATTGCTAGGATTAGATGACTGGCTGTTTTATATTAATCCTGATGAGGGCAATAGTCTTGAGGATTATCGTAGAAACGATCCGTTAACATTGGAGGAACTCAGTAAATGGAAAACCTCCTTAGAAGCAAAATACAGATGGCTCAAGCAACAGGGCATTCCCTATCTTTTCGCGATCGTGCCCGATAAATATTCGATTTATCCAGAATATATGCCTTCCCATATTCGACAAGTGGGCAGGCAAACCCGTCTCGATCAGCTATTGGACTATATGAAGGGTTCTGAAGTACCCATTCTCGATCTAAGACCTGTCTTGCTCCAAGCCAAGCACAAAGGACAATTATTTTATAAAACGGATACCCATTGGAATGAGTTTGGCGCCGCGATCGCTCAACATGAAATTATCCGCAATCTTCAACTCATTCTTCAAAAGCGATACCCAGATCTCATTCCTATCAATTATTCAATGGAAGACTTTGAATTCACTGAATACAAATCAGGGGATATTGCAAATATGCTTAATATTTCTTACCTGTTAAAAGAGATGGTTCCCAAATTACGAGAACCACTACCTTTATGCAACAAATATATACTAGAGGAACGGTCTGAAGATCCTATGAAAGCAACATTCTTTACGGAATGTCGTACGAATGCGCCGAAAGCACTTATTTTTAGAGATTCGTTTTTTATTGTGTTACAACCCTATATTTCCCAATATCTTGCCAAGAGTGTTTATGTTTGGGAATGGCCAAATCTGAAGCTGTTGAAAAAGTATCTGGAATACAATCATCCTGATATCGTGATCGAAGAGCGTGTAGAACGACACTTAAAGTTTATAACAAATTTCTGAAATCTCAAAAATATTCCTAGAGTCAAACCCCAAGGGAATGCGTCAGGCAAAACAACTTTGTAAGCTATACAACAATGTCTGAATTTGCGCTGTTGTGTGGGTTGCCATGAGGGTGAGACGAATGCGTGCGGTTGGAACCGTAGGAGGACGAATCGCAGGTGCAAAAATTCCATGTTGCCTGAGGCGATCGGCTACTTTGAGCGTTTGCTCGGTATCCCCCACCTTAAGCGCGATAATTTGAGAATCTAGGGATACTGGTGCGGCAATATGTATCCCATAGGTTCCCAAGCCTTGCTTTAAGATCGCTAGATTGTTCCAAAGTGACTCGCGGCGTTGCGGCTCCTTTTGTACGATTTCGATCGCTTTGAGTGCTGCCGCTGTATCCGCAGGCGAGAGCCCCGTCGTATAAATCCAAGTGCTGGCACGATTGCGTAAAAAATCAATGAGCTGGGCTGAGCCTGCCACATAACCACCCAAACTGCCCAGTGCTTTGCTCAAGGTTCCCACTTGAATTAAGGGTTGGTGAATTCCCATAGCATTGACAACGCCCGCACCGCGATCGCCAAAGACGCCTGTGCCATGGGCTTCATCCACCAACACCATGCAGTTGTATCGATCTGCCAAATCCATAATTTCGGACAGGGGACAAATATCTCCGTCCATACTGAACACAGTATCGGTGGTAATCAGGCATCGACGATGTAAATGGCGGTGTTGACCCAAGTTGGTGGCTAAATCTTCAAGGTCTTTATGGGCATAGTGAATTACCTTAGCACCGCTGAGCGCTGCCCCCTGTTTGAGACAAGCGTGATTGTAGGTATCTGACAAAATCAAATCTCTAGCACCGACCACTGCCGCGATCGCCCCCAGATTTGCCAAATAGCCAGAACTAAAGACCAAAGCCGCTTCTGTCTGTTTGAGTGCCGCGATCGCCTGTTCTAGCTGTTCGTGTAGAGCAAGATGCCCAGACACCAATCGCGAACCCGTTGCCCCCGTACCGTAACTCTCTGTGGCAGCGATCGCGGCGTCGATTAATCGGCGATCGCCTGCCAAACCTAGATAGTTATTGCTGGCAAACATCAACATGTCTCGTCCTGCCATATGGACAAGGCTATCAGCCCGACTGGCGACAACTTGCGGCGATCGATACCAGTGAGCTTGATGGATAGTCTGCATGGAACGATCTATCCATTCATAGGCATGGGGCATATTTAGGGTGATGTAATTAGGGCAGTGTGAATTCTCGTTTACGCAGCTCTTCTTCTAGTTTAGATAGATTTTGGCGATCGAAGACCGTAATCTGTCCAGAATTGGCACGACCTGTATCGTTGTGTAAAATTTCAATCCAATAGGCGAATTTTTCACCTAAGCGCAATTCACCTCTGAGGGCAGCAATCAAGGGACGGCTATTCTCAACCCGCGATCGTTTGACCATATCAGCCGTCGGATAGGCATAGGTAACTTTTGCTTTGCTAAAGTCACGCATAATCTCAGCCCCGTAAATGGAACGCAGTGCCTCTTCCAAACGACTGCGGGTAACGCCATTGATAATGTCAAAAAAGCTAATTTGTTCGCTACGAATTGTATTGGCATCGCCAGGGAGTTCAGCTAATCCCGGTAGCAATACACTTGCTTGAAACTGAAAGCGACGGGCAGCCGTATCGCTCTTGCGGATTAATAGCCTTTCCCCTCTTTGCGGTTTGAGTGCAGGATGTACCTTGATCCAATCAGCAACTTGCTCTGGAGTTTGCCCAGGCAATGCATAGGCGGTGTCAGTATCACGCAAATACACAGAACCTATCCCCCATGGGATGAATAAAGCGAGCACCATTGCCGTAGTCGGCGCAATTAAGCTACGAATTTTGTTCATTCTAAATTTCACGTCCATCCTCCACACCAGATCGAGCAGCCAGGCAATATGAATGGGTCAAAGGATAGCATGACTGGTCAAATTTGCTACGTTTTTTTCTGGCTTTTTCTAGCTTTTTAGGGTAAATTCTCCCCCTTCCTGCCATCGGCGGGAACCAAAATATTGGCAAGAGTAAGAGGCAACGGCAGCAGCTTTTGCGAGCGCTTCGACAAAATGCGATCTGCCTGCCTGTAGCTCGGGAGATTGCAAAATGTAATGGCAAAAAGCACCATGCAAAATATCCCCAGCCCCAAGCGTATCTTTGGCAGCGATCGCTGCGATCGCTATCTCGCCTTGAATTTCACCATCTTTGCTACGACTGAAATATTGAATGGGTTCTGCACCATTGGTCATGGCAATATGCGGAATACCTAAATTCTTGAGATACTCGATTACATCCGCCTGACTTTGGCAATGAGGGGGATAAAAATTTGCGGAACAGATAACGTAGTCGGCAAAGGGCAAAACCCTCTCAAAACCTGGTTTCCAACTGCCCCCATCCACCACCACAGGAATATGGTGCGATCGCGCCAACTTGGCAACTTCTAAGCTCATAGCCATTTGATGACCGTCAATCAAGACGATTTCCATCTCTGGCAAAATATCGGTCAGCATATAGGTAGGCATTTCTTGGGCGCTTACCTGTTGCTTGACGGCATTGATCGAAACAACCGATCGCTCCCCTGTTCCATCAATCACGTTCACAGAAGAGATGCTTGGTGATGTCGTCAGATTAGGATTCAGATCGGCGATCGCCACACCATAAAGCTTCAAATCGGCTTTAATCAAATTAGCAATGGGATGAGAGCCAATTGCCACCATGAGCGTAGGGTAGTTCCCAAAATAGCTAAACGTTACAGCCGCATTTGTCGCAGGACCACCTACCGAAACTGCGTAATCTTTGGCAACGATTTTTTGATTGGCTGCGGGAGGGCGATCGACGAGGTAAACCGTATCTAATGTCACTAAACCAATAAATAATCCCCTCATGCTCATGGCGATTTAGCCTCGGTAAAACTCATAGCATCATAGGTGATGCCCTCTTGTGAGCGTCAAGCATTTCTAGCCCATAACCTTATAACGATTGCAAGCCCATTTGTGACAGAAGATCAAATGTATGAATGCCGCAGCCGCTCCAGTAAAATAACGGTTTAATGACTATATAATCATTAATAAAAAAGAATTGCAGTCTAAATGTTGCCAGTCAACGCGTAGTTGAAATGAAAGCTTTTGGCTTAGAAAGATTGGCTAAGCAAACAGCTATAGATTTCACTCTATAATTTGTTTAAAGAAAACAACATATTTTTTTCACGAAATTACAATTTTCAGTAATAATTGACCTAGCCTCACGAATAAATTTGTTAAATTTATCTCAATCTGTAAATATATATTGCACTCGAGCGTATAGCTATTGTTTTTTACCTAGCTCCTAGAAAACATAGCACTTTCAAAAATGCCTCAGCATTTAGATTCTCATGTTAAAGAAATCCAAGTTCATTTGTAAGGAAGCGTTTCTAGTGAAATACTTAGTTTCTTTTCTATTCCCACAAATACCTCTTATTATTTTTGTGGATAGTTCCTGCTATTGTCACAGGTAGTTTATAGAAACTAAGTCCGAAATTTAGTAAAGACAAAGTAAGAGATTAACCATCTATCCCGACCCAATAGAAGTTTGCTAGGAGTGTCGTTGCCATGATTCAAGAGACTGTGTCTCTTAATAGTGATATTTCAGATCGAGTGCAGGTAGGAATCTTGCACGCCCTAAGCGGTGACATGGCAATCCGCGCGACGCCACTCAAAGATGCTGCCTTAATGGCGATCGCAGAGATCAACCAAACAGGAGGGGTATTTGGGAAAATGATTGAGCCTGCGATCGTTAATGGAGGCTCTTACATAAGCCAATTCACCTCGCAGGCAAAGAAACTACTCACAGAAACTTCCGTAAATACAATATTTGGCGGCTGGACGTCCGCAGAGCGTAAAGCCGTTTTGCCATTATTGGAAGAACATCAAGCACAACTATGGTATCCGCAACACTATGAGGGTTTAGAATGTTCCCCCCATATTTTCTATATGGGTATTTGCCCTAATCAACAAGTTCAACCCGCAGTCAGTTGGTTAATCCAAAATCAAGGTTCTCGCATCTATCTAATAGGTTCCGATAGTGTTTACTCTCGCACCGTCAACAAAATCATCAAGGCGCAACTCAAACAACAGGGCGTAGTCTTACTTAAAAAAAGTTTCTTTACAAGAGAAGAGCTAGATTTTGGCGATCACATCGAACAAATTAAACGACTTCAACCAGATGTTGTGATTAGTACATTGTTGGCAGAGCACAGCCGTGAGTTTTACCAGCAATATCATGAGGCTGGTATTACTGCCCAAGCAATTCCAATCGTATCCTTTTGCCTTACCGAAGTAGAACTGCAAACAATTCCTCATGCCGCAACCGTCGGCCACTATGCGAGTTGGAACTATTTTCAGAGTTTAGAGACTCCTCATAACCAGCAATTTATTCAAAACTTCCAAGCAAGATATGGTGCAGATCGAGTTGTTAATGCCGCAATTCAGGCAGCCTATTCGCAAATCTATCTATGGAAGCAAGCCGTAGAAACAGCTCGATCTTTTGATGTCACGTCTGTACGTCAGGCAGCTTACGGACAGACCTTTCTATCTCCTAGTGGAACTATGCAAATAGTTCCCAATCAGCATATTCGTTCCGATTGTCATATCGGGCAAGTTCGCTCAAATGGTCAATTTAAAATTGTACATACGGTGAATGCGATCGAGCCACTACCTTGGCTTGGAGTAGAAGAACTCAGCTTTGGGGCATCTGCGGTTGTGATTGAGATGCTGGCAGAAACAACTCAAGGTATGCAGCTAAGTTGGCAACTTGAGAAAGAAGCCAACGAATTAGAAGTAATGATCGACAAACTCATTCACGGTGCAAAAGGAGAAGGCAGACATCAACTTGCCCCTGAAATCACCCGTGCGGCAATGTCCAAGTTGATCAAAGCGAACGAACGCTTGCACTTAGCCCAAGCTGAATTGCTTAAAGCAGAATCGGCACTAAGAGAGGCGAATGAAGAATTAGAGCACCGAGTGGAAGAACGCACCGCACAACTGCAGCAGGTAATTACACAACTTCAGACAGAAGCCACCGAACGCGTTCAAGCAGAACAACTATTGCGAGAAAGCCAGACGCAATTTGAAGCGATCGCTGCCAATGTGCCAGGAGTTGTCTATCGGGCAGTTTTACATGCGAATGGCAATGTCTCCATGCCCTATATCAGTCCAAGGACACAGGACATCTTTGGGTTGAGTTCTTCGGAAATAATGGAACACTTAGAATGGGTGTTTGACATGGCACATCCAGAAGATCGGGCGGCACTCAATGAAATGGTGATGCGCTCAGCCGAAGAATTGACGCCTTTTGACCATGAATATCGCTCGTCTAGTCTATTTCCCAACATTAAGTGGGTGCGAATCTTCTCTCAACCTCACCGCACAGAAAATGGTGATATCGTGTGGGATGGCGTGATTGTTGATATTACGCAACAAAAGCATAACGAGGAGCTTCTACGGCAGGCGGAAGAGAAGTATCGAAGTATCTTTGAGAATGCGATCGAAGGGATTTTTCAGGCAAACTTTGATGGCTGCTATATTAGTGCAAATCCAGCTTTGGCAGAGATCTACGGTTACGATTCCCCCCATGAGTTACTCTCTTGTGCGATTAATAGTCCCAATTGCCTATTTGTAGATACAGAAAACTACCTTGAGTTTGCGAGAAAAATGAGCGAACGTGGTTCTGTAACTGAATTTGAAACAAGAGTCTATCGTAGAGACAAGAGCGTAATCTGGATTTCTGTCAACGCAAGTCTGGTCAAAGATCCGAGTGGTGTCCCCCTTTATTATGAGGGCATTGTCCAAGATGTGACCGAGCGGAAGCGCGTTGAAAATGCCCTCAAAATCGAACAGGAAAAGTCAGAGCGATTGTTGCTCAATATTTTACCTCAGCAAATTGTACAACAGTTAAAACTTGGCTCTGGCTCGATCGCCACCCGTTTTGAAGAGGTTACGATTCTATTTGCTGATATTGTAGACTTTACCAGTTTGGCAGCAAGGGTTCCAGCCGCAGAACTAGTTAACATGCTCAATCAAATTTTCTCTGCTTTCGATCTGTTGGCAGAAAAATATGGACTCGAAAAAATCAAGACGATTGGGGATGCTTACATGGTTGTAGGAGGATTGCCCTCCCACCGTCCCGATCATGCAGTATTGGTAGCCGAAATGGCGATCGCGATGCAAAAAGAAATTGAACGGTTCAATCGCGATGATGGCACGCCATTTCGGCTAAGGATTGGGATCAATACAGGGCCAGTCGTTGCTGGTGTGATTGGCATCAAAAAATTTATTTACGATCTCTGGGGAGATGCGGTCAATATTGCCAGTCGTATGGAATCACAGGGCTTAGCAGGCAGTATTCAGGTGACAGATTGTACCTATCAGTTGCTAAGCGATCGCTATGTGTTTGAGCGACGGGGTGTAATTTCGATCAAAGGTAAGGGAGAAATGATTACCTATATGCTGAGAGGGAAGCAAAGCGATCTTAGCGAAAAGGCTCTAGCCCTTTAGTACATAGGTTTGCTTAGGCATTGGCAAGAAAGTTAAATTTCTGTGTTGACAACTATACCGTTCGTTCGGTATAGTGTGATTGTACCGAATGAACGGTACGAGATCGACTTGCTTTTCACTTTCAATATAGAAATCCCAATGATTAAGCTCCACGGTCACGAAATCTCTGGTAACAGCTACAAAGCCCGTTTGATGTTGTCACTACTAAACCTCGAATATGAGTGGGTCAGAGTCGATCTGATGAAGGGCGAACATAAATCGCCAGAGTATTTAGCCAAAAATCCCTTTGGGCAGGTTCCTCTCTTGATTGACGGAGATACCCAACTAGCCGATGCTCAAGCGATTTTGGTGTACTTAGCCCGAAAATATGGTGGCGAATCGTGGCTTCCTACGGATGCATTACCCATGGCGCAGGTAATTCGCTGGATATCCACCTCTGCGGGTGAAGTGCGTCAAGGCCCTGAGAACGCTCGTCTCTACTATTTGTTTGGAACTGGAACCAATATCAATATTGAACGAGCTACCCAGAAAGCAGAATTCATTTTGACCCAACTCGATCGGCATCTGAGTAAGCGCAATTGGTTGGAGTTCGAGCGCCCCACGATCGCGGATGTTGCCGTCTATCCTTACATTGCTCTAGCTAGAGATGGCAAAATCGAACTCGATGCCTATCCCTATGTTTTAAGATGGATCGAGCGAATCCAGCAACTCCATGGCTATATTCCCATGGCAGGAATCTAGTATGGCGAAGGCGATCGCTAAGTTCAATAGGCTAGTTTCAATAACTGGAGAAACCATGACGTTTCCGCGAAATTCAACCCTCAACGCGAGTTAGTGGTTTCTGCAACAAAAGCATCCCTTCTCTCTCTTTTGCATACTCTTATACCATTTTCAAAAAGTGATGCAACGCATCTTTTTGAAAAGACCGCGCTCCGCGCGGAACACAAAACCCGATCTGTCGCAATTTCAAGAGAAACTGGTATTATACCAATTTAATTGGTGAAAGCAACAGATAGGAAATGCAAGACACTGTAATTCTTAACCACATGCTAGATCTGTTACCCTTGGTCTTTAAATTGGTATTACTCTATCGATCGCGAATTTGTGCGATCGAACAAATCTTTAAATTTCTTTGAAAGATAGGGACAAGTAGCGATCGCCTTAAATTTATCTCAAGCATGGAGGAACCAGTATATGATGTGGAAACGGCTAAAGAATTACTTGCAAGCTTATCTCTGGCATCCCTCAGATAGCTCGATAGATTGAGAACAGTACCTTCAAGAACTACACAAGTATATGAGGAACTAAGTCTATGCCCCGTCAATTTGGCACGATCGCCTTTACCCCTGCCGTAAAAGCGATGCAAGAAAAAATGGGCTCTCGCGAGAGCTACGAACGCTTTGTGGCTAAGGGTGCGGACAATAACTCCATTACCCCCGATCTAGAGGAATTTATCTCTAGTATGGAAGGATTTTATCTGGGTACTGTTACTTCTAATGGTTATCCCTATATCCAGTTTCGTGGCGGTAAAGCAGGATTCCTAAAGATTCTCAACGAGCGTACTTTAGGCTTTGCTGATTTTCGCGGCAACGTCCAATATATCTCTGTGGGTAATCTTTCGGAAAACGATAAGGCATTTCTGTTCCTAATGGATTATCGTAACCGTCGTCGCCTAAAAATCCTCGGTCGCGCAATGATTGTGGAAGATGATTCTGCGATTCTTGCTCTAGTCCAAGATCTTGACTATGCAGCCACCGTAGAACGTGCGATCGTAATTGAAATTGAGGGCTGGGATTGGAATTGCCCACAACATATTCCTATTCGCTATTCACAAACAGAAGTAGATGTAATGCAAGCTAGAATTCACGAACTAGAGAAACTTCTTGCTGAGGCTAAGAACGCATAATTATGAAACTCCATGCAGATTTTAGACAACGCGTTGTGGTTAATAGTGAAATCCTTGACTGGGTTGATTCGCCCATGGTTGGCGTCCAACGTCGCATGTTAGAACGGGATGGTGCAGAGGTGGCAAGGGCAACCTCCATCGTTCGCTATGCCCCTAATAGCCATTTCTCGGCTCATACCCACGGCGGTGGTGAAGAATTCTTTGTCCTTGAAGGAGTTTTCTCAGATGAGCATGGTGATTACCCTGTGGGGACTTATATCCGCAATCCTGTCGGATCGACCCACACACCTTTTAGTGAGGAAGGTTGCACCATTTTAGTAAAACTCTGGCAAATGCATCCTGACGACCAACAGCGAGTAGCGATCGCGACGACACAAACCCCTTGGGTTAAAGGCTTAGTCGATGGATTGCAGGTCATGTCACTCCATACCTACGGAACGGAGAATGTAGCCCTAGTGAAGTGGGATGCTGGCACTCAATTTCAGCCTCATATGCATTTAGCTGGCGAAGAAATTTTTGTGCTTGATGGAGTCTTTGAGGACGAGTTTGGTGCTTATCCCAAGGGGACTTGGCTCCGCAATCCTAGTGGCAGTAGGCATACACCATTTAGTAAATTAGGCTGTTTGATTTATGTCAAAGTTGGGCATCTAAGCTAATCTTTTCTTTATTTCTATTGCTGATTTTACAAATATGAAGACGCAAAGTATTTTTCCCAACCTTGTTCTATATGGTCGCTCGACATGGCAGATAATTCGATCGCGTCTTAGTCCTAAAAAAGGCATTGAGGATATCCTGAACTACCGATATATCTCGGACAAGTTAGCCACAAGCGGTCAGCCAACTGCCGCAGAGCTAGAATTAATTAACCAAGCAGGATATAAGACTATTCTCAATTTAGCACCGCCAACTGCGTCCAATGCTCTACCAGGGGAACAGGCGATCGCTACCTCCTTGGGAATGGATTATATTAACATTCCCGTAGTTTGGGATAATCCCACAATAGCTGACTTTACTCAGTTTTGCGATGTGATGGAAGCGCATAAAGATCGACCTATTTTTGTTCACTGTGCCATGAACATGCGAGTATCTGCATTTGTTTATCTTTATCGTCACTTGAAGATGGGAGTCTCTGCATCGGAAGCCTATGCAACTATGTCAACCGTTTGGCAACCCAATCCAACTTGGCAGAAATTTATCGAAACCGCGATCTCTTCCTATTAACGAATTCTAAAAAACTATGGAAACTAAGCCACCACTCCCACCCTTTACCCTAGAAACTGCGAAAGCCAAAATACAAGCGGCTGAAAATGCTTGGAATACTCGCGATCCAGATCGCGTTGCCCTTGCCTATACCGAAGATTCTGAATGGCGCAATCGCGATGAATTTGTGAACGGACGCGATGAGATTAGAGAATTTCTCAAGCGCAAATGGGCGAAAGAACTAGACTATCGCTTGAGAAAAGAGCTTTGGTGTTTTATGGACAATCGGATCGCTGTTAGATTTGAGTATGAATATCATGACGAATCTGGCTCTTGGTATCGTGCCTATGGTAATGAAAATTGGGAGTTCGCTGAGAACGGTCTGATGATGCGTCGTTTCGCCAGTATCAACGATGTACCTATCTCCGAGTCCGAACGAAAGTTCCGCTGGGAGCGCACTTGATTATCATAGGTTTCACTGCTTGCTGCTAATTATCACAGACTTTGAGACGAATTTGTCGGCACTGGTTCCGTCTGATAGGATTATTCGGCTAAAGTCCAATCTCACTGAAATAAGCCGAATCAACTAGCCAGTTTAGCTTTCAAGATAGAGCGTGATTGTTGCATTCGAGGAAAAGGTTTGGGGCTACGCTTCACAACCCTAGGCTCGGAACGATGTGGTCGAACTGGTAACGCGTCAGTCGCAATTAGTTTCAATAGAAGCTAATATAGTCACTGACCTTCAGATTTTGCCAACGTTGTAAACAGCGAAATCATATGATTAAACTGTTGCCGAGCACCTTGAAAAGAGAGTTGAAAAGGAGAGGGTTTCGAGCCTATCGAAGCTTTCCACATCAGAGTTCGCAATAACGAATAGGCAAACAAATGAATCCAGATTTCCTTACGCACCATTTCGGGTGTTTTAGCCCTTAACATCTCCATTTTTAAAGTAGTTTTGAGATGCCGCAGATTCACTAATAATTAGCATCCTTGAATTGGCGATCTCCTTAGTCTTTTTTGTGCTTTTTCAATACCGAGTTCAAAGGCAAGAATCTCTGATGTCGATCTTCCATAATTTCCCTCTTAGATGGTTCTGTTTTTAGAATAATTACTGTTAAAACCGCCGAGCTTAACTCTTTAATGATGCAGTCAGCGTGTAATTAAACTGTGCTTCAAAGGGTTGTTTTTTATATTCCAGACTCCAAAGCTCTAAAGCACAGGAATCAGTGGGATCGGCAGGTGTAATTTGGAGATGGCAGGTTTTTGTTTTGGGGTAAAAAAGCACTTCCACAGAAGCGATCCCGCTAACTTGCCGTCGGTCTAGAGCCACGGCTAAACGGAGTAAGGTACTCAGTTGGCGCACCATCAATTGCAGGCGATCGTTCAGGAGCTTCTGGAAATTCTCATGCTTCTTTTTGGGTTCGCTTTTGCGGTGATAGCGGGCGAGATTGGCGATCGCCTCAATTTCAGTCTCGGTATACCCCAGTAGCTCCCCATTGCGAATCAGGTAATAGGAATGCTTGTGGTGTGCCGCATTATTAATGTGATGCCCAGAATTGTGTAGCATAGCCGCTGCCCATAACAGACTGCGTTCCTCCTGTCCCCATTCGTGCAGCACCCCTTGGGTTTGGTCGAATAGGCTGAGCGCCATCCGAGCTACCTGTTTGGCATAGTCGAGATTGATGCTGTACTTATCCGCGAGTTTGAGTACGCTGCGATCGCGTACAGAGCTTTGATAGCGCAGACGATCTTCGATAAACCCTTGACGAATCATCCAGTCAACGATTAAGCCTTCGCGCAGCGATCGCTGACAGACCACGATTTTTGTAGCGCCCAAAAGCCGCATCGCTTCTTGCAGCACCAAAGCCCCCGCCAGAATGATTTCAGCGCGTTTTTGCTTGAGTAATTCCGTGCGATCGGCAAGGTTTAACTTTCTCAAACGTGCCACCATGCTCTCAAGATCGACAAAAGAGAATTCGTAGCCCTGTAAGGGATTGGGAACGCTCCCTAATTTTTCTTTGGCATGAAGCGTGGCAAGGGTTTCAATTGTGCCCGACGTACCGATCATTTGGGCGGGTTTGCGATCGAGCGATTGTTTGAGTTCGTCAATCGGTCGCTCTAACATGCCGCGAATGTAGTTTTGCAACCGCTCGAATTCCAAAATAGAAATCGGATCGGTCTTGATGAACTGATCGGTCAGCCTCACCGCCCCTACTTTGGTACTGCTGAGATAAAGCGGATCGTGTCCGTCACCCAAAATCAACTCGGTGGAACCGCCGCCGATGTCAATCACGACATGGGGCTGATTTTGCAACTCCATCGCCGACAACACGCCTAAATAAATGCGTCTTGCCTCTTCTTGTCCAGAGATAATCTCAACCCGCAGACCCAGCTCTTGTTCGATCCGCCGAATAAAATCCAACCCGTTTGGAGATTCTCGTGTGGCACTGGTGGCAACGATGATAATTTCTTCCACATCCATCGCGCGGCAAATTTCTTGGCAACGCGCTAGGGCTTCCAGCGATCGCTCCATGGCTTCATCCAAGAGTTTGCCCGTTTGGGCGCAACGTTCCCCAAGGCGCACGGTCGCTTTTTCGGCAGCAATAATGCTCATGCTGGGCAGATGGGTTTTGACCCGCACGACCACCATATGGATGGAGTTTGTGCCGATATCGATCGCCGCTAAAATTCTGTCTTGGGGCATGATGGGTCTGACTAGCTGACTTGGAACTGCTGGGTTTAAGATGCAGGGGATCTGGTGTCGATCATACCGTCATGTCTAGGACATTTTGCGGATTTTTGGATTTAGAAATTAGGAGGAATTTGGCTCAAAATCCAGTCAACTGCCTCTGCTAAGTCTTGCGCCACGCGATCGGGCTTGGTGACATGCTGATAATCTCCTGACAGGACTTTTTCACCATAACCACTGGTAACCAAAACCCCTTTGCAACCTGCATTATGGGCTAGATCCACATCTGTAGCTTTGTCCCCCACCATATAGCTACGGGATAGATCGAGATCGTGCTTCCATGCCGCTGCCACCAACATGCCCGTATTGGGTTTGCGCCATGTTGACCAATAGCTGAGTTCGGGGTCTACACCACCTTCGGGGGGACTCAGGGTATTGCAGCAGAATGTGGCATCTAGACGTGCCCCAGCCTCTTTATCCAAAAGATACTGAAGCCGCTCGGTGAGAGCATGGATATGTTCGAGACTGTAATAGCCTCTGGCGGCTCCCGCTTGGTTGGAGGCAAGACAACAAAAAATCTGGCGATCGTTGAGCGATCGCACTGCCTTGGCGACATTAGGCATGAGCACTAAATCTTCGACATGGCGAATATAGCCTAGCTCTTGATTGAGTACGCCATCGCGATCGAGAAATACAGCAGGCTTTAGCATGAGATAGTTTTACAGGCAATCTGAGTACTGGAAGTGGGAAAAAATCTCTGGATTTCAGAGGAGCTGGCACTAAAGGCATTAAAGTACAACTTTGCCTCAAGCGCAAAATAGTTAAGAGGAGTTTTACCCTCAGGGTCATAGTAAGGATTCGATCGCGATTCACAAAAGTGATTTAATAAGTTGCGTTAATGCATTCTTTTATCAAACCGTTACAGCTATCTCATGAAACTCTCACAACTTGCGGTTGGACTCTCAAACTGTCAGTTAGATCTTCAAGGAGAAGATCCTGAGATTACGGGTGTTGCCCCGATCGATCGCGCCAAAACGGGCGAAATTGCTTTTTTAGGTTCATCGAAATACCTCGCAGCCCTCGATCGCACCCAAGCCAGTGCGGTGATTTTAGATCTCAAAACCCCCTGTAACCTACCCTGTTTGCGAACCAACAATCCAAGGTTGCTGTTTGCCAAAGTGCTGGAACGGTTTCACCAACCTTTGAAACTGTCTATAGGTATCCATCCCAGCGCGATTGTAGGAGAAGGCGTGCAGCTCGGTAAAGATGTTGCGATCGCGGCAGGTGTGGTGATTGGCGATCGCGTAACCCTTGGCGATCGCGTATCGATTTTCGCGAATACAACGATCTATGACGACGTGGCGATCGGGCTAGGAACCGTGATTCATAGCAACTGCACGATCTGCGATCGCACCCAGATTGGGGCAAATTGTCTGATTCATCCAGGCACGGTCATTGGTGGTGATGGCTTTGGTTCTGAGTTACAGGCTGATGGCAGTTGGTACAAAATCCCTCAGACGGGGCATGTGATCTTAGAGGATAAGGTAGAAGTTGGTTGTCTAACGGCGATCGATCGCCCTGCTTTGGGCACGACGCGTATCGGCACTGGCACAAAAATCGATAACCTCGTCCAAATTGGGCATGGTGTGAATATCGCGCCTCACTGCATCTTAGTCGCGCAGGTAGGTGTGGCAGGTGGTTCTACCCTGGGGCATCACGTCGTTTTAGCGGGACAGGTGGGCGTTGCCGATCATGTGGCGATCGGCGATGGCGCGGTGGTTGGTGCAAAGTCTGGCATCATTAGTCGGGTTGAGGCAGGTGCAAAAGTAATGGGCTATCCTGTTGTTCCCGAACGGGACTGGAAGCGCATGGTAATTTCGGAACGTCAGCTACCAGAGATGCTCAGTACGATTCGCAAATTAGAGAAGCGCATTGCGGAACTGGAAAGAAAGCTAGAAGGAGAGTAGACAAGAAGCAAAGTATTCGCCTTAGGAAGACTTTCATAAAGTTTTTTGATTTTTGCTTAAAAAATCGAGCAGTTGATGGGCTAGTTGCAATTTAGAGCAGAGGGAAGTTGTTTCTTGCCTGCCACTTTTATCCATAAAAGTGGCTTGGTTGGTTGCCGTGCCGAATCCCATTTGCGATTGGTCTACGGCATTGGCTGCGATCGCATCTAAACCCTTATGCACCAATTTTTGCTGGGCGGCGGCTAAGATTTCTGCCCCCGTGCCAGTTTGCGCCGCAAATCCTACCAAGATCTGGTCAGAACGCTTGCGCCTACCCAAATCCGCCACGATATCGGCGATCGCTTCGAGTGCCAAGGACGTAGGCAACTCAGCTTTGGGAATCTTGCGATCGCTGTAGGATGCAGGACGCACATCGCCTACCGCTGCTGCCATAATCGTCAGATCGGCTTGTGGGAAAGCTTCTAACATGGCTTGATGCATTTCTGCTGAGGAATTCACCGAAATCACACGCATACCTGGTTGACTGAGAAACGCAGCATTTCCCGCAGCTACTAAAGTTACCTCTGCGCCGCGATGCCATGCTGCCTTAGCAATTTCTATACCTTGTTTTCCTGTGGCGGGGTTGCCAATAAACCGCACGGGATCGAGAAATTCCCTCGTGCCGCCTGCGCTTACCAGCACGCGTTTGCCGCTTAAGTCTCGTAGTCCTTTGGTATAAAGCAAGGATTCCAGATAGCTGACGATCGCCTCTGGTTCTGCCATTCGTCCCGTTCCCTCCGCGTCGCAAGCAAGAATGCCACTGGTCGGCGCGATCGCCCAATAGCGCGAATTTGTTTGGAGTTTCTGCCAATTTTGCTGCACGGGCTCTTGCAACCACATGGTGGTATTCATGGCAGGGGCTAACAGCACAGGACATTTGGAAGCCAAAATCGTATTCGTGAGTAAATTATCTGCCATGCCCCAAGCCAGATGGCTCATCGTGTTAGCCGTTAGAGGCGCGATCGCCAAAACATCCGCCCATTCGCCCAGTTCGATATGTAAGGGTCTGCCATGGAGGGGCTGCCAGAAATCGCGATCGGTATAGGCAGGCGATCGCGAGAGGGTGGCAAATGTGAGAGGGGTGACAAATTCTTCAGCAGATTTTGTGAGAATGACGCGCACCTCAACGCCCGCTTTTGCCAAGGTGGACACCACCTCACAGACTTTATAGGCGGCAATGCCTCCCGTGACTCCGATTAAAACGCGATTTGCCATGAACTTGTATCAATCTCGCCAATTCACAATATTGAAGACTATTTTGAAGATCTTAGTGATATCAATCAGGATCTTCTGTATCGAATTGAGGGATTATTCCATTTTAAATCAATACAATAATGGATATCGTTCAAGCTACGTAACTCGATCCAATCGCCTAGTGAATACACAATCCTATTGTTTAAATTGCTTACTACGAGAGGTGAAAAAACAGACATGGCAAGTGAAATCATCGCAACATCAGGTTCTAAATGGGTTCCACCAGAAGGTGTCAAACGCCATTCTGGCAAAACTATTCCCCCGCAATTTGATTTCTTCGTACCTCCTCCATCGGAAATCGGTCGGGTGCTAACTGCAGATAGTTCCTTGAAAATTTCAGACCAGCCCATGTCATTAATCAACCGCTTGATTGCATCCGTGGTCGTCAGTGGGTTGGTTTTAGTAGGTGTTTGGATAGTTTTCTTCCTCACTAGGTTATTCGCTCCCGGCCTCTCTGATTTGTTTGGAAATTTTGGTTTCTTTGCTTTTGTCGGGGGGACTGCGGCGCTATTATTTGGTATTTTTGCATTTAACGCTTTTGGCTTTAGCCCCAACTGTACCTACGTAGGCGATCGGGGAATTACCAAGATTTCTCTGAAGAGATCCCGGCAGGCAACACCGCAGATAGAGTTGCTAAAGTTCGAAGATGCAGTAAACCTCTATACCAGCCAAACTAGACATTACAAGCAGGCTGTTACACCAAAGTATCTAAGTACAACCTACAGTTATTCATGGACTTTACCCACTGGCAAAAGCTTCAAACTGGAGGGCGAACATTATCACCAAGGCAATCGACCATTTGATGACCACCCTTGGTATTTTGCCAAATCAGCGGAGTTTGCTTGGACGAATTACCTACTGCCCTGGGCTGACCAGTATTTTGCTCGGTCAGGTTATGTCGAATTTCCTATGGGTGGAGATCCTCAAGCCGTTAGAGTCGGACAGGGTTTTTTAGAATTTGTGTTAAAAAACGGCTCAACGCAACGGGCAAATGTTTCCGATATGCAAGAACTGAGTCTAGAAGATGGGTTATTTTACTTTATCCATAGGGATACGAAATCCTGGTCAACCAAGGGTAGATATCTGTTCAGATACTGCGATATGCCCAATGCTCGACTGTTTCAGGTATGTCTAAAAAACCTTGCTGGTATCGATAGCCTGTCCGAGATTAGTATCTTTAAATAGTAGTGTGTCAGTTGAGATGTCCGCAAGTTATGGGGGCGAATGCGATCGCGTCTTGCCGACAAACCTCAGTAACTGCACAAGAATGTCTAGAAAAAATATTCTATGGGGACTTTCACGGGAAGTACTGTAGATATTCGAGAAAATGCCCTATCCTCAAAAACAGCACAGTTAGAGAAATTTTGTCTTGTATACACGACCTCTTGCAAATTTGATCGAGCAACTACAACGGCTACCTGGGGTTGGGCCCAAGACAGCGCAGCGTTTAGCCATGCACATTCTCAAGCGCCCAGAAGAGGATGTGGAGGCTTTAGCCAAGGCCCTGATCGATGCTAAACAGCAGGTCGGCTATTGTTCGACTTGCCATCACCTCTCCGCTGACGTTATTTGTGAAATCTGTGCGAATCCCAGCCGTGACGATGCGGCGATTTGCGTAGTTGCCGACTCTCGCGACCTGATCGCCCTCGAAAAAACCCGCGAATATCGGGGTAAATATCATGTTTTAGGTGGCTTAATTTCACCTATGGATGGCATTGGTCCCGACCAACTCAATATTCAAGGCTTGGTGCGGCGAGTCAGTATTGGTAAGGTGTTGGAGGTAATTATGGCTATTAGCCCCAGCATCGAAGGCGAGACGACAACGCTCTATGTCGGCAGTTTGATCAAGCCCTTTACTAAAGTTACCCGAATTGCCTTTGGCATCCCCATGGGCGGCGATCTGGAATATGCGGATGAGGTAACCTTAGCCAAAGCACTTGAGGGGCGTAGGGAACTGGATTTCTAATTTTTTTATTTTCTTTTTTTTCTCAAGGCGGAAATTTCATGTTGCGCTTGTTCGACGTTATCGATAATATTCACCAAGATAGGTGACAAATTAAGTTAAAGGTTTTGTGATGAGTAAGCTCCCCTTACGAAAAACAAGTTCTGTCGTAACCTTGTCAGGGGTCATAGCGTTTAGCTGGCTATTTACAGGCGGGTTGCCTAGTTTCTCTAGTTTGACCCATAGAGTCGAACAAGAGCCCCAAGCCATCTTGGTACTAGGAGGTTCCCCCTCTCGCGAAAAATTTGCGGCGCAGTTTGCCCTAAAACATCCCAATCTGCCGATTTTTGTCTCTTCGGGTAGTCCTGAAGAATATGCGAAGTATGTGTTTGACCAAGCAGGTGTACCCCGCAATCGCATTCATCTAGACTATCGAGCTGTAGACACGGTAACCAATTTCACCACGATGGTTGATGCCCTCCGCGATCGCAATGTTACCAATGTTTATTTAATCACTTCAGATTTTCATATGCCCCGTGCTGAGGTGATCGGCAATATTGTTTTAGGCAGCCGTGGTATCAAAATTCACCCCATATCCATTCCTTCTAGCCGCCAGGATGAAGCTCCTGTTAAGTCACTTAGAGATGGCTTTCGCTCCGTGGTGTGGCTATTTACAGGCTCTCCTTTAAATGGATCTACCCACAATAGATAAAGCTTATAGGGTTTATAGATAAGGAAATGACACTCAAAGTTTGCTCGTGCGATCGCTTTTGAGGTATCAGTCGGAAGGAGCCTGAAAACTTGAGAAAGGAACGTTGCTGTGCGTCTTTAGTGATTTAAGTCACGAGGAACTCGCGATTGACACACACGTCTTTGCATCTAATATCACACTCTCAAGCCGCAAGCGATCGCTTGCGGTCATAGGGGAATGCTTGAGAATTTATAGGATAGAACTTATCAACCCACCAAAAGATTGATGATCGTTGCACTTTCAGATTTTGAAACTATAGATGTTTACACGCCGTGGGGGAAGGAGCGGGGGATTTTTTACCTAGGTCAAACCTTCATGCCCATCAAGGTTTACAAGGGCATTCATGAAGCGATCGCAGCTTGTCGTCGAGACTTAGATGCTGGATTGCTTTCAATCGTCGTGACAGAGTCCAATCGCTTTTCCGTATGGTGGCAATTACCCGACCTGTGATCCCCATCATAGGAACTCTACCTGAATGTCACAAATGACCTTACTCATCCATCACCCTGTAGGTCGTTGAAAAATCCGATGATTTGTAGTATCAAGCCCTACACGCAGAAACAGCCATGATCGTTCTTTCCCTTTCAGAAGTCAAAACTGTGAACCTACAAACTCCCTTAGGTTCCGAAGCAGGCATTTATTATTTAGGTCAGACCTATCTATCGACCAATTATTACAGGGGCATCAACGAAGCCATACAAGTCTGCCGTCGCGATTTAGATGCTGGACTATTCTCGATTGTGGTTAAAGAATGCGATCGCTTTTCGGTGTGGTGTCCTTTGCCTAATTTACCAAAACCAGAGTAAGCTAAAACACCTAGCATTTCTAGATCGAACCGTGTGACTTTTGATTGAACTTTTTCAAAGGTTGGCGAAAACAATATAAACTTTTGTAAAGAGTTTAATATCAAAATTTTATGACAAAAGGATCTGGATTTGGACAATTACCAGGACAACCTAAAAAAGCAAAGAAGAAGAACGTGAAACGGGAGCAGGCTTCTCAAAAGTATGATGAGATGAAAAAGCAGGGACTACCCGAATTTAATATTTTTGTGCGGATCGAGGGTAAGGACTGGATACCTGCTGGCTCCATGACGGTCGAACGCAGTAACAAGATCGCTCAAGCGATTTTTCAACAGGAACAAGAATTGCTCAAGGGGGCAATGCGCCTTTACCCCAAGCTAAGTAAGTATAAGGAGAGCTTGGAGTATGGTTATCGCCTTAAAGAGTTTCCTGATGAAGCGATCGCCGTAGCTTTACGTCCTCAGCCAACAGTGGGTGACAAGATCGCCAAAACAGTGACGCAGCTAAAGGAAGGTTTATCATCCCTGTTTAATCAAAAAAAGAAGACAAACTAGCGATCGGCGCTCTTTTAAGCGATGAATTGGAATTAATCACGAATATTGAGAGCAAGAATTGTTCGCAAAGGTGGGCAGTTTTTGCTCTTCATTTTTTTATCTAAATTGCGCTTATCTTTAAGAGTACATTTATCCCTATATCGGATAGATTAAGTTATAGGGATTTAAATATGGTTTTTTTGTATCGGTTGCGTTCGAGAAAGAATATAGTTATTCCTCAGAAATTGTCTGTTATCAGCCATCAGGGTTGCAGTAAGTTAGTATAATTCTGAAAAATCGGAGAGTCTCAATATGCAGCTAAAAAATGTGGTTCAACCCTTTGGGGAAGTTAACGTCTATAAGCAAAGCAATGGAGAACTTGAGATTGTGGCGACGATTCTCATCGTCCCAGACATCGAGGGCGCAAGGGTTGGTTTAGCGCTTGATGGCTCAGCATCGATGAAAAAAATCTATGGGATTAGCGGTGTTGTCAGTAGCTTTTTTGCAGATGCCTCGGTCGCGCAAAACGTCGTAGAGCCAGTTGCACGGGTTATGGTCAACTATCTCGCCAACTTTTCATCTACAGGCAAAGTGGACTTTATTTACTGGGCATGTGGCGCTGCTGGAGAATTAATTGAAGATCTCGGCAGTTTTAGTGGCGAAGAAATTCAAAACGTGGTTATTAAGGGACCAAAGATTCCTTGGGGAACGGGCACGCAATTACTGCCACCAGTGAGGTTTTTTATAGACAAATACAAAGATGCGCCAGCTCTGGGGGTTAAGCAACCTGCGGCGATTTGCTTAATCATCACCGATGGTGTGATCGAAGACCTAGAAGAAGTTAAAGAATTTTGCTTTAAGTACGCTTTAGAAGTGGCTGATGGGCATAAGCCTTTTATCAAACTACTTTTGATTGGTGTTGGCAAAGAAATCGATGAGATTCAGTTAGAAGACCTCGACAATATGTTTGAGGGCAGTTTTATCAAAGATAGCACTGGCAAAGAAATTGACCTATGGGACTATCAAACTGCCGATAACATTCAAATTTTGGAGCAAATCTTTAAAGAGTTTGTCTCTGCGGAAACGATCGTTACCCACTATGGTCGAATTCTCAATCAAACTGGTGCTGTCTGCGAAGAATATAACTTTGGTGTTCCCGCATTCATGAGATTTCGTCTACCCCCTGATTCCACCTCATTTACCCTAGAGTTTTCTGGTGGCAGTGTTACCCAAGATATTTCTGAGGCTCTGAAGCAACTCTAAAAATCGGAAAATGAGTGAGACCTGTTTTGACAATGCCGATCGCACCCAGTTGGTTAACCCAGAGAGCAATACAGACAGGCGATCGCACTGCTCTTGTCTTCGCTGACAGGGTCTGGAGCTATGCTGAAATGGAAGCTGAAGCGATCCGACTTGCAAGGAATTTGTGGAGACTGGGAATTGGGTGTGGCTGTCGAGTTGGTATTCTCATGGAAAATCATGGGAATAATGTTGTTTTGATTCATGCTTTGGCGAAGTTGGGCAGCATTGCAGTTTTACTCAATACGCGGCTGAGTGCCAAAGAATTGCACTGGCAGTTGCAAGATAGTGTAACGAAGTTTCTCATCTACGATCGCAAAATGGAAGAGAAAGCTTGCGAAGTTATCGAGCGATTCCAAACAGCATACTTAACAGAAAGCTTAAAACTGATTGCGATCGAAGCTGTGAAACAGGCTGAAAGCAATTCCCAAAAGGAAATCAGTCAGAATTTCATTCCAGACATCGCTCTAGAGTCAATTCAAGCAATTATTTATACATCAGGTACGACAGGAAAGCCTAAGGGCGTACAGTTGACCTATGGCAATCATTTCCACAGTGCGATCGCTTCCACGTTGAACTTAGGAACCGATGTTAGGGATAACTGGTTGGTTTGTCTACCACTGTTTCATGTGGGAGGACTATCGATTATTTGGCGCAGCGTACTAGATGGTTCGACAATTACCCTAGAACCCCGTTTCGATTTAGATCGAGTGCTCCAAGCGATCGCAACGGGCAAGATTACGCTCATCTCTCTCGTACCAACCATGCTAACCCGCATTCTCGACCGACTCAGCCAAAGCGATTTGTCCGATCGAATAGAGGAATGGCAGAATCTGCGAGGAATTCTACTAGGGGGGGCGGCTCCGAGCGAGCAACTGCTAGAACGATGTTTAGAACTCAAGCTACCGATTATGCCTACCTATGGCATGACAGAGACGGCTTCGCAAATCGCCACCCTATCAACTCAAGATGTAATGCGTAGGCGAGGTTCGGTAGGTCAGCCTTTACCATGTTGTCAAGTAAAAATTGTGGCGATCGATTCCCCTGAGATAGAACTATCCATCGGAGCAATCGGACAGATTTTAGTAAAGGGAGCAAATGTGATGGCTGGCTATGTGAATCCCCCCACAGCCAAAACTTTGCGAGATGGTTGGCTACATACAGGAGACTTAGGTTATGTGGATTCTGAAGGTTTTTTGTATGTAGTCAGTCGGCGTACAGATTTAATTATCAGTGGGGGTGAGAATATCTATCCTGCGGAACTAGAAGAGATTTTAATGCTGCATCCTACGATTCAAGATGCCTGTGTGGTAGGGGTAAGCGATCGCGAGTGGGGGCAAATCGTCGTAGCCGTGCTTGTAACAACAGAATTACTCACAGTTGCGGAAATTCGGGAATTCTGTCTGAGTCGCGATCTAGCTAAATACAAACTCCCGAAAGCCATCCATCGGGTCGATCGCCTGCCTAAAACAGCCTCTGGGAAGTTGGCACGTCACAAGGTACTGGAATCTTTCAGTTAAAGCCCCCTACCTCGGCAAAATGACAGTCATTTTTGTGCCGCAATCGATCTCGCTCTCAACTTGGATTTTCCCACCATGTAGGTCTATCACCTGCTTCACAATCGATAGACCTAAGCCTGCACCTGGCGAACCTGGGATGCTATTGGCATTACTTGCCCTGTAAAATTTATCAAAGATTTTGGGCCGATCTTCTTCAGGAATTCCAATGCCGCGATCGCAAATTTGAAAACTGACAAAACTTGGTTGGGCAGTAACGATAATCTGTACTTCTCCTCCCTCTGGTGAATAACGAATGGCATTCACAAATAAATGGGTTAGAGCTTGTTCCAGTAGCCCCATATCGATGGGAATAGCAGATGGGATTTCTTCAGCCCGAAATTGCAGTTCGTGCTTTTCCTCCTTGAGAAACTGCCACTCTGTCACCAATCGCTGGCAGAAGCTCACAAAGTCTACGGATGCTGTATGAAAGAGAATATTTCCCGACTCGCTGCGGTTGATTGTGAGGGCATCATCAAGAATGCGGGTAATGCGTTTGACGTTTGCTCTAATTTGAGAAAATTTCCGCGATCGCTTCTCAGGCTCAGTAAGATTTGGCTTCATTTCCAAAAACTCTGAGGCAAGCGATATTAAAGATAGAGGCGTGCGAAATTCATGGGATAGCGTGTTAATTAAGCGAGACTTCATGTCGCTGAGTTCTTTCTCTTTGGTTAGAGATTGGCGTACTTGTTCCTCAGCTTTTTTACGCTCTTCCACCTCAAACTGTAAGCGAAGTAATGTCGCTTCCAATTCTTGCGTGCGAGCTTGTACGTGAAGTTCTAAGGTGTAATTAGTCTCCTCTAAGCGACGATAGATCTGCGATTGCTGAATCAATCGTCGTACTCGATGTAAAAGCACTGGCCAGTGAATGGGCTTTGTAATATAGTCAGTAGCACCAGATTCAAAGGCAAGATCGACAGATTTTTTGTCATCTAGTCCTGTAATCATCAGTACGGGGGCGTGATGATTCTCTGGAAGCGTTTGCAATCTCATGCAGCATTCAAACCCATCCATTTCAGGCATGATCGCATCGAGCAAAACAATGTCGGGTTGCATGCGGACGTAGGTTAACAAACATTCCTCGCCATTGGAAGTCTCAACAATCTGATAACCCGCCTGTTTCATGACTCTGCTTACCTGCATGCGCATAAGGCTTTCATCATCTGCAATTAAAACAAGCGCAGGTTCTAGCTGCTGCGATTTCGGGCTTAAATTGTTTGTCATGATCTACTTATGGCTGATATCTCTGACGCTCAATCAGCAATGCCTCTTTCGTTTTGAGGTATTGAACTTCTAACTGCTGCAATAGCAAGTTAGCCTGTGACTCTATACTATCTGATTTATCGATCGCTTCAAGTTCTTGACAATACTTAGCAAGTGCACAAGCACCCACCGAAACGCTATTTGACTTGAGTGTATGTGCGGCTTTTTTTAATGCATTTAGATCTGAGGTTGCGATCGCATTGTGAATTGACGCGATTAAGTCAGGGGCGGCATCCAAATAGCAATCGATCATTTCGACCAAAAATGCTTCAGGCTCAGCACCCGCCAAGGCAAAAATTTCTTGTAAAAATGAGCGATCGATCGTCGTTGAACTCAACTCATCATCGGCTGGATCGTTGTTCATATTGTAACTTGCCCCATCTTTTTTAAATTTGCAAAACATTTGCGATCCACATTTACAGCTAGGCTCTGAGCCCTATTTTCAGAAAAGGGGATGTCCCCTTGCCCTCGAGCTTTTAGTTATTACAGTTATTTAGGGGAAACCCTCAACGATTAAAACTTGCCTAACGAATGCGTGGCTTGATAATCACATCTTTAGGAATACATTAACCTCATGCGATCGGTTGAATGAGGTAAACCAAAGGGGTGAGGCATCTGGGTGAGGCTGGTTCATGCAATCGCATGAATACATATCTGTGATGCCAATTTCAATTAAATTCATAGAAGACTCACAAGGAGAATCAGAAAGGAGTCAAATTACGTATTTTTAAGCTGAGATTTTTTCCCCAGTAGCCAATAGGTTGGCATTTCGCCCCGGCCCTTGATCGCGATCGCGCCACGTTCTTCAAATTCATATTTATGTTTGAGGTGAACATAGGTTTGTTCTGTTACCTGAATTTTACCCATTTCCCCCTGCGATTCCATCCGACTGGCAATATTCACGGTGTCGCCCCAGAGATCGTAGATAAATTTTCTCGTACCAATCACACCTGCAACCACCATGCCCGTGTTGATACCAATGCGAATCTCTAGAGGCTTTCCTGTGAGCGCCTGAAGCTCGGTAATTTTTGCCAACATATCCAGAGCCATCTCAGCGATCGCTTCGGCATGATCGGCACGGGGAACTGGCACGCCCCCTGCCACCATATAGGCATCGCCAATCGTTTTAATTTTCTCTAAGCCATAGGTAGCGCAGAGCAGATCGAACGTAGAGAAAATCTGGTTTAACAGTCTGACCACATCTTGAGGTGATAGTTCGGCAGAGAGGTTGGTGAAGTTAACCAGATCGGCAAACAGCACGGTCACTGCTTCAAAGCTATCGGCAATCTCGCTTTGCCCTTCTTTGAGTTGATCGGCGATCGCTTTGGGTAAAACATTCAGCAGTAACTGCTCTGACTTCTCTTGTTCAATTTGTAGGGCTTCTTGAGCTAATTTGCGCTCGGTGATATCTTCCAATACACCCAAGACCCCGATCACCTCCCCGCGATCGTTTTGAATGGGGATTTTACTAATATCTAACCAAACGATTTCTCCAGCCGAATCGGGCTTGACTTTTGCTTGAACGATGTGTAATTGAGGCGTGTTAGTTTCTAAGACATTTCGATCTTGGGCGCGAAATTCATCAGCCAGTTCGTGACTTAGGAGTAGGTCATAATCTGTTTTGCCAATCACAAAGCCTGAATCATCGATTTGAGCCGCCTTCGCCCAATTTTTATTACAGCCTCGAAATACCAGATCGGTATCCTTCCAAAATACCTGCTGGGGAATGTTGTTAAGAATTAAGCGAAGATAGGCTTCTTGGGCTTTTAAAGCCGCTTCGCTGATCTGCAACGCTTCAGCGGCAGATTTATATTCAGTGGTTCGCCGTTCCACCTTTTGTTCTAACGCTTCATTGCTCTGGGCCAATGCCGTAAATGATTTCTGTAATTGACCTGCCATCTGATTAAAAGATTCCGCGAGGGCAGCTAGTTCTTGTACGCTCTCGATCTTTACAGTTTGATTGAGTTTCCCCTGCGCGATCGCTCTCGAGGCATCCCGCAATCGCAAAATTGGTTGAGCGATCCAGCGAGAGGTAAAGATTCCCATAATCGTTGCGAGTACGAGCGCTAACCCACACAGCGTAATCGTTGTTCTTGTGTTGGCGTTCACGCGATCGATAAAATCTTTTTCAGGAATCACTACAACCAAGAACCAATCTAGCCCTTTGCGATCGGTAATGCGTGTAACCTGCACAAACTGGCGATCGCCCTCTAGGTCAAAAATAATTTGCTCAGGCTGATGAATCGCTTTGAGATCTGGAAATTTCTCAGTAATCTGCTTGGCTGCGGCTCGGATGGCAAGATTACTGCTCTGGATGGCTTTGAGCCGCTGTTGACCTTTGGTGGTCGTCATAAAGGGGGGCTCTGCCGTAGAAGTAGCCACAATCTCTCCTGATGCCTCGATCGCAAACGCTTGCCCTGACTCACTTATTTTTAAGCTTCTGAGAAAATCGCTGAGTTGGGCAAGCGTGACATCAATCGCTATCACACCGACAAATTTACCTGTACTTGCATATATTGGTTGCACTGCAGTGATGCCCAAAATTGGACGGGCTGCAAACACATAAATGGGACTCCATGCCGCTTGACGTTTTTGCTCGGCTGTTTTGTACCAAGGGCGCGATCGCGAGTCATATAAGCTCGATTGCAGTAACGCCTTGTGTTTGCCCTGCGCATCTAGGCTAAAGATTTCTCGTTTGCCATTCGTCGTGCCATCTCGGATCGATGCCGTCAATAGGTCATTCTGTTGCCGTCCGACACCGAGAAAATCGCCCTTTGTGTTGCCAAAATAAAGTAGATCGATTGTGGGGATTTGGCGAACTTGCCGCCAAAATAGGGATTTTAAGCGATCGAAATCCTCTAGATTTACATTGCCTGACTGCACCATTGCTTCTTGAACTTGCAATATTGTATGAGGCGTATTGGTATACTCCCGCAGATGAGTTTCGATGTTATGGGTTACTGCTTGACTGAGACGAGGCGCTAACTCGTTAATTGCCTCTTGCCCATTCCGCACTGATAACCAGCCTGTTAGACCCACAGCCGCGACAATTTGAACGACAAATGGCACGATCAGAACTACTCTTAGGGGTGGGAGTTTTCTGTTTTGCTGAGGCGTTGTCTGGTGAAGAGGACTATCTAGATGGTTGCTCGATGACATGGCAATGACATGGCGATTATCTTCGATATACGTTCCGCCGCAAAGAGATAGTGAAAGGAAAGACTGATGCTTTTTAACAGGATTGGAACGATCTATACCCCTAGCATCATAGCAATGAACATACTCATGTACTCACTTTAATACACCGTACTTATCCAAAAGTAGGATAATTTCATCAATCAATTGCGGACAACTATAGGCTCCTTTCTGTAAAATTTTTTGGACAGTTCCACCCAATCTAAATTTATCTTCTTGCGATAAATCTTTTGCAGTAATTACAACGATTGGCATCTGAGGCAGATTGTGCTGTTGTCGGAGCTGATTGATAAACTCAAAGCCATCCATTTCAGGCATCATTAGATCTAGCAAAATCAGTTGTGGTGAGGTTTGGGATAAAACCTCTAAAGCTTCATGTCCATTTTTTGCAGATAAGAGCGTACAGTTTTCTTTTTCCAACATACGAACGATCATTTGTCGAACACTCGCATCATCTTCAATCACTAAAATGCAGGGATTGTCGGAGCTATGCGACATTTTGGAATTCTTAAGATCGCTATGGGCTGATACAATTTTGAGGGAGCGATATTTATTCACCGTTGAAATGAGGCGATCGCGGTTAATTGGCTTAATTAAATAATCGGTTACGCCCAAGGTATAACCACAATCTCGATCGTCCATAATTGTCAACATCACAATCGGAATATTGGAGGTCTCAGGATCGGCTTTGAGGGCAGTGAGAACTTCCCAACCATTCATGCTTGGCATCATCATATCGAGAATAATGGCGCTGGGTTTGATTTCCCGTGCTAATCTCACGCCTTCTTTGCCCTCATAGGCAGAATAGACAAAAAGTCCCATTTTCCCGAGGGCTCTCTCTAAAAGCTGGTGTACGACTAGATCGTCATCAATCACCAAAATCGAAGGGAGTGGCTTTACCGTCGGATAGGTTGGAATCAATTCAGGGGAAGGTGTAGGTTTATAGGGCTGCGCTGGCAATCGAATTGTAAATGCAGACCCCTTATTCAACGCGCTTTCGACCGTAATATCCCCACCCATCATCCGACAAAGCCTTTGACTAATTGCCAGTCCCAAACCAGTGCCACCAAACTGACGAGTCGTCGAGCTATCCGCTTGCGTGAAAGGTTGAAATAATCGTTCGAGTTGGTCAGGGCTAATCCCAATACCCGAATCGCTTACTTTAAAGTTGATCCAAGTGCGATCGCTATCTACTTCACGCTGAACCTGAATCGTAATCGTTCCTTTTTGGGTAAATTTGCAGGCATTACTGAGCAAATTAAACAGCGCTTGTCGCAATCTGGTTACATCTGTTTCCATCATGTCAACTTGTCGATCGTACTCCAAAACCAAAGCGTTAGCATTTTTCTCTAACAGAGGATGAATCATATTTACGGCGTCATTGACAAGGCTCAAAACGTCAAAACGTTCCACAAACATTTCCATTTTGCCAGCTTCGATTTTTGACATATCGAGAATGTCATTGATCACGCTGAGTAAATGTTTGCCTGCGGTATAAATTTTCTGGAGATCGTTTCGAAAATCTTCTAGTCCTAAATCATCAGCATCTTCTTGCAGCATCTCACTGTAGCCAATGATCGCATTTAAGGGTGTGCGCAACTCATGGCTCATATTGGCAACAAAGGCACTCTTGGTACGATTGGCTTCTAAGGCTTCATCCCTTGCCAGAGCCAGCTCTTCGTTGACGATGCGAATTTCTTCCTCATCGCGTTTGCGCCGCATGAGTAAACCCAGATGGGTCGCGATCGCACTGACAAGACCCACCAGTTGTTGATCTTCATCATTAGGGGTATGCATAAAAAAGACGATGACAGCAACTACCTTGGTCTCAGCCAAGATTGGAATCGCCAAGCCTGCATTGAGCCCTGCATCTAGAGCCGCAAACTTTCGCAAAAAACCGAGTTCTGTCTCCTGAGAGATATCCCAGATCCATTCGGGTCGCTTAAGTTCCCAAACACGTCCAGGAAATCCAATTCCCGTTGGGAATACTATGTTTTGACTGAGGCGATAAAACTCTTCCAATCCCTTGACAGTAGAATGCCAAGCAGGACTATATTTGAGATGTAAGCCATTCGTACTAGGTATCCAAGCTTCACCCACAACCCAACCTGTAAATTCACAAATTTTACGCAGAGCAATTTCTAGCGCCGTATTAAAATCCTTGGCAACGCTAATTTCCATCGTCATCGTTTGTAAGAGCTTGACTTCCTCTTCTGCTCGCTTGCGTTGGGTGATATCCTGCACCGTGCCTTCAAAGCCAACCAACTCGCCTTCTTCATTGTGAATAGCTCTTACATTTTCTGAGATCCAGATCTTTGTACCATCCCGACGATAGATCTGCGATTCAAAATTTGAGATGGTTTTATGCACTCTGACCAAATCGATAAACTCTTGCCGACGATTGGGACTGACATAGAGCTGATGCCCAATATTGGTGATATTTTGGGTCAGTTGTTGTGGAGACTCATAGCCATAGATTGTCGCCAACATGGGATTTGCAATCAAATAGTAGCCATTGAGCGTGGTTTGAAAAATCCCTTCCACCGAATTCTCAAAAATACTGCGATATCTCGCTTCGGCATCCTTTAAATCGGTTTCTAACTGTGAAGTGCGCGTCCTTAAAAGATCGTAGGTTTTGACTGCCTGTTGAATTGTATTAATCAGCTCTTCTTGTTTATAGGGTTTGGTTAAAAATTTGAATACTTTAGAAGAGTTAATCGCTTCGACCAAATCTTGCACATCGGTATGAGCAGTTAAAAGAATCCTAATTGTATCTGGGTAGGCAATGGCAACACGGCTAAACAATTCAGTCCCTGTCATCATAGGCATGCGCTGATCGGAAATAATTACAGCGATATTGTCTTCTTTACTAAGAATTTCCAGACCTTCCAACCCGTTGCTTGCCTTTAAAACCTTGTAGTCTTTGTATAAAGTTCGATGTAGTAGATCGAGATTGTCTGCCTCATCATCAATAATGAGTAGTTTGGGCTTAGTTGAAGTTTGGGCTTGCATACGCTATGGGGCTAAAATTGTTAGCTATGTACTAGCTTAGGAAAGTTGTGATGAGAGTTATTGTAACGGGGGCTACTGGATTTGTAGGAGTTAGGTTAGTTGAGCAGTTACACTCACTTGGCAATCAAGTTGTGGTATTGGCTCGTAACCCCGAAAAAGCAACACGCCAGTTCCCCAAGGAATTTTTCTCAAATGTTGAAATTGTGGGCTATACGCCCCTAAAGCTAGGTGCTTGGACGAGTGCCCTCTCGGGATGCGATGCTGTTGTGAACTTAGCTGGCACATCGATTGTTGGACAACGTTGGAGCGAACAGCGCAAACAAGAAATTATCGAAAGTCGGGCAGGGACGACCAAAATCTTGGTTGAGGCAATTCAAGCCGCAGCTGTAAAGCCTAAGGTTTTGGTAAGTGGGAGTGCGATCGGCTATTACGGAAGCGATGAAACCCAGAGTTTTGATGAATATAGTTTTGCGGGTCAAGGCTTTTTAGCTGAGGTCTGTCAGGCTTGGGAAGCAGCAGCCGATCCAGTCACAAATTTTGGGGTGCGATTGGTGAAGCTAAGAATTGGGATTGTGCTTGCCTATGGTGGCACTTTAGGCAAAATCTTGCCGCTATTTCAGTTGGGTATCGGTGGCAAAATTGGATCGGGCAAACAATGGTTCTCATGGATTCATCGCGACGATCTGGTCAGTTTGATTTTATTTACGATCGCCAATAGTCAGATTGTAGGCGTTCTGAACGCCACAGCCCCAAACCCAGTCACCAATGAGGAATTGACAAAGACTCTGGCAAAAGTAGTGGGTCGTCCCGCGCTCTTACCAGTACCTGCGGCAGCTTTGTTAATTTTGCTAGGCGAATCTGCGACCTTGATCTTGGGCGGTCAAAAGGTCTTGCCGCAAAAAGCCACCCTTAACCGCTTTTCATTTACCTATCCCGATCTAGAGTCAGCATTACGACAGATTCTAGAATAGAAAGGAGCGATTCCCCTGTGGGGCAATTCATAAATTGCCCCTAGGTTAGCGATAGAGCATGGAAATCGTTGTCTTGCGGATCGAGCAGGGGTATATACATATCAGTTTAAAAAACGGAAAGAATTCATTGTCCCAAAACGCTAGTCGAAACTACGCACTTTCAGTGCGAGACTTTAGTTGCTACACAAGTCTAAAAAGGGGTAGGCTTGGGAAAAACGCCAATGGTAGAACCTAGACGTGGTA